>DATAOU010000124.1:0-4826 GCA_036265575.1 Pyrinomonadaceae bacterium
GTGGCTAATATTCAGGAAATCGTTAACCTGATGCTGTTGCGCGGCCAGGTGGGCAAGCCCGGCGCCGGCTTATGCCCGGTGCGTGGTCACAGCAACGTGCAGGGCGATCGCACGATGGGAATTTGGGAGCAACCGACGGATGCCTTTCTCGACCGGCTGGGCACTGAATTCAGTTTCGAGCCGCCGCGCCGGCATGGCCACGATACCGTCCGTGCAATTCAGGCAATGCACGCCGGCGATGCCAAAGTTTTCTTTGCGCTCGGCGGCAATTTCCTGTCGGCAACGCCCGATACCGAGTTCACGGCCGCAGCGCTGCGTAGTTGTCGTTTGACTGCGCACGTCTCGACCAAACTCAACCGCGCGCATTTGATTACCGGAGGACAGGCGTTGATTCTGCCGTGCCTGGGACGAACTGAAACTGACATGCAGGCTAGTGGCGCTCAGTTTGTGACCACGGAAAATTCAATGGCGGTGGTGCAGGCTTCGCGCGGGTTTCTGCAGCCTGCTTCCGAAGAACTGCTAAGCGAGCCGGCCATAGTTGCGCGACTGGCAACGGCTACTCTGGGCGCTCGGTCCAATATTGAATGGGCTGGATTGATTGCCGACTACGATCGCATTCGCGATCATATCGAACGGGTCGTGCCTGGATTCGACGATTACAACAATCGCGTGCGGCAACCGGGCGGTTTTCATTTACCCAGCCCCGTTCGTGAGCGAATATTCAAGACTCTAACCGGACGAGCGCGTTTCACTGTTCATGAGTTACCCAAACACGACCTCTTGCCTGACCAACTGTTGATGATGACGATTCGCAGTCACGACCAATTCAACACCAGCATTTATAGTTCGGATGATCGGTATCGCGGCATTCACAACGGCAGGCGTGTCGTTTTTCTGAATCAAGACGATATGGCGGTGTTGCATCTGACGAAGGGGCAGCTGGTTGATCTGGTTAGCCACTTTGAAGGTGAACAACGCATCGCCCGCAACTTTGTGGTCGTGCCCTATAGCATTCCGCGACGCTGCGCGGCAACCTACTTTCCCGAAACAAATGTGCTGGTGCCGGTCCGCAGTGTGGCCGAAAAAAGCAATACGCCCGTTTCCAAATCGGTGGTGATTAGTATTCGACCCGCCAGCGGCGCTAAAGTTGATAACCCATGACCTTTTCAATTACGAAATCGGAAGCCGGAACCAAAGAAGATTTATATACAACGCTGGGACGACAGCTGCGGGTCTTGTTTGCGGGCGAGCATGACTTCATTGCGAACGCTGCGAATTGCTCCGCCCTGCTTTATCACTCTTTGCCAGACGTGAATTGGGTAGGGTTCTATTTATACAAAGAAGGCGAACTGGTGCTGGGGCCCTTTCAGGGAAACCCCGCCTGTGTGCGAATCGCGCTGGGAAAAGGTGTTTGTGGCACAGCGGCGCAACTTAGAGAAAGTGTCGTCGTCGAAAATGTTAACGAGTTTCCAGGACACATCGCCTGCGACAGCGCCTCGAATTCCGAGATTGTCGTTCCGTTGATCAAGAACGGGCAGCTTATCGGCGTGCTGGATGTGGATAGTCCATCGCTCGCGCGCTTTGACGAAGAAGATGCACAGGGCTTGAATGAGCTGGCGGAGATTTTCCTTCAAGCAATGCAAAGCTCAAACAGTTTAGAGTCCAAGTTTTAGCTTGCCGCGTTTCAAACTGCAACCCAAAGGTTGTACTCTGAACTTCTGAAAGGTTCCGATGATCAAAATTCGCAAAGCTGAAGCTCGCGGCCATTTCGATTTTGGCTGGCTGAACACCTATCACACGTTTTCTTTTGGTGATTACTACGATCCGTCGCATATGGCTTTTCGTTCGTTGCGGGTGATCAATGAAGACGTGGTGGCGCCCGGACGTGGCTTCCCCACGCACGGTCACCGCGACATGGAAATCGTCACCTACATAATTTCAGGTGCGCTCGAGCACCGCGACAGCATGGGTAGCGGTTCGATCATCCGTCGTGGAGATGCGCAGCGGATGAGTGCCGGCACCGGTGTCAGGCACAGTGAGGCCAACCCTTCAAAAGAAGAGCCGGTCCATCTGCTGCAAATTTGGATCTTGCCGGAGCGAGAGGGTCAGCCACCCGAATACGAAGAAAAGAAGTTTGCTGACGAAGAGAAGCGCAACAAGCTGCGGCTCATTGTTTCACCCGACGGCAACGACGGCGCCGTGCGCATTCATCAGGACGCCAGGATCTACGCAAGTGTGCTCGATGCCGGCAAGGCAGTTCATCAGCAATTGGCTCCAGGCCGGCATGCATGGCTGCAAGTCGCTGCCGGCGCCGTAGAGCTAAATGGCACAAAGCTCATGCAGGGTGATGGCGCCGCCGTTAGTCAGGAAAACGAACTGAGCATCGCTGCTGTAGAGCCTTCGGAAGTGGTGCTATTTGATTTGGCTTAAGGATGTGGAAGTAAGGAAAGGAAGGTAGCAATGGAAACAACACGCGTTACGGTTGACGAAGTGAAAGAGCGAATGGACCGCGGGGAGCAATTTACCTTTATCGACACGCGGAATCCGACGGCCTGGGGTGAGGCCAAAACCAAGTTGCCCGGCGCCGTGCGTGTGCCGGCCGACGAAGTTGAAAAACATCTAGCGGAAATCCCGCACGACCGCACTGCGATTGCTTATTGCACTTGACCGCACGAAGCCTCCAGCGCCCGGGTGGCGCAGGAACTGTCTGGTCACGGTTACAAGAACGTGCATCCGCTATTCGGCGGATTTGAAGCGTGGGAAAAGGCCGGCCTTCCGCTCGAACCGAAAGAAGATTGAAAACAAAATGTCCAATGAAACCGCTGACGAGGTGCTGAAAGCTTGGGAAACGTCGTCGCAATATTGGAACAAGCACCAGGCGCTGATCGAGAAGATGTTCGTGCCGTTGACGCAGGCACTGATCGAGGAAGCGCAAATCGTAGCCGGTCAATCCGTGCTCGACATTGGCGGCGGTTCGGGAGAACCTTCGTTGACGATTGCCGGCGTTGTTGGTCCCTCGGGAAGAGTCACCTTTACTGACCCGACTGCGGGAATGGTTAAGGCCTCACGCGAGCGAGCGCAACAGCGCGGTCTAAAAAATATTGAGTTTCATCAGGCCGGGGCTGAAAAACTTCCCTTTGCCGACAACTCTTTCGACGTCGCCGTTGGGCGGCTCTCGTCGATGTTTTTTTCGGATGTGCCGGGCGCGCTGCGAGAGATCTTGCGAGTCTTGAAGCCCGGCGGCCGTCTCGCGTTCCTGGTTTGGGCGGACCGTGAATTCAATCCGTTCTTCACTGTAATCGGCGACGTTTTGAATCAATTCGTGCCGGCTGAACCGGAAGGCGAAGATGCGCCCACCGCTTTTCGTTTTGCTCGTCCGGGAAAATTAGCGAACCTGCTCGCACAAGCGGGCGCTGTGTCGGTGAAAGAGCACACGCTGAAGTTTGATACGGAAGCACCGATCGACAGTTCGCAGTTTTGGGCATTTCGAACAGAAATGTCGGACAGCTTTAGGACCAAGCTAGGGAAGCTGGGGCCTGCTGAAGTGAACGCAGCGCGAGACGCCGTGGTCAAAGCCTCGGCACCTTATTTCCAGAGCGGCACAATGCGTTTTCCTTCGCAGGCTTTGATTGTCAGCGGCAGGAAACCTGAAATGGTCGGAGAATAGCGTCTTGTACTTATTTCCTAATCATCATTCCCGGCATGTCGGCATCTCGCGCTTTAAATCCAAATTTTTCATAAAACGGCGCGACGCCCTTGTTTGACATCAGGCAGATAACGGAACTTGGCAGCGCATTAGCATCGATGTATTTCATCAACGCGGTCATGATCAGTTGGCCCACACCCTGCTTTTGGTGTTCCGGAACCACCGCAATGTCCACGACGTCGTAGAAGAGCCCGCCGTCGCCAATGACGCGGCCGATCCCGACGACCGTTTCTTCATGAACTACACAAGCTGCAAATAATGTGTTGGCCAGACCCCTTTTAGCAGCTGCCGGATCCTTGACGCTTAATCCGGCTGCCTGGCGCACGCGATTGTATTCCTCGACGGTTGGAGTTCGCTCAATTAGCTGGTAGCGCATTTTTCTTTCGCTTTTCAGTGCCAGATTGTTTGGATAGCGATCGAAGACTGCCTGCACGTCGCTGAGACGCTCGATTATAGTGTTGGTGGCAGTCACCAGGGGCACATTCGGATCGAGCTGGTCCAGCTCGGTTTGGACGAGGTCTATCCAGGCCCGTGTCAGTTCTTCCTTATAGATTCCCCGGTCTAATCCGTGGTGCTCGAGAAACCGCAACAAACTGGCGCGCATCTTCGCGAAAGCTGCTTCGACGGTTGAGTGGCGCAGATACCAGACGGCAACGACCAGATGTTTGCGATGCGGAAAGTCGTCTTTGCCGGTGGTGCAGGATTCCAAGCCCTGCACGACGCTCTCGATTTCTGCTTCTGTTTGGTAAGGGCTTTCCACGGCTGCCTCAAATGAAAGTCGCACAGACTAGTAGCATAGACTTCAGTCTGTGTGGTTCGCGCAACATACACGAAAGGTAGAGCTGTTCAAGTCTTGGACGCGTAGCGTCGCTACGAATTAGCCTGATCTTAAGTCTTAGAGTCCGCGGAGCGGACGTTAGCGTAAAGCCTGGGGCGTAAGCCCCAGGATCGGGTCAGGAAACGCACTCGGAGCCCGCGAAGCGGGCGGCAGCCGAATCATTTGGACGAATGTTAAGCGCAGCGGCTATCACCCGCTCCGCGGGTTCAATCGACATTTTGGTAATTGACCTGGGGCTCACCCCCCAGGCTTTACGCTAAGGTCCGCTCCGCGGACTCCAAA
>DATAOU010000125.1:0-3902 GCA_036265575.1 Pyrinomonadaceae bacterium
CAAACATGCTCTGCTAGTTACAGGCCATTCACTGTTGTACTGTGCGAAATCCGGCGATTTGTTACGCGGAAAATGCAGATGAACTGTAGAGGCCAGCCGTGTCGGCTGCTTCGCGTCAAGATGCAGGCGGCACGCCTGCCACTACAGAAATTATTTCGGCGCGAGCGAGGCGACGATTTTTTCGAAGCAGGGGTCGCCGCGGAGTGGGTCCCAAAACGGAAGCAACTTCAGTTGGCCGTACGTAATGGGAGCCGGTGGTTGAACAGCGATCGCGAGTTGTTTGCAGGCGAGATCTTTGTCACCGGCCCACGCTGCAATCATTGCCAAATAACAGATCATGCGCGTGCCGTTGATTGCATCATGTTCCACCGGAATCAGCGCAACTGCGCGCCGACCGTCGCGCAAAGCTTCCTCTGTCTGTCCGAGAGCAGCATCAATCAAACCAAGCACGCACAAGGATGGGGCGTAATTTGGTTGAGCTTGAACTATTTTCTCCTGCTCTGCCCGCGCGGCTGTGAAAGCAACCCGTGCTTTTTCACTGTCATTTGTCATGCGAGCGATCACGCCTTCTACAAACGGACGATTGAACTGAATAACGTCGTCACTTAGGGGGTTTTCGCCTGATGCCCCTAACGCCGCCCTTGCCGCAGTAGCATCTCGCTCGGCGAGTGCGCACGTGAGCCAGGCATCGGCGATACTGGGCACTGCGTTCAAGTCGGCCACTCGAATTGAATCGATCAGCTGATGCAAAGGTCGGCTATTCGCTTTCCAATCCAATTCCACCAACGCGCGTGCGATCTTCGTATCGATATCGCCCGGTTTGATGGTCAACGCACGATCCAACATCATTGTTTCATCGGCATAGCGCCGGAGTAGGTCGTAACTCGCCGCAATTTGTTGCAAGGTAAAAAAGTTGCGCGGGTCAAGATCAACCGCGCGCTCAAGACTCTGCAGTGCCTCTTGTTGCTTGCCTTGGCGCCTTGCGATGAAGCCCTTCAGTTCAAAGAGCATAGGCTCATTAGGTAGAGTCTGTCGCGCGAGTTCCAGTTCAGCCAAAGCGCCATCATAATCGAGGTGTCCGCGGTAAAGATTCTCGGCACGTGCGAGATGCGCCTCACCCGAGTCGGGTCGCAGGCGAAATGCCGATTCGATGGCTGACTCGGCTAACGCCAGGCGCGCAGGCGTGCGATCGAACCCAAAGAAGTAAAGGAGGTCATGAGTATGAGAGAGCAGGCAATGCGCTTGGAAAAATGAAGAATCCTTTGCGAGAGCTTGGTTCAGTAGATCGGCCGCTTTCAGCAAATTCGCCTTCGCGTTAGTGGTAAAGCTTGTCGTTAAAACAAGAGTCTTGGCCTGAGTCTGGAACTGAAAGGCGGTAAGATCGGCTGTTGGTGGGCGCGCCATGTCCAGTTTCTCAGCAGTGGACATTTTTGCCTGAAGCCGATCTGCAACCTTTAGCGCGATCTGACTCTGCGCTGCAAAGACACTGTTTAAATCGCAGTCATATTGTTCCGCCCAAACATGGCTGTCGGTGCGTGTATCGATTAATTGCGCGTTTAAGTGAAGCTGCGTTCCACTTTTGCGAACACTGCCCTGCAGCGCGTGAGACACTCCCAACGTGGTGGCGATCTCGCGCATATTTCGTTTCCCGCGATATTGCATCACACTGGTGCGGCTGATCACCTTTAGATCGCGAATTTTCGCCAGCTTGGTCAAAATGTCGTCCTGAACACCATCAGCAAAGAATGCGTCCTCTCCGTCGTTACTCAGGTTTTCAAACGGCAAGACTGCAATGCCGGTCACCGCGGGGTGAGGGGCAAATTCGCTTTTCCAAATACTCCGCCCGATGGCCGCTGCCAGTGCGATCAATGACACAAGCAACAACGCTCGCGTGGGATTTCGGCGGACCCATTTTTTGCCACGACCGAAAATTCCTGTACGCCGCGCGTGAATCGGATCGTATTTGAGCCATCGGTCAAGATCTTCGGCTAATGCCAGGGCGGATGGATAACGGCGCTGCGGATCTTTCTCGAGGCACTTAAGACAGATGGTTGTTAGGTCGCGATCTATTTTCGGGTTCCAAAGGCGCGGTTGCCGCGGCTCCGTTTCCAAAAGCAACCGGATGGTATCGTACGTTGTTCCTCCTGCGAACGGTGGATGACCCGTGAGCAAATGGTAAAGCACCGCGCCCAATCCATAGACATCAGTCGCGCTGGTAAACTGATCGTTATTCCCTAGCGCTTGTTCCGGGGCCATGTAACTCGGCGTGCCTAGCGTTTCAATCGTGCGGGTGACCGTGCTCTCCGTTTCAGTGAGCCGCGCCAGGCCGAAGTCGGTAAGGTGCGGTTCGCCTTTTGCATCGACCAAAATGTTTCCTGGCTTAATATCTCGATGGAGAATGCCGCGTTGATGGGCGTAATGCACAGCGCGTGCCAGCTTGGCAATCAATTCCGCTGTACGGCGGATCGGCAGAAGCTCACGCCTAACGAGTTGATCAAGCGGGGCGCCTTCGACCAATTTCATGCTGAAATAGCACGACCCATCACACTCACCAATTTCGTAAATCGGAACAATGTTCGGATCATCCAAACTCGCCGCGGTTTCCGCTTCCAGGCGGAATCGCTTGAGGCGCGGTTTTGTAGTCCAGCGGCCTGTGCTGAGAACCTTTAATGCTACCGTGCGATTGAGACTTTTCTGTCGCGCGCGATAGACAACGCCCTGGCCTCCGCGGCCGACTTCTTCCAGCAATTCGTAGTCGCCCAGACTCCCTGGCGTGCTGGTCCTATCTGGTGCCCCGTTCCTCCTTCCGGTGACATTTACGTCGACGCGCATAGGTTCGTCTGTCTGCGCAGAGTCGACTACCTCTCTAAATAGGCCAAGACCCGTCTCAAGCAGGCAGGCGGTACAAAGGCCTTCTGCCGCATCGGAAAAAATTTCCGCGTCGCATTTCGGGCAAACGTTCGGCACGAATTTCACGGATCGGCCTCGGATTGATGCGCTATAGATATGTCACACAATTCGCTGTCATTACGATCGCAGCACAGCAATCAGATGACGCAACTCATCCTCAATCTCGCTAGGATCGGCGACGGTGTAACCAATCTCCTCTCGTAGCAACATCTGATAACGATGACGAAACCGGTGGAAAGCCTGTCTGAGCGCATTGTCCGTCATACCCAGTCTCGCAGCGATCTCCGCACGCGATGGCGCATCGGGTTCGTCTGGCAACAATAGTTTTAGAGAATCAAACAGAAACGAGTTGCCAGTCGCGCAGTACTCGTTCTTTAGCCGCTTGAGAACGTGTTCGATGAGAGCCAAAGCCCATCGGCGTTGATACAGCCGATCGGCGCTCAACGAATCAACGAGTCCACCGGCGGGAAGATCCGCGCGCTCAGTCGCGTGCAACTCTTCCAGCGGAATCAACCACTGTCCGTGGCCCCGCTTGATCGTCATCTCCCTGCGTCGTTCGCCTCCCAGAAAATGTTTAAAGGATACCAGTAGATAGGAGCGCAGGCGTCCTTTCTCCCTGCGGACTGCGTCCAAGTCGCGGCGTGTGAGTAGCAGCTGAAAGAAACCCTGCGTTAAGTCTCGCGCTTCTTCTGGGTCGGAACCTTGTCGTCGGGCAAAAGCGTACAGAGGTCGCCAGTAAATCCGACAAAGTTCTTCCAGCGCTTCTTCCGCCCCGGCTGATTGACCCTGCGCAATCAATACGAGGCTCCAATGCGTGGTCGCAAATGCATCGGCTTTAGTTTGGACGTCCCCGGTTGGAAGCATTCTCCGTCGCGAACTCAAGCCGCTTCCATTGCACGAAATCTCCTGCTTGTTAGTCACCATGCCTCGTGTCCAAAACCGTAGTTTCGGCGGCAAATCCGGTCAATGAAAGAGCCGCGGATCCTGCCTCA
>DATAOU010000126.1:0-5067 GCA_036265575.1 Pyrinomonadaceae bacterium
CGTCGAACGCCGCGGCTCCCATTTCCGGACCCGGAACCGGAACCGGCATCGTAGCCGGTCCAACCTCGGTCAATATTTCTGAGGAACCGCCACCGCCACCGCCAAAGCCAACTCCACCGCGCGCTCCTATCTCAGGCGGAGTGCTTAATGGAAAAGCAATCAGTCTTCCCAAACCAGCATATCCAGCTATCGCCCGGACAGCGCATGCCTCAGGCACGGTCGTGGTCCAGGTGTTGATTGACGAGAACGGAAACGTAGTCTCGGCTCACGCAGTATCCGGTCATCCGTTACTGACAGCCGTGGCTGTGGCAGCAGCACGTGGTGCGAGGTTTTCGCCCACCAAGCTCTCCGGACAACCGGTGAAGGTGACCGGCGTCATTACGTACAATTTCGTGGCGCAATAAAATGCGGAGGTTCAGCGCCGTACGAGCCTCTGGCGGCTCATTCAGCGAGTTCCCTGCGAGCTATTAATGTAAGAAAAACCTTTTGGAGGGTTGATCGTGACTATTCTAACAAGTCTTCTAGGAACCAAAGTCTTTGGCTTAATTGTATTGATGTGGCAAGCGGCAGGCGCAGCTCCTGCAGCTAGCCCAACCGAGGCAGACCATTTCTCGATCATGTCGATGATCAAGAGTATGGGCGGCGTCGCCATCGGCGTCGTTATTGTTCTTCTTATTATGTCGGTCTACTCGATCGCCATCATGGTGGAACGTTATCTGACCTACTCGGCGGCCAAAAAACAGTCGCGCGAGTTTGCGCCACGTGTAGCTCAGGCGCTGAAGAACGACCGCATCGAAGAAGCGATCAACATCAGCGACAAGCACCGCAAATCTCACCTGGCCATGGTCGTGAGCAGCGGCCTGCAGGAATTCCGTGCGCACGAGCAGTCTTCCGACATTTCCGGCGACGAAATCGAAGCCTCGAAGCGCGCCTTGCAGCGTGCCATCGCCATCAAGACGGCCGAATTCAAACGCGGTCTGTCGGGTTTGGCGACCATCGGCTCGACGGCGCCGTTTGTGGGATTGTTCGGTACGGTGTTCGGAATTATTAACGCGTTCCGCGGCATGAAAGCAGCAGAGCAGGCTGGTATCGGCGCAGTCGCCGGCGGTATTTCGGAAGCCTTGTTTACCACCGCCCTCGGATTGCTGGTGGCCGTGCCCGCTGTCTGGTTGTTCAACTACTTCACGGGCAAAGTCGATGGCTTTATCGTGGAGATGGACAACTCAGCTTCAGAACTCGTCGACTACTTCATCAAGAATCGTACGAAGCAACTGAAGCCGTAAGCGGTTTGCAAGTCTGGTAGGTTGCTTGCCGTTAGCAGGAGCTGCCGGCGGCCAGGTTCTTTCCGCCGGCGAAAGTGAAAGGGAGACTGAATTATGGGAATGGCAGCAGGTGGAGGCGGTGGCTTCCAGTCAGAGATTAACGTCACCCCAATGGTCGACATCATGTTGGTGCTCTTGATCATCTTCATGGTGGTCACGCCGTTGTTGCAACACGGCGTGACGGTTAGCTTGCCGCAGAACATGAATAATCCTGAGGAAGACACCAGGATCAATAACGAGACCGCCATAGTCATCGCCATTCCCAATGATGGCGAATACTGGCTGGGCAAAACAAAAATCACGCAGGACCAGATCAAAGGCAAAGTCGAAACGATGCTGAGTAACATCAAGAAGGAAGAGGATCGCATCGTTTACATTAAGAGTGGCGTAGGTGTCAGCTATGGCGAAGTCGTCAACGTCATCAATGAAGTAAGAGGTTTGGGCGTTGATAAGATTGGCCTGGTCGCCGACAAGAAGAAGAAAGCTGGTTCAACGGCCCCGGCTGCGTAATTACTCGTTCAGGCCGGGTTGTAAGCATTCAGAGGAGCAAAGTTATGGCTATGGGTGGTGGTAAAGCTGAAGGCGGATCAAAAGCAGTACCTTATATCAATGTGACTCCGCTGATCGATGTGCTGTTAGTTTTGCTGATCATCTTCATGGTGATCACGCCGCTTAAACCAAGCCGCTTTCAGGCTGACATTCCCACGCAAAGAGATCCGAACGAAGACCTGAGCAAACTGAAGCCAAACCCGCTGACACTGGTGGTTTCGATCTCAAACGATCTGCAACTGAAACTTAATGCCGACAGCATCGGATCGGTAAATGACACGGCGCCGCTGAGTCAAAAGTTGCTGCAGCTTTTTCAGCAGCGCAAAGAACAGCGGGCCTTCAAGCCTGGCATGGAGACGCGCTCTGATTTGCCCGACTCGGAGCGGCTCGAAAAGACAGTGTTTGTGAAGGCGCCTCGATCGCTGAAATACGGCGATGTGGTGAAGGTGATTGACGCGATCAAAGGGGCCGGCGCCAATCCAGTCGGGCTGCAGGTGGACGATCTGCCTCAATAAGTGTCTAATGACCAGCCGGTTCAGGCTGCGTGAGACAGCTCAAGCCAATTCGCGTTGCGTTTCCAACCATCTTAATGGAGCTACGGATCAATGAAACTCTCTCAAACTAGAATCGCCATCGTGTTGGCGGTTCTTGTTGTTACCAGTTCCGGCTGCGGAATAATCAACCGAATCAGGGCCAAAAATGAATTAAACGAAGCGGCGCGTACCTATCGCGAAGGCCACTTTGACGAGGCTGAACAGCATTCACGCCGCGCTTTGGAACTTGATCCCAACAGCAAGAGCGCTCCGTCTTTTATCGCCCGCACGATTCACGCGCAATACCGTCCGGGTGTGAATACTCCGGAAAACATTGCCAAAGCCAACGAAGCGATTCAGGCCTACCAGCAGATACTGCAAAAAGATCCCAGGAACGAAGAAGCTTACAAAGCGATCGCCTATCTCTACGGTGCTACTAAGGATGAAGATAAATTGCGCTCCTGGATTTCTTCCCGCGCTAATGACACGAGTATCGAGCCGGATAAGCGCGCCGAGGCTTATGTCGTACTCGCCAGCAAGGACTGGGACTGCTCATTTAAGATAACCGAGTTGCCGGCCAATAAGACCACGACGCTCAACGAAGGCAATCGCGCGAATGTCACTTATAAGAAACCGAGCGACCAGAAAGAGTTTGATATGGCCCAGTCTTGTGTGAAACGAGGGCTGGAAGAGATAGAAAACGCAATCAAGCTTGACCCGAATAGCGAATCGGCCTGGTCCTACAAGACGAATCTGTTGCTTGAGGCCAAGAAACTCGCTGAGATGGACGGTAAGACAGATCAGGCCGCCGAGCTTGATAAACAGCGCGATGTTGCCCAGAAGCGCACCATGGTGCTGAGCGAAGCGAATCAGAAGAAGAAAGAAGCAGAGGAAGCAAAACAGGCAGCTTCCCCGGCTAAGTAAGACCACAATCTGCTTTAACTACTTTCGGGTGATGCTCGACTTTCGGGTCGGGCATCACCTTTTTGTTATACTCAAATATATCGTTTGCTTGTTTACCCGTTGGCCGGTGAAGCCGTTTTTTAGATGATTCGAATCGAAGAAATTGTTGAGAAGGTCGCCAGCAATCATCCGCAGGCTAACCTCGATCTGATCCGGCGCGCCTACCTTTTTTCTGCTCGCGAACACAAAGGCCAAAAGCGCGCCTCCGGTGAATCGTATCTGGTCCACCCGCTTGAAGTCGCCAACATCCTCGCCAACATGAATCTCGATGAAGTTTCCGTAGCCACCGGTTTGTTGCACGACGTTGTCGAAGACACGCTGGTAGACCTGGATACCATCCGCAAATATTTTGGTGAAGAAATTGCGCATCTCGTCGATGGTCTGACCAAGATTGCGCAAATCAGCAACATCTCGCGCGAAGAGCAGCAAGCGGAAAATGTGCGCAAGATGTTGCTGGCCATGGTCGATGACGTGCGTATCGTGCTGATCAAGTTGGCTGACCGCCTGCACAATATGCGCACCCTGCAATATCTCAACCCGGAAAAAAGAAAGCGCATCGCCGAAGAGACGATGGAAATCTTTGCGCCGATCGCGCATCGCCTGGGCATGGGTAAGCTGCGAGGTGAACTGGAGGACCTGGCCTTCCGTCACCTGCACCCGGATGCGTATCGCGAGCTGACCGACCAACTCGAGAAACGGCGCCAGGAGAACGAGGCATTTCTCGCCGGCGTAACCGAACGCATTGAAGCAAAGATGAACGAAGCCGAAGTGCCGTTCGTGCGCGTTGAGGGTCGCGTCAAGCGGCTCTACTCAATTTGGAAAAAGCTTAAGCGTCAGAAGATCGATCTGGATCAAGTCTACGACCTGGTGGCTGCACGGGTCGTTACTCCCAATGAAGTAAGACACTGCTATGCCGCGCTGGGAGTGATTCATAACACCTGGCGCCCCGTACCCGGCCGCATTAAAGATTGGATTGCCACGCCACGCGACAACCTCTACCAATCGCTGCATACCTCGGTCATCGGTTCTGATGGACAATCGTTTGAAGTCCAAATCCGCACGGAAGAAATGCATCAGATTGCCGAGGAAGGCGTCGCGGCCCACTGGAAATATAAAGAAGGCAAACGCGGGGCACACGATGACGATAATGCGTTTCAGGCCTTACGCTCGTTGGTCGAGTGGACGCAGGAGGTAAAAGACTCGCGAGACTTCCTCGACTCGCTAAAGCTTGACCTTTATCCCAAGGATCTTTTTGCCTTCACCCCGATGGGCAAAGTAATCCAACTGCCGCGCGGCGCTACGCCGATTGATTTCGCCTACATGATTCACTCGGAAGTAGGGAACACTTGCACCGGTGCCAGAATCAACAACCGCATTGTGCCGTTGCGCAGTCAAATCCAAAACGGCGACGTGGTCGAGATTTTGACGTCGCCAAACTCGCATCCTTCGCGCGACTGGCTGAATTTCATTGTCACTTCGCGAGCGCGAAATCGAGTGCGTCACTGGGTTGCGGAACAGCAACGTACCGAGTCGATCGAGATTGGCAGAAAGCTCTTTGAAAAAGAGGCAGCGCGTTTCCAGCTTTCCGCAAAAAAACTGTTCAGCGACGGCGACCGCGAAATGAAACGAGTGGCCGGAGAATATGGCTACGGCCGCGTTGAAGATCTGCTGGCCGGCATTGGCTACGGCAAACTGATTCC
>DATAOU010000127.1:0-11227 GCA_036265575.1 Pyrinomonadaceae bacterium
GCGGGAACCGGTGGCGGGGCTGCCGTTTGGACTGTGGTTTGACGCGTTGTGGTCGTGGTGGTCTCTGGCGTGCTCGAGCACGAAACCAGCGTCAGGCCCACGACCGCTACAACACCGCTCAATAACATTGCTTTTTTCATAGCGTGAATTGTTTTCAACAAACGATTCGTCGCAGGTCGCATTGCCAGATGTATTTAAGCAACAAATTCTTTCTTTCCGCCGAGAATACTAACGAGTTACTGTTTGCAGCGTGCGTTATACGGCACGACTCTTGGGCGCTTTTTTCCGGATTATCTCTAAACGTTGCCCTATCCGAAACGGCCACTGCTGTAGATTGGCCCGATGGATACGTCGTTTACGCAAACACTGCATCCCCTGACGGGCGGTGCGGTGTGCTTGTTCCAACGATGGAAGCCTGGGAACAAGATGAGTCCCTCAGCGAGGCGAATTACCTGGCTGATATCAAAAACCATCGAGTCCTCGGGAAGATCGACAAAGTAGATTACTTCGAACACCAAAACCACCGCGGTCTCGAAGTCTTTTGGGCAACGCAGTCCAGCGTCTGCATAGTTGAGAATGATGGACGCTACGGCGCAGATTCGATCTCGGTCCTGGAGATAAACGAATCGAGCTTTGCTCAAACAGAGATCGGCGATCGCATCCAAAGTCTCTGGATGGCGCAATGAAAAAACAAGCGCACCCTCCCGAAATGGCCGGAGATGTTTCTCCGTATTTCCGGTTCGGAACTGATCGGAAGGTTCGCGTGCGAGCGCTGTCTCAAAATAACCCGAAGCAATTCGAAGACATAAAGACGCCCTGTTTCAGGGAACCTTCGACGTTGCCGCTAAAAAATGGACTGTGATTGATGCGCGATCGATTAGTGCTGAGCAGGACGATGCACTTGCAACAGCATATAGCGATCTCGAACAGGATATCGAGCACACAACCTTCCAGAACGACGAGACAAAGCTGAGTCGCTGGATGAGAAGATGAATAAGGTTTATCGCGCCGCGCAGTTCATTTTGCCGCCCGCGCGCTTTGCCACAGTTAAGAGGGAGTAGATCGAGTTGCTCAAGAAGCGCAATGCCGCTCCTTCAACTGGCGAGAAATGCAAGCTGATGAAAGCACGCATTAATGCGTTGCAGGAATTGGTTTGGTGATGTTAATCCAGCTTGATCTTTGTTCGCTGCTTCTTTAGCTCCGCCCGCCTGCGTTTGGATTCCAGAATTTTCCTCTTCAGCGCAGCTGGCCTTGGCGATTTTCTGCGCCGCTCTTTTTCGCGCTTCGCGATTTCAGCCATACGCTGCCCTTCTCGAGCGCTCTCGATCACGTCGAGCAATCGTTCCCGCGCGAGCATGCGATTTACTGCTTGCGAACGCGAATCCTGGACGGTGACGCTGATGCCAGTCGGGAGATGCCGCAGCGTCACTGCAGTTGAAACTTTGTTTACATTCTGACCGCCGGGGCCCCTCGACCGCGCAAAGCTTTCGTCCAGATCGGCCTCGCTAATTTCAAGCTTTCGCATTCGATCAGCTAACGCGTCTCGTGACATACTCCATCATTCTCGTACTCCGTCGAGCTGGTACTCCGTCGAGCTTTCAAGGCTTTTCCAAATTCGCTTTCAATTAAAAGTTTGACGATTCAACGGTTCATGTTCCTACTAGGAACTGCCGATGGCCGGACTCGAACCGGCACGGGCCTTTAACGGCCCAACGGATTTTAAGTCCGTTGCGTCTACCATTCCGCCACATCGGCATAGACTGATTTTCAGAAGGTTATCACATATCGAGGGATCTGCACTTGACTCTGTTCTACTAATTGTTCTACATTGACAAGATGAAACCAAAAGCAACCGTAAGCACTGGTCAAGACGGTCAAACCGTGAACCACAGGTACCGTTTTACGCCCGCGCGAGATTCCCGCAAACGCAAAGTGCGCGGACTGTGGATTCGCAACGGGCGTTTCTATCTGCAAATGCGCGTCAACGGCGAAAAGTCCGCGCGCAAGATTCCGCTCGAAGCTCAGAATCTCGAAACGGCAATCAAAGAGATTCGACAGAAGCAATTGGCGAAAGACAAAGGAGAACTGCCAACGGCGGGCCGCAAACCAAAGCTCGCCGACTATTGCAAGAGCTACTTAGAATTTTTCGAGACGGTTCAGAATGGCGACAAGCGACCACGAACCATCGAGCGGGAAAGAACCTCGCTGATTCGCTGGATGGACGCTCTCGGTCACGTGCGGCTAGACAAGATCACGAAGCCCGTGATCGCCGCGTTTATCGACGCACGGCTCAAAGCTGGACTGTCAGCGCGCAGCGTGAATCTGGACGTGATCGCATTGCGTAACGTGCTAAAGAAAGCTGCTAACGACGGTCATCTATCTGCATTGCCGATGACCGGATTGAAGCCGCTGAAAGTGCGCACCGTCAAACGTTCGCTGCTGACACCTGCGCAATTTGAAAAACTCTGCACTGCCGCGCGGCTATGCGGGAAGAACGGCGAGGAGTTGGTTGATTATCTCAATTTTCTGGCGTTTACCGGCGCACGTTGCTCTGAAGCATTGCGCATCAAGTGGGCCGATGTGGATTTTCAAAGACGGCACGTCACCATCGGCGCGGACGGGCTTTCAAAGAACGGCAAGTCGCGTGTTGTGGATTTCAACCCGAATCTCGAAGCGCACTTACGCGACATGTGGCAGAGGCGCGCACCGGATACGGCCTGGTTGTTTCCGAGTCCGCAACGTGGTGATCAAGATCGCGCTGCAAAATCGTTGCGGGATTCATTCGAGATCGCAAGAAAGCAGGCTGGGCTTGCTTGGGTCGGCTTTCACGATCTGCGCCACTACTTTTGCAGTCTTGCCATCATGAGCGGCATTGACGTGCGGACGATCGCCGAATGGATGGGACATCTGGACGGCGGAATCCTAATCGGAAAAATCTACTCGCACTTGCTCGGCGAACATCGGCAGCGAATGGCGCAGAAGCTTGTTTTCTCACCGGTCGTTGTTCAACCGCAGACCCAGCAAGCGAGGGCGTGAAGCGTCGCAACAACAACACCTTCCATACACCGCTCGTGCTGAGCCTGAACGAGATTGGTTTCCCGCCGATACCGAAAACGAGCGACAACGCTGAGCAACTCCTGCAAGAGCTTTGGACAATAGGCTCGTGTTGGCACAGTCCTGGTCCGTGATGGGGCGGCTACAGCCCTGAGAAATATCTGCATCGATGGGCAAACATTTTTTCGGCACGCGATGATCTATCCTTTGATATAATCGGATGGGCCTTCTTCGCCGCAAAGTGCGAAGTCGAACACAAGAGACAAAAGAAGCTAACGGCCTATGATTTTCTGACGACGCAAAAACCGCGTGGCTTGCTCTTGCGCCTAACGAGATGGGCAGAAGCACGGCTCCGATACCATCGTGTCGGCCTGCAATCGACCTTTTACAAACGCGACGCGCTGGCCCGACAAGAACCAATAGCTTCGAATGTGGAATGGCTGAGGCAACGGTTGAAGCATTTTGTTGCCGTACGAACTAAAGAGATTCAGCCGGAACCGCACCTAAATCCAAAACACTACTACACCTCATCTGAGTTGGATTACCTTTGCTGGCTTCACCTTGTGTCGCCGATCAGTGAGCAATGGACGCTGCATGAGATCAGCAGGGCAGTTAAGAAGATGTTCTTCTTTGATGAGAGCTACTATCCATTCAAGGAAAGGTGGTTGTCTAAACCGCCGTCCCCGCTCAGATACCGCGTGCCCAACAAGAATGAGAGTCCGGGAGAACGCCTTAAAACAATGACAACTCCAGTGGGGTTTGAAGAAGCAGAAGCAGATTGGTTGAGTGGCGTACTCGCACACCTTCGCCCGTTCAGTGACTTGCTGGCCGAATTATTGACGGACACCGGCTTTAGATACATAAAGCGCCGTGGTCGCCCTCCTCAGCCGTGCACAGAAACGCCAGCGAAAACGCAAGACATACGTGCGATTCTCCTAAGCGATAGTCCGCTTGAAAATTTTGCGATCCTCGGCAAAAAAGATTTGGAAAAAGACGAGCCGAAAGGCTGGCTTCTGGCCAAAGCAATCACAGTCTAAGCTCGTAAGATACTCAGCCGAGCCGGAATAAATGCGGAAAACCCCTTCCGCATTTCGTTTTGAGCCTGTGGCAAGCTACTACATGGTTTCAGAACTCATTGCCACAACGAGGGCGAGCGACCTTGTTGCGTACGACGAATGGCTCAATCAATTAAGTATCACCCAAGCCACCGGCTGGCGCTGGCGCAAACGCGGCTGGATTCCGACCGTAAATATTTGCGGGCGGGTCTATGTTTCGCGATCTGCCATTGCCGAGTTTGAGCGGCGCGCTGCTGCTGGCGAATTCGCCAAAGAACACGTCACACCAAAACGGAGCGGGAGCCGATGAACGCGCCCGCCCCACCAAAAAGAGAAAACCGCGCCCGTGCGGGACGCGGCTTTCCAAAACTGCAACAATGGACAACATATTTGGTCATTCGCCTCTCGCAAATCGGCACACCTAGGATTCGCCGCTGTGTCTGCTGCAACACGCACATAACGAATATCAACTTGGGCGGTAACAATGGGCGCTCTCCGTTGACGGGCGACCTTTATTGCCTGGGGTGCGCGGACTTTCCGACGCAGCAATTGCTCAGGCTTAGAGGAAAGCGATGACGACGCGCGACGAAGTGATTTCCGCAAATCCCATTACTGATTTCGTGCGAAGTCGCGACCACGAATTAAAGCCAGCGGGTGAGAATTTCGTGACTTGTGGTTGCCCGGTAACACAACACAAGCGCAGTCATCGGCCTGTGATGATCTATCCGAAAACTCAATCATGGTCAGGCCATGACTGCAAAATCGGTGGGACCGTTATTGACTGGTTAATGCATAAGAAGAACGTGACCGCCGCTGAGGCGATGCGTGAACTTGCTGGCGGACTCAATGTTCGTTAAAACGTCGCCCAGTCAGTCAAGCAAAGCGCCAGCTGCGAATCATAACGTCACGTTCGACTGGTCGCACAACTGTGTTGCGCCTCTCACTCCGAAGGAACTAATCCGGCCGGGCAACGAGCGATGGTACTCGCAGCAATTTTGTACATGGCTGCATGACAAGAAGTACGTCGGCCTAGTCCATGGCGACTTCGCATTTCCGGTTCAAGATGACGGCAATATTTTGGCGGCGCATTACCGGGTGAAGGCGAAGCAGGTTGGAGAGAAAGACGACTGGTTTTACTTTCCTACGGGTATAGGTGCCAGACCGTTTGTTATTGGAGATCTCATGAAGGCTAAGCAGGTTCACATCGGCGAAAGCCAGTGGGATATGCTGGCATTGGCCGATCGCACCGATCTGTATTTAAACCAGAATCAAGCGTTCATCGCAACGCGTGGTGCAAGCAATGCTGCACTCTGCAATGCCCTGATACCGGAAGGAGTTTCAGTATTGGCATGGCCTCAAAATGATGAGGCCGGGAAGAGGTGGCTGGATGATCTGTCCACAAAAGTCCCTGTGCAAGTCGCAAGAGCTATCGTCCCCGAGCAGTTCAAAGACGTGAACGAATGGACGAAAGGCAGGCGCGAGTGCCGAGGACATTTACGCTGCGATTTTCCGAAACGAGTTGGTCGAGAAACTGGAGATCGCCGAGCCGGTTCCTGAAACCAAAACGGATGGCGCAAACCGCGACGAGCCAAGCGAAGCAGCAGAGCCTTTTCCGCTTCACTGTCTTCCGCCGCTCGTTGAAGCAATGGCGAAAGAAGGTTGTGCGACCGAGCGCGTGCCGGAAAGCCTCGTCGGATGTTGCGCACTTGGAATTCTAAGTGCCAGCGTCGGCGCCGGTTTGGCCGTCCGGTCTGCTAGTAATCGTGTTACGCACGGCAACATTTACGTGCTTGCCTCCGCAGAAAGCGGCAGTGGCAAGTCCGAAACCTTCCGGCACATGGCCAAGCCATTTCAGCAATTTGAAATGGATCGGATCAAGAGATGGAAGGAGTTGGATCGACCCGACGCAATTGCCAAGCGCGGTCTCTTAGAGGTCGATATCAAGCAATGCAAAAAGCAATACGCCAAACAGCACGACGATGATATTGGCGAAGAGGTAAGGAAATTTGAGCTTGAAATGGAAGAATTACAAAAACGGCTGGACCCGCCGACCTTGTCTTGCGAGGACATTACGACCGAGAAGCTTGAAGATCTTTTAAGCAAGAATGACGAGCAGTTGGCGAGCTTGAGCTCGGATGCATTATCGATCGTTAATATTCTGCTTGGACGCTACAACAAGCTAGATCGCACCGATGAAGGCTTGTATCTGAAAGCGTATTCCGGTGATCCGTGCGTGGTACACCGAATGTCTCGCGATCCAATTTTATTAGAATCGCCATGTCTGACGGCACTTTGGTTAACGCAACCTGATAAAGTGCAGTCGTTGCTTGACGAGCGCAGCCTGAATGAAGGCGGTTTAATTCCACGAATTTTGGCATGCCACACCGATTGCGAGCCGCGGGAGATCGGTAAGAATCCACCATCAATTTCAAGCAGCGTGGAAAAAGCATATGCAGGGTTGATCTATTCCTTGCTTACCACTTATCGGCTGGCGCCTGAGTGCGTCACGATCGAGCCAACGTCGGAAGCGTTAGAAGCGCTGAATGATCATCACGATGCAATAGTAAAAAGGCGCCGTGGCGAATTACGTGACGTCACCAGTTACGCTGCGCGCTGGAATGAGCAAGCGTGGCGAATTACGGTTTGTCTGCATGCCGGTACACATGGCAGCCAAGCGCACGAGCACCCGGTTGCCCTGGAGACTGCGCAGCAGGCCATTGCATTGGCAGACTGGTTTGCTGAGGAGCAACTACGAATTTTGAACGCCGGTCGCATGGAGCGCAAGGCTGCGCGCCTCAAGAAACTTAAAGAATTGATCATCCAGTGTTACGGCGGCGCGGCAACGCTGCGGGATCTGGAGAAAAGTAACAACTTCAAACAGGACAAGTGCGTGAGCTGGCATCGAAGTTTCCAGATATTCTCGCGATCGAGAAGCGTGTAACCGGGGGTCGTCCGAGCGAAATAGTAAGCATCATCAAAAAATGAAATTTAAACACTTGCCCGCCCCCAAATCACCCAAAAGCTCAGCGTGGGGCTACCTTTTGCGGCTTTTGGGACTTTTGGAGGCGGGTGTGCCAGTAATTTTAGAAATTCACTCGCTGCCTTTTCTGGATTATCGCGCTCGACGACGCCAAGAAGAACGGCGAGGACAAGCGTGGCGCTCGATTCGTTTCCCGGTTCACTAAGCCATCACGAAACACCCAGGAAGAGGTCCCGGCGTTTGAATGGCATTTCACCACCGAAGCAAACGGCGAAGTAAGCATTTCGCACAAGCTGGCCCAAACAATGGATGTGTTTCTCGGACTAATCGGGGATGGCGTAAATGAATGCTCGGCTATCGCTGAAGAAATGAAGATCAGCAAGGCTTCGGTCAGCCGCATGGCGAAGCAGGCTGAGGGTGGCGGGAAAATTATTATAAAAAGTCGCAGGTATTTCTTGGAAGAAGGGGCGAAAAATGAGCCAAAACCGTGAAGTCTTGTTTCACGCTCGTTTCCCGAAAAGCGGTTTCGTTTCACATTTCAAGGGTATAGGCAGGAAACGTGAAACGAACGGCCATTTCAGGAAGGTTTTACCTTTGAAGGAGCCTCCGAAGACCATGAAACGAGGCAGACGAAAACCTAAGGTGCTCGTTTCACCCAAAACCGTGCTCGTTTCAAGCCGTTTCACGTTTCGTTTCATACCGGATGACCCCTCAGTCACCATCACTCATGATGAATAGCGAGTTGATGCGGCCCGTCTCGCGTCGTAGCGTACGCCAGATATAATGCTGGAAAGGAGCGGCAAATGCCAAAATACCTGATTCAGGGATCCTATTCGGAGCAAGGCTTAAAGGGGGTGCTCAAAGAGGGCGGGTCGAGCCGCCGCGAGGCTGCCGAGCAATCAATCAAAGGAATGGGTGGGCGACTGGAAGCCTACTACTATGCCTTTGGGAGCGACGACTTCGTAAGCATTGTGGGATCTGCCGAGCAACGTGGATGCAGCAGCCCTCTCGTTGACCATCAGCGCCAGTGGAGCCGTGAAGCCGCGAATAACAGTACTGATCACGCCAGAGGAGGCTGATCAAGCCACGACGAAAATGAAGACGGTCAAGTATCGCCCGCCCGGACAGTAGAACTGCGCGGCCAGTTCGAGTTTGCCGCTGAAGACCACCTTTTATAGCCGCTCACATGATGCCGTGATCCGCGTTTATGATGAGGCTGGCAAACGTGATCAAAATGCACGAGCACAAGGGCGATTTCAAAGAGTCGTGAGCGTTGTAGATAAAACACTCTTTATGTCGCAACCACAGCTCGCATCAATCTAGAATTCGACAAGTTTCTTTGGGTAATGTGACAAGTCGAGTCTTTCTTCCCAGGGCTTCACTCTAATTCCCCATTGCTGCATAGCCAGAGCGCCAAACAAGATTTCGATGGGATTACCGTCTTCATCCTCGCCGATCTCTTCAACGACAAAGGCGTGAGTCGAAACTGGGTGATGTTGAATTTCTCCTTCTAGGAGAGCAACGCAATTGGACTCCTTCATCACGCCGCCAAGCGCGGTTCTGATCGGACGCGGCGTCGGGTATGTTTTTAAAAGCTCAGCTACTAAGGGAGTCACATAGGTGTTACGTGTGCTGGGGTGAAAAAGCGTCCAGCACTTTCGACCGTCAATAGCAATCATCTGCCGAATTCTCGCCATGGTTACCGGTCCTGCGAAACTCGTGCAATTCAAAACAATGATGCGAAACGCGCAAGGTTTTTCATGGAGATTCGTTAGGTATGCCGCCCGGGCACCGATGAATGCCTCATGTGCCTCTGGTCGAGAGCTGCGGATCTAGCAGCGAGTAGGTCGGGTTCGGTGGCTTCGCCCAATGCAAGGGTGATGTGAGGTGGCGTGATGCTCCCATCCATCAGAGCCCTCGTCGTTATGTCGGCGGAGAATTCCATCAAAGCCAGAGCTCACATTCCCGCAGATTTGAGAGATTCATCGGTCTTGAGCTCCTGAATACCTCCCGAGCCTGCCGAACGTGCCAAAAGAAAAGGCCTCGGCCGATTACGCTGTCGAGTATGCAATCCGTCGGCCCGCTCATCGCCCTCAGGCGCGCGATATAGCGCCACCGAAATCAAAGCAAGAGCACAGGCGGCTGCAAAAACAACGAATGCCGCGCCAAAACGCAACAGCATTTCATATTCGAGAAAAACTGTGCCGGCACAGAATAAAGCCAAACAAATCAATTCGGCCACCTTCTTCGTGAGAGTCTCCTTCGAACATCTACTGAATACCTGGTGAGACCGCGGCTGATTCTGCAAATCTTGCGAAGAACTGTCCAGTTGTTGAAGCTCGCGCAGCGAGCTGCAGACGGGCAGCATCTTTGTTGGGCGCATCCGATCCTTTCACCCATCGGCTCCCGTTTAGCCATTCCGAGGGGGTTAAAGGAGCAGATTGCCGTAGGTCGGACGACTTGTAAACAAGAAATCGTGCGTTTTTCCTAGGGGAATACCCCTCAAATTTCTACTAAAAATCCCCTAAGGGAGCGGGGGAATACAACTATGAAAACGTGACAATGGCCTATCACTTTCGTGCATGATCGCTCATTTCTGACGAGCTTTATGGCGGACCGCATTCGCAACGCACCGCCAATCGTTCCATTTACATCCCGCAACGAGCGGATCCAGCGCTTGGGAAGTTTCTTCCCATGAAGTCGCCAACGGCTAAGACATAGCCAAGAATCCACTCAATCACGGCTGTTAAGTCGGGATTCTTGTCCGAACTTGGTCCGACCATTTCCGTAGAAACCAAGTTGATAGATGAAAAGACCCCGCACTCTCATCAAATGGTCACATCATGTGCTTGTCGCGACCAATCGGCGGTTACAACCCGCTTTTCGCAAAAGGTACTATTGTGGTATGGTGCGAATGCGGGCCGATTTGGTCGTGAATAGAACCAAATACGCCGCAGCAGTGGTGGCAGCATTTATCTGCTGCACCGCACAAGCAAACATCATCCCGCTGGGCGACGTAACATTGAGCGGTGATTTCACGTTAAATCATCTATATGATTTCAATCATCCCGCAGGCCAGCCATTCGGTTGGTTGGGGAGACAGACGGTGCAAAGTTCATCGCGCTTATTCGCGCCGTACATTCAGGCGGGCATGACTTACCCGGTCAGCCGTTGTGGAGCGTCAACAATCTCCCGATCCTCACAATTGGCGGCTTCACGTTCACCACATTTGATGTGCTCATCACTGGAGCGGATTCAGGACGCCTGCTAACCGGGCACGTCAACGTGACCGGTAACGGTTTCGTTCAGGGCAACGACATTGTTTACTGGAGTTTCATCGCCCCGCCGTACAACATCGGCAACTTTCACCGCGACGTTACAGGGCCGATCACGCTCCAATTCGTTTGCGAGCGATTCCATGTGCCGGACGGCGGATACACAGAGGCGTTGTTCGGGATAGCCTTGCTAGGTATGGCAGGAGTATGCTACATGCGGCGCTTGGCGTAACAGAGATTCAATAAATCAAAGCAACACGCTCAATGGAGGGTCACTAGTCGTTAGGCTGTTCGAGTGCCGTTTGCCGGCGGGACATTCAATTGTTTACTTGTCCGAATTACACTCGCGATGAGTATTGATGCAAACACGTTCTCATCCCGACAGTTCGGCAGTTGCTTTAACGTGCTATCGAACGCGTCGTCCGCTAACATAAGTGCCTCCCGAGGATCATCGGTCAGTCGAGAAGCGAAGCTGTAAAGGGCGTGATAGTAACGAGCAACCAAGCTATCAAAACGCGACTTTTTCGTTTTGATTGTGGACTTTCGTGTGCAATCCCGTTTTTGCAGGGGCCGTCGGAACAGTGCGGCTCCACTGGAGGATGGCTTCATTCGTTCGTTTTGGGTCAATAATAGCAAAAGTCTTACGTTGCGCAGGCGGAGCTCGCGGCGAGCGAGCCACAGAGGTGGCGTAGTTCGTCATCCACATCGGCAGGGTCCGCTACCGTTTGACGCACCTCCTCGCGCAACAACACGCGATAACGTTGCCGCATGCGATATATTAATTTTTTTACGAAGCTTTCGGGAACATGAAGTCTTGTCGCCAACGTCGGATACGAGAGATCGTCCCGCCCCGCGCTCAGGTA
>DATAOU010000128.1:0-8480 GCA_036265575.1 Pyrinomonadaceae bacterium
GGCCGGACAGTGCCTGCGGAATCAGGCTAAGATTCGCGCCACACGAACGGCAATAGCGCGCGCCTTCGAGGTTTTGGGCGGCACATTTAGGACAAAACATTCTGGCCTCCGATCATTAGTGGCATAGACCCTGGTCTGTGCTGCTTTGGAGTGCGCTGGCCTGGCAGCGCTTTGGCCCGACTGCCGTTTTGATTTGCTCGCGATAGTTGAATGCTGCCCGACGACGGCCAAAGCGGCGCCGGGCCGCCTCACTCCAGGGAGTTTCTGCTTCTACCCCGAAAGCCGTGCACTCACTATGCGCGCTCACTTTTCTCCGAGCGTTGTCGTAACGCCTCATAAAGAATTACGCCTGCAGCCACTGAAACGTTTAGCGATTCTATCCTGCCGCGCACCGGAATACGAACTAAGGTGTCGCAACGTTCCTGGACCAGGCGATGCAATCCTGTGGCTTCGTTTCCCAGGAATAAAGCGCTTGGCACGGTCCAATCCCACTCGGTGTAGTCCGCTGACGCCTCGCCCGTTGCCCCTACTACCCAAATGTTGAGCTGTTTCAATCGCTCAATTAGTTGGACCAGATTGGTGACTCTGGCAACGGCAATATGTTCGAGCGCGCCGGCTGACGCTTTTGCAACTGTCGCTGTTAAGCCGACAGCGCGGCGCTCGGGAATGAATACGCCGTCAACTCCCGCGCATTCGGCTGTGCGCAGAATTGCGCCGAGGTTGCGTGGATCCTCGATCGCATCGAGTCCGAGCACGAGCGGCTGCTGGCCTGTCTCCATCATTGACGCGAGTCGTTCCAGCAGTTCCTCGGCATCGTAGTAGCCTGACGCTGCCGTGCGCGCCATCACACCTTGATGCGTCATTCCCGGCAACTGGCGGTCCAGCACCAGGCGCGGCGCGCGATGCACCGGAACGCGATTAGCTTTCGCGAGTTCGAGCAACTCCTTCAGACGATCATGGCGCGCGCCTTCCGCGATTGTGATCTGCTGCAGTGGGCGATGACCGGAACGCAGAGCTTCAAGCACGGGTATGAGTCCATAGATGGCATGGTCCAACTCAGCCGAGGTGCTGTCGTTGCGCTCGTTGCCGAAATGTGGCGCCGGCGTTCGGGAAGCGGAACTGTCGCGACGCGATTTGTACGACTTAGGCATTGATGTCCGTCAGTTGCGGTTGCGTGCGCAGATAGAAACGAAGGCGCGAATAACGCGAAAACTGTGATTCGTTGCTGGTCTCGGTAGCGCTGCCGAGGCTAACTCTTCCGGGACCGCCCCGCCGCCAACCAGTTGACTCGTTTTGCTGTTCCGATCTCCAGACCGGCTCTAATGTTTTCCGGGCCGGGTTGTAGGTTTGATCGTAGACCAGCCCGGGAATGCGTTCGCGAAAAACTTCGATCAGAATTGCCATGTTCTCCGCGGCGACCAATCGCTTCTTTTCCGCCAAACAGGAAAAGTCGAAACTGCCGGAAGCGATGCGGTATGGAGTCGTTCCCTGTTTCACAAATAGATCGACAACGCTTTCGTCAGCAAAGAATTGATCGGCCGCCAGCACGCGATTTTCTTTGCCTTTCCTTGCTTCCTGCAACTCTACACGCTTACGCGTAATGCGTCCCGAAACCAGCAAAACAAAATCGTTCCAGGCCAATTCCTGTGGCTGCGCTTGCGGCGATTGATAGGCACTCACGCCATCATCATGAAACTCAAGCGCGCGCAGCTTGATTGGCGGTTCCAGACCGAGCGACGCATCCGCAACGATCACACTAGCTAACTGCGCGGTTCTTAAACGATGCTGAATCAGTTCCGCCTCCTCTTTACTGCTCGAGCGCGCCAGCGGCAACGGCGTATCAGAAGCAATGATCCGTTCGAGCTCTTCCTTTTCCAAGCGCAAAAAATCGGCTGTCTCGGCAAGAACGCTCTCGGTAAGATTTGCAGCCGGAGGCAGAAGGATGTTGTTATATCCGTGTTCCCATTTTTCGAGCGGTCGCAGCGCCGGTTTTTGGAAAACGCTGGCCGCTGGCTGGAGCGGCAGCGCGGCTCCGCAATAGAGGCAACTCGCCCTCGTGGGTGGATTTGCTCGCAAGCACGATTCGCAGCGGACCATCTCTCCCGGTGTAAATGAACGTACCGGCGACTCAGAGGGATCAGTCTTGAGCAGGCGAAAGGTTTCGTTATCGTTTTCGTTATCTTTAGGCAACAGCTTCTCCACTGCTTTGGATTATACGATGCGATTTACCTGTTCGAAATACGAGTAGGAACTACATTCAATAATGACGGCGACAAAAGCATTCAGGTCAATTGTTTTTCTCGTGCTGCTTACGGCAGCGCAAGCCTGCGCTCCGACTGTGCCGCCCAACGCGGCTGGTCCGCGTGGGAACGTTGCACCCTATCCGGTTCTGCTGACAGAGGACAGCCATCGCACAGAAGCTGCGACCGCGTCGGTCAACCACTTAATGAGTACACCGGTCGGTGGCGAAAGTGCGCCGCCGTTACAACCTATCACCGCAACCATCGAAAGCCTGCCAACGATTGGCGGCGGCGCCGGCTTGTACCTTCCCAAGGTTGGCGCCAATGCGACGATGAGCGAGGAAGAAACGCGTGAATCGCTGCGGCGCTTCATCAAAGATTGGCAAGGACCCATTGGGTCAGACCCGGCAAAACTCTCGTTAGTCGAACGCGTAGATCAACCCGATGGCTCAAAGGTCGCCCGGTATGAGCAACGTGCGTTTCGCTATCCTGTCCGTGGGGACTACGGCAAGCTTGAAATTCGTTTCTCTCCGCAACGCCGCGTGCTGAACATTGTGAGCACCTGTATTCCCGACGCCGACAAAATACAAACAGCACTTTCAGCCGTAACCATCAAGCTCAAACCTGAGGACGTTGCACAGCACGTGACTGCAAACGAGATTTCCTATTCGGGTACGGGCGGAGCATCACTGAAATTCCGGCCCACCGCAAACAACCAGCTCGAACCTCATGAACTCGTTACCTACATCACAACCGCGGGACAAGAAGATGCTCTGGCGTTTTATGTTGCGTGGGAGGTTGGCGTCACCGGCGCGCCGTTCCAGATGGTTTACGTCGATGCCGTGACCGGAGATGTGGTGGGCGTTCGTTAGCGCCATACTCCGACGAACTTTAGTTTGTGGCATCCTTTACGGCCGGCTTTTATCCCATCGCTACGACAAGCTAACGCTTATCGGACAGCAACAGACCCGGCACTCATATGATCCTGTGCTTGACCAATCAAAGACAAAAAAGCATCCTAGAAACGATTCTAAACTCTTATTGGAAGTAATTATCAGATGAATAACTTTGATCCGGCTAACAACGTCTCGTGGAAGTTGGGCCATCGCGGTAGAGTCGCGGTTTTCATTGATGGAAACAACCTTTTCCACGCTGCGCGTTTTCATAACATCGACATTGACTACAACAAATTGCTGCGCGTGTTGCTGGGTGACGGTCGCCTGTTGCGGGCTTTCTTTTATACCGGTGTAGATGTGGGCGCCGAAAGACAGCAGGGCTTTCTACTCTGGATGCGGCGGAATGGATTTCGTGTCATTCAAAAGGAGTTGAAAACCTTTTACGATGGCAGCCGCAAGGCGAACCTCGATGTTGAGATCGCGGTCGACATGCTCTCACTGGCGGGCAGGTACGATACTGCGGTCCTGGTTTCCGGTGACGAGGACTTTGTTTATGCGGTCAATGCCGTCGCGTACAAAGGCTGTCGCGTTGAGATTGCGGGCTTTCGTTCCAACACCGCGCCCAAGCTGATCGACGTCGCCGACTACTTTATTGATTTAGGCGAAATAGCCGATCGCGTCCGCAAGGATCTTGTTCCGGGCGCGCGCTACGATGAGCGTGAAATTCTTGAACAACAGCCGGCGCATTATCTGCACGAGCATATCGACATTCAGCAATCGGACGATGGTACTCTTGAAACGGCCCTGCATGTCCTGGTCGAAACAACTCTTGAGCGGGAAGAAACGGAATTTGCCGAGGGCGCGGAATTCATTCGCGTGACTGACGAGCACTGAGATTAAAATCTTGAGCGACATGAAATTATTCACGGTTGAGGAAGCGAATGCATTACTGCCTTCAGTGCGGCAACTGCTTAAGCGATTGCAGCGCTTTCGCAACCATTTATCGACTTATAAAGCAGAAGCCAGGCAAGCTGCCGAGCAAGCTGATCAGGGCGGCGGCGGCATTGCGAGCGGTTTAATCTACGCGCGCTTGCTGACGAATTTTGCCGGCGAAATGAGCAAGCTTGAAGCCATGGGCGTCCAGTTGAAGGACTTCGAACGCGGCCTGGTCGACTTTCCTTCTTTGCGCGATGGCCGCGTCGTTCTACTGTGTTGGCAGTTGGACGAAGGCGACGAGCTCGAATGGTGGCATGACATGGACGCCGGATTCGGCGGCCGGACACCGCTCTAAAAAGTTTTCCACAACTCACCGGAATAGCGACCCGCTTCTGGCCATTCCTACAACCCTAACGCCTGGTACATTTTCTGATTGACCAGTTAAAGTTTTCCCTGATACTATTCGCGCCGAACTGCGCGGGTGTCCAATCAGGCGAGAGCTTCCGCGCGGGCTGAGCTGAGATTCCCCTGGAGGCGAGCTTCCTATGAAATGTCCCGAGTGCGGCGCAAACCTCAAGAAGATTTCCCCGAGATGCACAGAATGCGGCGCCCAGTTAAAAGTGAGCGCAGAG
Source organism: Pyrinomonadaceae bacterium (assembly GCA_036265575.1). Classification (GTDB taxonomy): domain Bacteria; phylum Acidobacteriota; class Blastocatellia; order Pyrinomonadales; family Pyrinomonadaceae; genus PSRF01. Next base: position 4,705 of record DATAOU010000128.1, read on the forward strand.
TCGGCGGCCCTTCCCCGCGCAAAAGTCGTTGAGTCAGCACCTACTGTTTCCGTCAACCAGGCAAAACGTGCGAAGCCAAGTCCGTCATTGATTGAGTTTCCCGGAGTCAACCGGAACGCCTTGCCTGAATGGCGCAAAGAACTAAGCGAACGGGTGCGGGAAAAGCAGGAACGCAAAGCTCGCGAAGCTGTGCTCGAAGCCCAGGGCCTGCCAGCCACTGCGATTGATACCGCGACTGAACCAGCGCCGGTGATGCTGGAATTGTTGCCACAAACAGAATTGCCGCCGGTGAATCCGATCGTCGAAGCTGCCTTAAAGCGACTGGAGCGAGCCAATCTGCAACCGTCATCGTTTTCGCACGGCAACGCAGCGCTCGCGACCGCCGTAGCCTACGAAGAACAACGAGGATTTTCTGAATCGGTCGAGACGCCAGCAATCGAAGATTCCCTTATTGAACCAAACATTGAGACCACTGAGGAAGCCAAACCCGAAAAGGTTCATAACCTCTCGGTCGTTCCTAATCCGCCGGTGATTGAGGAGGAGGCGCCGGTAGTGGTCACAAAACCGCGGCGGCTGATTAGCGACGCCAACGATCCGGCGCTTAACTATCTCGACACCGTGCCTACCACCGTGCTGGTGGAAAGGCGCGAATACATCGCCGCTTCAAGCGTGCGGCGCGCGCTGGCTGCGTTCGTTGATCTCGCGATCGTGTTTGCACTTGCCTCGCCACTGGTGGCGCTAAACAGTTTGAGCAGGCTGGACTGGCAGAACTGGCGCGTGATTGCATTTTCAGTGGCGAGTGTTGCATTGGTTGGCTTCCTCTATTTGACAATTGTCACCGCGTTCACCGGTCGCACGCTGGGAATGCGTATCTGTTCGCTGCGGGTCGTAGATGCGCGCAACGGTTTGATTCCCACCGGTGGACAGTCGGCGGCGCGTGCACTGATCTATCTGTTGTCGCTCGTTTCCGTCGGAATTTTGTCGCTCTACGTTTTCCTTGATTCCGAAAACAAAGCGCTTCATGACCGCGTGACGCGCACTGCGGTGATTCGGGCGTAAATCAATTCTTAAGGATAGAATGGCCCTGCTCTGCCCTGCCGGAGAGCAGGGCTTTTTCTTCGCGACAAACCAGTCGAGTGACCGCATGCACCAGGAAACATTGAAAAGAATTGTGGCCGAACTCGAGGACCTGCTCGTTGGGCGAACCATGGGAAAAGTATTCCAACTGTCGCCCACATCCCTGGCAATTGATTTTCACTTGAGGCAAGAGGGTGTGCTGTTTATCAGCGTCGAGCCGGCCGCGCCTCGCTTGTATCTGGTTAAGCGCGGCCTTCGCGAACTCGAGCGCAAAGCAGTTTCTCCCTCGCCGTTTGCCCAGGCGTTGCAAACAATGGGGAACGCCACTGTCTCTGCAATCACTAAGGACGACGTCGAACGCATCGTGCGTTTTCATTTCGCAGCCCCGGCGGACATGGTTGAGCAACCGGTGACGACGATGGTCGCGCAGTTGACTGGACGCTCTGCAAACCTATTTCTTTTGGATGCCGGCGATACAATCGTTCATGCGTTACGAAAGCCGATGGGCGACGGTCAAAAGATAAACGAAACTTACCAGACGCCACCGCAAGCTGCCGCCAAAATCTCTCGTGAACCTATCATCGCGCTTGGTGGTTTCCGCTCGATGTCCGAAGCCGCGGCGGAACATTACCGGCAGATCGAGGCTGAAAGCGATTTCAAGAATGCGGCCGCTAAACTCAAGGACCAGGTCCGCCGGGAGATAACCCGGCGCGAGAAGCTGCGCTCAAACCTGCAAAAAGATCTCATTGATCATGGCGATGCAGACACACACAAGCGCCTGGGTGATTTATTGCTGGCAAATATCAGCACCGCGAAACGCGCCGGGGATCGCGTCATGCTGACGGATTACTACTCCGAAGGACAATCTGAACTTGAGTTAACCATCGACGAGAACAAATCGCTACAAGATGCAGCGGCGGATGCCTTCGCACGTTACGGCAAGGCGAAGCGGGCCGTTGGCGAGATCAAAGCGAGGCTGACCTTAGTTGAGCGAGAGCTTGGCGAGTTGAAGGAAAAGCAAACGAAGCTGGAGGAAGCAATCGCCAGTCGCGATGAAAGCATTCTGACCAGCATCGCCGAAGGCAAACAAAAGCCTGCCGCTCGGACGAAGGGAAAAGAACCCAAAAACATTCCCGGCACTCGGCGTTATCGATCTTCGGATGGTTATGAAATCATTGTTGGCCGCACTGCACGTGATAACGACAATCTGACTTTTCGCGTGGCGCGGCCCAACGACCTCTGGTTGCACGCGGGCGATTACCCCGGCTCGCATGTGATTGTAAGGAATGCAAACCGTCGTGAACTGCCGCAGCGGACCGTGATCGAAGCCGCGCAATTGGCAGCAAAGTTTAGCCAGGCCGGCAGCGATTCAAAGGTAATCATCCACTACACGCCGCGGAAATTCCTCTCGAAGCCCAAAGGCGCCGCGCCCGGTCTGGTTCGTATGTCGAGCTTTAAAACGATTGCCGTGGAACCGGCAGAAAATATCGAACGAATAATTTAGAGCGGTCTACTTGTAGCGGTAAGTAATCCTGCCTCGCGACAGATCGTATGGCGACATCTCAACGCTGACGCGGTCGCCAACGAGAATGCGAATGCGGTGCTTGCGCATCTTGCCCGAAATCGCTGCGAGCACTACATGCTGCGAGCCTTCGAGCTGAACCTTGAAAAATGCGTTAGGCTGTTTGTCGATAATCGTGCCCTCCGCCGGAATCAAATCATCTTTAGCCAAATAGTTTCTCCTCTGCCTCGCCGAGGCATGATGGTCAAGAGCTTAAGCGATGAGCATGAGGCTGGAGTAAATTCTCCAGCCTCACACTCGTCACCAGGTTTAGCCAACTGGTGCTTACCAGCGGGGCTCGCGATTGCCCCCACCGCCACCGCCGCCGTAGCCACCGCCACCGCCGCGATTGCCGCCGCCGCCAAAGCCACGACCGCCGCCGCCGGAGCGGGGCTCACGTGGTTTCGCTTCATTAACGTTCAGTGCACGGCCGTTTACTTCTTTGCCGTTAAACTGGGCGATAGCTGCTTCGCCTTCTTCCTTGCTGGACATTTCGACGAACCCAAAGCCGCGCGAGCGACCGGTGTCGCGATCTTCCACCACACTCGCTGATTCAACCGTGCCGGCCGACGCGAACAGTTCTTGCAGATCCTGACTGGAGGTAGAGAAGGCGAGGTTGCCGACATAAAGTTTCATGGTCATAGAGATATACCTTTCCCGATTTGGGGATGAAAGAAGCTGCGAATCGATTGGCCTCGAGTAACGGTAGTCAGCAAGGAACCGGGTTCGGAATGCTCTAAGGAGCGGCTTCTGAAGTTGAAAAATCAGCCCGCTCTCGAACTATCCAAACGCCAGCGCTAAATCGTTTATGCGCGGGGCGCATCACCGTTGATGCGCGAGAGTAGGGTTAACTGCGACCACTATGTACTATTAAGGGCAAACTCGCAAGGCGCTAGCGGTCCGTAGCATAGACTTTAGTCTGTGCCATTCTGGGCGAACACAGACTAAAGTCTATGCCCCTGTCGCTAACTAACAGTTTGCTTTAAACCTTGTTATCCTTAATCAAATGGCTTCAACTGAAAAACAACCTGACAAATCGGCCAACCTCTTTACGCGCGCCCAGGAGTTGATACCGGGCGGCGTTAACTCCCCCGTGCGCGCTTTTCGCGGCGTCGGCGGCACGCCACTGTTCATCAAA
>DATAOU010000129.1:0-12955 GCA_036265575.1 Pyrinomonadaceae bacterium
AACGTCCGCAAGCAGCGCAGCATAATGGCCAGTGCGCCGATACTGAAAGAAGTCGAAGAAATCGCCGCCGACCGTTCCTGCAGGAATGCACTTCGCACTAACCAGGAGGTTTCGGGCCTGGGGTAGCGTCTGGGGCAGGAGCATCTGTTGCAGCCTGCGGGCGGCTGACAGGTCTTCCCCGATGCGCCGATGAGCCTCGTGAAGTTCCGCGAAGGAACGCCGTGCGGTGGCCAGGACAAAATTGACGAGCAGCAGGAATTTGTCGAAGTCATCGTCGCTTTCAGAAACCTGCACGACAAAATCCAAATTCCCGTCTACTACCAGACACAGCTGATCGGCTGCGTCTCGAATCAGCCGGCGTAGATCCTGCTCCGGTAACAGGCCGTCTGGGCAGAGCAGGGCTCCGTATGAACCGTTGCCGCCAACGATGCTGTTAACTAGTGTTTTTTCCGTGAGATTCATGAGACTAAGTCACTCTCCTTAATGTAACGCGTAAAAGGAGGGCGCTTTGGTCTTATGTTTCTGTTAATTTTTAATTTTGTTGGAGCGCAGAAGTTGGGAAAAAAGCAGTCAAGAAACCTAAATTCGCAGGTAGGGAAGGGCGGCTTCCACCCCAGCGGGGCTGCCCCGCCGGGGACCCCGGGCTTGCCCCCGCCTTTGATTGGTCGCAATTCATCAACGAGTCAAACATTTAGCGATGAGGGTGCCGAACCAGGAGCGGGGGCAAGCCGCCCTTCCCTACCTGCTAATTCATGAGCGTTGAGTGATCTACTGAACAACGACTCGGTCGATCAAGTTTTCTCTACGCACAGAGATTAATTCAAACCAGGACACTATCTGTGAGAACCGTCAACTTGGACAGTCGCGCAGTGCGGCGGCTAAACTAAACGACATGACAATTAAGAGGATGGACCATGTCAGCGTCGTCGTTGAAGACCTTCCAGCCGCCATTGCTTTCTTCACTACGCTCGGCATGGCGCGTGAAGGCGAGGCGGCCATCGAGGGCGATTGGGTGGACCGCATCAACGGAATCGACAGTGTTCAAGTCGACATCGTTATGATGCGCACCCCGGATGGGCACGGGCGGCTTGAGCTGACGAAGTTTCGCAATCCAAAACTGATTGAGATGGCGCCAGCGATCGCGCCGCCGAACGCGCTGGGCCTCCGCAGCGTCATGTTTACCGTCGACAGCGTTGACGACACTGTCGCGCGCTTGCGCGCCAACGGCGCGGAACTCATCGGCGAGGTGGCCCAGTACGAGGACAAGTACAGGCTCTGCTACATCCGAGGCCCGGCCGGCATCATCGTCTCGCTGGCCGAGGAACTCACCTGACCGAAGTTGGGAAGATTAAGGCAGTGGGGAATCAATTCATGAAGATTGAGTGATCTCCTGAACTGCTCTCTTTCACTTAAACTGATCTCACTTCTTAGAGTCCGCGGAGCGGAGGCCAGCATAGAGCCTGGGGCGTAAGCCCCAGGATCGAGTCAGGAAAGGCACTCGAAGCCCGCGAAGCGGGCGGCAGCCGAATCATTTGGACGAATGTTAAGCGCAAGGGCTATCACCCGCTTCGCGGGTTCAATCGACATTTTGGTAACTGACCTGGGGCTCACGCCCCAGGCTTTACGCTAACGTCCGCTCCGCGGACTCCAAACACAGCGGTGCCGGCGATGATTAAACGTTGTACGGATCCTCATCAGTCAAATAAGCGATCAAGTCTTGCTTGTTCGGATGATTATCAAGCCATGCCCGTATCCTTTTGATCTCCGTATAGTCATCAGCGCCGAATCGTTTGATGTAAATCTGCTCCAGGTGCTTCGTTCTCCCTTCTTTCTGGGCCTTGGCCTGCCAGAACGAAGTGAGCATGGAATTGAGGTCATCATGCAGGTTGCGCTCTTTCAAAAGCTCCCACTCATTCTTGTCGAGCCAGATACCTTTGCAGCCTTCACAGTGATCCAACGTAAAGCCAAGACCATGCCCGACAAAGAACTTGGTCATGCGAAAGCGGCACTCAGGGCAATCCATATACTCAACCGAATCACTAAGAGATAAGTGATTATTTTGGCCCACCCGCTCGGGCAAATTAGGACCATGCTTTTCCAACCAGTGCCAGTACTCCGTGCCACGAATCCAGTTGCCGCCACAGTTGGGACATTTCAGGGACGAAAGGCCCACGTCCAAATCTGAGGTCGCGAGCTCAGCTGATTTACAGACAGGGCAGTTCATAATTTCCTCGCGCTCATCATAATCTGTCTAACGGTGAGTGACGAGTTGGAAAAGCAACCAAAACCCGCCGAATGTTTTAAGGAGCGAGAGGGTTCAACTTGAGTAGGAATTCACCAGTGAGTTAAAAATTCCACGATGGGAGCAGGTATTATTCTGTTCAGATAAACTGCAGAGCGACAAAGGTCAACAAATTTACCCTCGGAGGAGCAGTGAGAATAATGCCAAAGGATCATGTCTATCAAACCGATCTCGTCTGGAAGGGAAACCTCGGCGAGGGGACGAAAACGTACACCGGCTACAGCAGAGCCCACGAAATTTCCATTCAGGGAAAGCCGTTCATCGTTGGATCATCCGACCCGCATTTTCGCGGCGATGCGTCGCGTTATAACCCGGAAGAATTATTGCTTGCCGCGCTTTCCGCCTGTCACATGCTTTCGTATCTGCACCAGTGCGCGGTCGCCAAAATTGTCGTTGTTGATTACCGCGACAGCGCAACCGGCAAAATGGTTGAAACGCCAGACGGTGGCGGGCATTTTACGGAGGTCACGCTCAACCCGCGTGTCGTTGTTTCAAGAGAATCAAACGTAGAGACGGCGGAGGCGCTGCACCACAAAGCGCACGAGCTCTGCTTCATCGGTAAATCGGTGAATTTTCCCGTGCGCGCAGACGCGAGCATCATCATCGAGGGCGAGGGTTCGAACAAGCAATAAGCCTGAAAATAGGAAGCGGAATGAACCAAGACGTACAGAGCAGCTATGACCGCGTAGCAGAAAATTACGCCGAGCATTTTCGTAATGAACTGGATAATAAGCCGTTCGATCGGAAGATGCTGGAGTGGTTGGTTGAAAAGGTCGATGGGCGGGGAGTGATTTGTGATATGGGCTGCGGACCCGGACAAGTAGCCGGCTACCTGCACGGTCTGGGTTCGGAAGTTTGCGGTGTTGATTTGTCCGCGGAGATGGTGCGGCAAGCGCAACGGTTGTACCCCGATATTTCCTTTACGCAGGGAGACATGCTGGCTCTTACCGAGGTCGCGGAAAATTCATACGGCGGTATTGCCGCCTTCTATGCAATCGTAAACCTACCGCGTCCAACAGTGGTTAATGCCTTACGCGAGTTGTTGCGAACGCTACTGGCGAACGGTGTGTTATTACTGACATTTCACATTGGACAAGAAATCAAGCATCTCGATGAGTTGTTGGACATGGAAGTGTCTTTGGACTTTTTCTTTTTTGAGATCGAAGAGATGAAAGATTACCTCAGAACGGCAGGTTTTGAGTTAGAGGAAGTAATCGCAAGAGACCCGTATCCAGAAGCTGTAGAGTTTCAGAGTCGTCGTGCTTACATCTTTGCAAGGAAAGTTCGTCGCCCGGAAGGAGCATGACCTTGATTGCACGAGTTCTTATGGTTATCAGCGCCGGTATTATCCTTGCGCTCGGCGTCCTGCACCTCGCTTACACTTTCTGGGGAACAAAGTTCACACCGCGTGACCAAGGGTTGCAAGTCAGCATGATGAAAGTCTCACCAGTCATCACAAGAGAAACAACCATGTGGCGAGCCTGGGTTGGGTTCAATGCCAGTCACAGCATGGCGTTGGTTTTGTTCGGCTTGATCTACTGCTTTCTCGCTATCACTAATAGCCAGTTACTGTTCCGATCTCCGTTCCTACTCATTGTCGGGCTAGCAATGCTCGGTGGCCTGCTGGTGCTCTGCAAGTTGTTTTGGTTCCGCGTCCCGTTCATTGGTGTTGGGATTTCATTGGTCTGCTATCTAGCGAGCATAGTAGCGTCGTGGACGTAATCGACTTCGATGCGTGCTAGCTACCCGCTCTTAATTTCGCCGCGCGGACACAATCACTGGCCTGACGGCTGATCAGGTTCGAAAAGTTCAATTGGATTTCCGTCGGGATCTTCTAATTGGATTTGCTTGCCGCCTGGCCCTACTTCCATTTCATTGCGAAAGCGGAGACCTGCTTTCTTTAATACCTCAATCCGATTTTGCAGATCGTTTACTTGCAACACGATTCTGTTCCAGCCGCCTGGCTCCTGCTGCTGACCATCGGGCATCGGCCGCGATCCGGAAGCCCCGGGGCCGCTAAGAATCAATTTAAGATCGGCGATTGAGACTTGAGCGAATGCCGGCAAGTGTTTCATGTCGAGTTTGAAGCCAAGCTGCTGAGTGTAGAAATCTATTGACTTACTCACATCCTTAACTTGATAGCGAACACCTCGCAAAGCTTTGATAAAGCTGTCCGCTTCAGATGTGCTTTTTGTGGACACGGCGGCTGATTCTTTTACAGGTTGATCCATAAAGCTCCTTTCGTTCCCGGCGATAATATTCTCAGCAAACAGGCGCAAGGGTTGTGCCAGTAATGCCGAACCACCAAGAAAGTTTTGGATGACGATGCAGGAAAAGATTGCCCGACGGGAACCTCTTACAACAAGGCGACGCCGTCAGCCGGAGCAGGCCAGTTAGTGACAAAGGCTCCAGGGATGAGACGTCTGGTCCACCGCAGTTGACTCACGTCGCTGCGTTCCGCCGGCTACGCGCGCATATGTTTCCAGCATCAGGGGCACGACGACGCGCGGTGAAAACAGAGCTCGATAACGCTTGAGGGCCGCTTCGCCCATTTGCCGGCGTAGTTCAGGGTTTTTAGCGAGCACGATCATCGCCTTTGCCAGCGCTCGGGGGTCACCTGGAGGAACGAGAATGCCGGACTCATCATCGATCATGTCCGGAATCCCACCGACAGCCGAAGCGATGATTGGCTTACCGTTGGCCATCGCTTCGACAATACTATTCGGCGTGCCCTCGGTAAACGAGGGCAGTACAAAAACATCGAGGTCGTGCATGAACGAAGTTCGCTCTTCGGGCCGCTTGTAAACTCCGTTGTAATCGTAATGGCCGGCGACGCCCAGCGATCGCGCCAGTGCAGCCAGCTGCTTCCGTTGAGAACCATCACCTGCAAGCTTCAAGCGAACGTCAGGCACATGATCGCGAGTGGCGGCAAACGCCTCCATCAAAACGATTGGGCCTTTGAGTTCTTCGAGGCGCGCCGCGAAACCGAAGTTAACGTGTCCATTTGATGGTGGCGGCTTCCCGTTACCGTTGCTGATTTCGTCGGACATGATCGGCAACACCGAGAGGCGGCTCGAAATCGGTAATTTCTCGCGGCAGTACTCGACGAGTTTGGGCGAGAGTGCGGCGACCTCGCTGCAGAGCCGCAGCACCGTAGTGAACTCCCGATAATAGGAAGCGAAGTCAGGCGGGTGATATGGCAGACCCAGTTCCTGATAAATGACTGGCACACCGGCGTCGTGACCGGCGCGAATCATGACCATTGCGCTTGGGTCGGGCGTGATGATGTGCATCAAGTCGGCATTTTGGCGCTTGAGATAATCCCGGCACTGCTCGTAGTTGCGGCCAGCCAGCCCGGTCACCACGCGCTGACCGCCGTTTCTGATGAATTGTTTTGAAGCCGGGAATGTGTCAAGGAGCTGGTACCCGAGTTTGCGCGCGGTGCCCAGAGACTTGTGCGCAAACTTTGAAGCAATCCAGGCTATCGGTACGCCGCTGTCCAACAGGCGTTGAGCATACGGGTCGTTCTTTCCGGAACGGTACATCAGCAGCACTGAGACTGAATGTCCTGCTTTCTGAAGTTGAATAGCGTAGGTCACCAGGGTCTCATCCGCACCACTAATGGGACCAAGCACCTGACCTTTACAGAGAACTATGCGCATTATTTATTCGTACCAAGCGAAGCATTGCGGCAGGATTCAAACGTAGTAAAGAGAAAAGATTTTTCGTTGCCTGGGCTAACCGGCGCTGTCGTAGCGCGCGCAGCACTTCAAAAGAAAGGTGCGCGCTCATATTTGCGGAGAAGCGACGCCACGCCTGGCGCTTCATTTTGTGCGAAGCGCTCAAAACTCGTGGCAGAGTTTTCCAGCTTTGCTGGAATTGCTGAACACTCTGTAAGACGATCTGATCAGCGGCTGAAGTTCCTTGCTGCGACGACGGGGTTGACCGGCGCCAACGGATGACCGGTTCTGCCAAACCGATGATTGGATAAAGTTCAGCGATACGTACCCAGAGATCCCAGTCATCGATTCCCGCGAGACTTTGTTCCAGCAGTCCAACGCGGTCCAGACACGAACGACGAAATACCGCAGTGCCACAGGGAATGAAGTTTTGACCCAACAGTTCCCAAAGCACATCGCCTTGATGGCAGATACGCGGGTAGCTTTGATTCGTGGGCTCGCCGGATTGGTCAACCAAAATTGCCTGGCCGTAAATGAGCCCGGCTTCCGAGTTTGTTTGAAGTAATTTGATCTGTTTGTCGAGTGAGCCAGGCAAACGCACATCATCGTCATCGAGAAAGGTAATGTACTGCCCACTGCTGGCGAGCACTCCGAGATTACGCGCTCCCGCGACACGTTGATTACGCTCGACGCGAACGTATTTGATTCCACTCAAGTCCCGACAGACCGCGGCAGTCTCGTCAGTTGAAGCATCATCAACGACGATAACTTCTAAGTTTGTTCCGGCCGCGAAGGCACTCTCAACAGCGCGGCGCAGCAACTTTGGACGGTTATGCGTTGTGATGATGATACTGGTTAGCGACATAGAATCGGGTCGTGCAGCCATAGTGCTGAGCTTAGGCAATCGGCGACTTCAAACCACCTGGATTTGAATTCTTCGCACTCAAACGCTCACTGAGTGTCTTTCCCATCCGGCGAACAACTGCTGGACGCAGCGCGCGAAAAGGATTAAGGCGTAGGGCCGTCGTAACGTTGGCGGCGGCGAAGCCAAATTCTTTTTGCGCTAAGCTTTTCCAGGCACTGAAGAGCAAAGTGTCGGCAACCCTATTAATGGTGCGGCGGCGAATCGCCCGTCGCTGTGACTGCGAAAGAGCTTTCACTCTTGGTAACTTGAAGAGCTGCAGCTGATGATTTGCCGCACGTGCAAGTTGGCCAGACTGCATTGATGATCCCTGTCCCGACCAAGGTGCCGGTTGCCGGTAGACGCCGACGGGCTGGGAGCTTGTTATTACGGGGAACAACTCGGCGATGCGAACCAGAATGTCCCAATCGTCGATTCCCTGAAGGCGACGATTCAATAAGCCAACGCTCAAAAAACATTGCTTGCGAATGACAAGGCTCAACGGCATGACCGGAAAATCGAGCTCCAAGAGTTGCCAAAACACATCGCCATCCTTTTCCGGCGGCGCCGAGACTTCGCCGGTCAGTCGATAATTTTGATTAGCGAGCAGCATCGCGCCGCAAACGAATCCCGCTTTGGGCGCAGCGGCAAGTGTGGCTACCTGCGAATCGAGTGAACCGGGCAGACGTAAATCGTCATCGTCCAGAAAAGCGACAAACTCCGCCGAGCTGGCCAGAATGCCGACGTTGCGAGCGCCCGCCACGCCCTGATTCCGATCCAGACGAATGTATTTGATGCCAGCAAGCCGGGCGCAAACGGCAGCGGTTTCATCCTGCGAAGCATCATCGACGACGATAATTTCTACCTCAGTGCCGGCCGCCCGCGCGCTTTCGACCGCGCGCGGCAAAAGCTGCGGCCGGTTGCAAGTGGGAATGATGATGCTTACCGATGGCATGTGCTTAAAGACTAAATCAGACTGATGGCGACGCGACTGATTCGTTCGTGTTCGTTAAAAGACTTGCTTGATGTGCTTCCGCCGTCGCGACCTCGTTAAGGTATTCTGCAATCATGCTTTGTGGATCAGACCCTTCATAGAGCCGGCCCTCGCGAATCAGGAGAACGCGCCCACACAGATCCGCGATCGCTCTCATGTCGTGACTAACAAAGAGAACGGTGCGTCCATCCCGACTCACCGACTTAATTTTGGCGCGGCACTTCTCTTGAAACGATTCATCGCCAACTGCCAGCACCTCATCAAGCAACAAAACTTCCGGCTCGAGATGCGCAGCAATCGCGAACGCAAGACGCAAATACATTCCCGAAGAATAGTATTTAACGGCGGTGTCGAGAAACCGACTGACCTCGCTGAAGGCCACGATTTTGTCGAATTTGCGCCTGATTTCAGTTGATGTCATGCCCAGAATTGCGCCGTTGAGAAAAATGTTTTCTCGGCCAGTCAAATCGGGATGAAAGCCGGTGCCAACCTGCAACAAGCTGCCGACTCGACCGTAGATGTCCACTTCTCCCGAAGTTGGCTTGACGATTCGCGCCAGTATTTTGAGCAACGTGGATTTGCCCGCGCCATTACGACCGATGATGCCGACAACCTCGCCGGGCTCAACATCAAAAGAGACGTCCTGCAGCGCGTGCAGCCTCGTGTAGTTGTCATGGCGGTGGGCTCGCAGAAAAGACAAAGGGGAACTGATTGCGCCGACGAGAGCGTCGCGCAGGCTTGGGTTGCTATTTCGCAACTGACCAATATGATAGGTCTTACTTAAGTTTCTGACGGTGACAATTGGCTTCATCAGTAATCTAGACGATGTCGGCGAATTCATCTTCCATTCGCTTGAAAACGAAAGTCGCATAAACGAGCAGCACCAGCGTAATACTCAGGGAGATGAGCAGCCCGCGCCAGTCGAAACCAACGTTAAGCAGAGCAGCGCGAAACCCACTGATAATGCCGGACAGCGGATTCAATTCATAAACCCATTTCCAGCTTTCCGGAACCAATGTGGTGGAATAAATCACCGGCGATGTGAACAGCCACAGTTGCAGTAGCACCGGGAGGACTGTGCCGATGTCGCGATATTTCACATTCAGGGCCGCGAACAACAGTCCGAGGCTCAATGCCAGCAATGTCAAATGCAGAATAAGAAATGGCACGAGCAACATCGCGCTGGTAAAAGCGCGGCCGTAATACACCATTAAGACGAAAAGGATTACCGAAGCGGCAAGGAAGTCAGAGAGCCTGACCAGCACAGCCGCAAGCGGCACCAGCGAACGCGGGAAATAAACCTTCGTTATCATCGGCGCGCTGGCGATGAGACTGTGGCTGCTGCTCGATACTGCGTTAGTAAAGAAGGTCCAGGGCAACAGACCTGAATAAAGGAAGAGCACGTAAGGCACATTCCCGGAGGGCACGCGCGCAATCTTTCCCAGAAACACAGCAAAGACCAGCGTCATCAGGACCGGTTGCAAGACAACCCATGACACTCCCAATACGGTTTGTTTATAGCGGACTTTCAGATCGCGCAAAACCAGGAAGTAAAGTAGTTCGCGATGGGTCCAAATCTCGCGCAGATCAAGCGCCGTCCATCGTTTGCTGGCCCGAATCTTAATTAGCGGTTTCGCCGGTAGCGATACCTGCTGGTCAGGGCTCTCAGAAAGTTCGCCGCCAGATTCTCGTTGTCGAGACACACGCAGACTGGCGTTTTCGCTAATGGCCATAGACAGACTCGGGCACGGGGACTAATGCGAAATAAGAAGTGATGTGATTAGATCCCGAAGGCAGAAACTTATTCACGGCTGCGACTTAATCTCTGGGACAGCTGAGTCTAGAGCGCGCATTCGGCACGCGTCAAGCAGAGCCTCTTAAATAGTTGCGGTCTTGAAGAAGCAACTCGGTAGCCTGTACATTGACCAACCGTCCTAATAAATCTGACCAATGAAAATTGCAGTTTGGCATAACTTGCCCAGCGGTGGGGGAAAGCGGGCTCTCTATTATCACGTCCGTGGTTTGGTGGAAGGCGGCCACGAGGTTTCGTGTTGGTGCCTGGACACTGCCGATCAATCATTTCTGCCCCTATCAGAATTCGCTCCGGAGCGAGTGGTGTCCACCGAGTTTAGAAAACCTCGCGCAGGACTCACGAGTTGGTTAGCGCCGGGGTACAGCGAGGCGCTCGCTCGCGTGCGGGAATTCGATGAAGCATGCCGGCGCTGCGCAACAGAGATCGATGCGGGCCAATTTGATCTGCTCTTTGCAAACAGCGCGTATGGCTACAATGTGCCTTACCTCTTGCGTCATCTGCGCACGAAAAAGGTGCTGTACCTTCAGGAGCCCAGACGTTTCTTGTACGAGGCAGCGCCAATTCTGCCGTGGGTTTCCAGCAGCGCGGATGATTTGGATTCATCGTTATTCCACCCGCGCACAATCCTTGCGAACTATCCAAACTTGCAGACCCTGCGCCTGCAGGCAAAGCAGGAATGGCTCAACGTGCACGCTTGCGATCGCGTCTTAGTTAACTCTTATTTTAGTCGCGAAAGCGTGCTGCAGGCTTACGGTGTGGAGGCGCGGGTTTGCTATCTTGGAGTCGATACGACGCTCTTCCGCAATCTTAACCTCGAGCGAGAGCGCTTCATTGTCGGCGTCGGCTCACTTGATCGAATCAAACACATTGACCTCGCGATCAATGCTGTAGCTTTGCTACCGGAGCCGAGACCGCCGCTCGTCTGGATCGCAAATTCCGGCAGCCAGAGTTACCGCGATACAATCACTGAATTGGCGCGTTCATCCGGCGTTGACCTTCGCATTCAAGACGCGATCTCGGACTCTAAGCTCGTCGAAACTTTGAACCGCGCCTCGGTTCTGCTTTGCACGGCGCGACTCGAACCATTTGGTTTTTCGGTGCTTGAGGCGAATGCCTGCGGGCTGCCTGTGGTTGCGGTGGCTGAAGGCGGCCTGCGCGAAACAGTGGCGCATGGCAGCACCGGGTTCTTGGTTGATCCTGAACCGGAGAGTATTGCGAGAGCGGTCGAGGAACTATTGGGTAACCCGGCGTTGGCGAAAAAAATGGGAGAGACGGGCGCCGCTAATGTTGCCGGGAATTGGGCGGTTGAGAAAAGCGTCGATCGACTTGAGACAAATCTGTTGGAAGTCGCAAATAGTTAAATGAGCGATCGCATCCTGTGCACAATCATCGCCAAGAATTACGTTGCCTTCGCGCGAACGCTGGCGCAGTCGTTTCTCACGCAACATGTTAGTGGCAAAGTGTACGTGCTGATCGTCGATGATTTTGAAGGTTACATCAATCCGGCTGAAGAGTGTTTTGAGATAGTCAAGCTCGCGGAGTTGCGCATTCCGAAACTTCCGGAGTTTTGTTTCAAATATAATCTGAAGGAGCTGTGCACTGCCACCAAGGCCAGCTTCCTTGAGTATTTGCTTCGCGATAAAAGCTGCGACGGTTTGATCTATCTTGACCCTGACATCTTGATTACCGGATCGCTCGATGGAGTTTACGAAAGCCTCAGTAACCACGACATCATTCTTACACCGCACCTGGACACAGATTATCCCGACGACGGTCTGCTGCCAAATGATAGTCAAGTTCTGCGGGCCGGACAGTTCAACCTCGGCTTCATTGCCATCAACTCGAGCGAAAATGCGCGGACGTTTTTGCGTTGGTGGAAGTCAAAATGGTATGAGCACTGCGTCATAGACGTGGCGAATGGTTACTTCGTCGATCAAAAATTTATCGACTTTGTGCCGCTCTTATTCGCGCGAGTGCTAATCGAAAAAGATACTGGCTACAACGTCGGCTACTGGAACCTGCACAGTCGTAGCCTGACTGAAACGAACGGGAGCTGGGGCTGCAATGAGGGCGCGTTGCATTTTTTTCACTTCAGCGGTTATGACCCGGATCGTGCTTCCATCTCGACGCACATTCCTGAGCATGTAGCGCGGTTCCGCTTAGCCAATCGCAGCGACTTAAGAAGTTTATTTGCCAGGTACAAAAAGCTCTTGTTCGCAAATGGCCATGCGCAGGCGATCTCCTGGCCGTACACGTTTGATTACTTTAAGAACGGAGAGCGCGTGCCCAGGTACGTGCGGACTTACTATCGCAGGCTTCCGGCAGCGAAACGAGCGTCCGCTCCCTTCGAAGAATTGGAAGAATTGGCTCGCGCCGATTCGCCAATGACTGAAGAAGCGGAGTTGACGCAAGCCGCAGAACTGGAAGCGATTCACAACTCGCGGGCGTGGCGCTGGGTGTTTCGCTACGGCCGCTTCAAGCACCGCTTTCTCCAACCTGTTTACGATCTTTTTCGCCGGCCAGTGAGAAAGCGGGCCAAATCAATTTAACCGCCCGGCCTTGCTTCAACCGTCATCCTTTTTTTCAGTTGCCGGACGGCACCAGGTCTCTTTGCTTCCGAAGAAGCGCTCCAACAGCACGTCGTAGCTGGATTCTTCATGACAAGGTATGTTCAGAAACTCCGGCATACCTTCCCGTACCACAGCATGAAATGTACCGCGCCCACCGTTGCTCTGAAGCAGTCTGGTAGAAAAGCCGGCGGACTCAAACGCCTGTTGAACGGCGGCAATGTTTGGTCCAAACCAATTGCTATGATCGTTACTGAGTTCATCAAACCGGTAGAATCTCCATAATGGAATGTCTTTGTTGGTCTGGCTCAATTGGTCGTCGCTGAGATGTGTTTCGATAAACAACTCATTGGTCGCAACCCGCCGGATGTTGTCTATCGCAAGCATCGGATAGCGCAAGTGATAAAGGACTCCGCAGAAAAGCACAGTATCAAAGTAGCCGAGTACGTCGGGATTCAAATCATAAACGGAGCCAACTTTGAAATGTGTTCTGGTTGCTCCGGTGACCTCCCGCAACTGATGATGTCCCCAGTCCAAACCATTCAAAGGAGTAAGGCCGAGTACTTCGGCGGCCCCGCGTCGCTCACACTCGAGGCTCATACATCCATTAGCCGAGCCAATATCCAGAATACGTCGGCCTGATAAATCAGCAGGCAATTGCATCAAATCACATATATCAGCAATAGGATTGATGCCGG
>DATAOU010000130.1:0-3323 GCA_036265575.1 Pyrinomonadaceae bacterium
AGACGCCCTTGTTTATTCGGAAGAGTGTAGTGTTGCGCTTGCTTGGGTGGATCGGCCGTAAGTGCGGTCGCTCTGCTCAAGTGCTGAGTAGCGGGAAGTTAACTCCCGCCACTCAGCGGCAGCGATGAGATCGTAGACGCCCAAGGACCGCTTTGCAGTCCGAGTGTAGCTGGATCCTTCGCATGCCATTTTGGGTAACTCGAACAGTTGCCAGAGCCATGTCGCGGTTTGCCGCCACGGCGCGAGCTCGTAACAAACAAGGCAGAGTTTAATCCAAATTTTATGTCGGAAAAAATCTATTTTGGTGTGGATGTGTGCAAAGAGAGCCTGGCTTTTTGCGGAGCGAATGTGGCTGGGCAGGTGCCCAACAATGCGCCGGGAGTGCGGCGGCTTTTGGCTCGCTTACCCCAAGACGCCCACTTAATCATTGAAGCCAGCGGCGGCTATGAGCGAGAGTTGGTCAAAGTAGCGCAACAAAGCGCAGTTCTGCTCTCGGTGGTCAATCCCCGGCAGGTGCGCGATTTTGCTCGCGGGGTGGGCCGGCTGGCCAAGACTGATCCCATTGATGCAGAGATGTTGGCGCGTTTTGGTGCGGAGGTAAATCCGCCGCCCGATGCGGTGCCCACTACGGCGGAGCTGGCTCTGCAGGAGTTGGTCAGCGCGCGTCAGCAGTTGGTGGAACAACGCACGGTACTCTTGCAACAGCAGTCTCAGCACCTGAACAACGTCGTACGCAGACTCGATCGCGCCCGACTTAAACTGCTGCAGCGGCAGATCGACCAACTCGAGCTGGCCATCAGCTCGATCTTGGAAGAGCAATCTGCGCTGAAGCAAAAAGTAGAGCGCTTGCAACAAGTCAAAGGCGTCGGCTTCATCACCGCAGTCACCTGCGTCGCTCTCTGTCCAGAGCTCGGCTCGCTCTCCAAGCGCCAAACAGCAGCCTTGGTCGGAGTAGCTCCCTACGACGAGGATAGCGGAGCGCGCAAAGGCTGGCGCCACATCTCCGGCGGCCGACCCAAGTTACGCCGTGCCCTGTACATGGCCAGTATCAGCGCTGTCCGTTCAAACCCAATCCTGCGCCGCTTTTACCAACAACTGCGTCAGCGCAACAAACCACCGAAAGTCGCTCTGGTCGCTGTCATCAGAAAACTCGCCATCCTCCTGAACCGCCTGCTGCGAAATGCTTCCTTTTTGCCAGCCAGCTAAACACAGTTGCTACAACAATGGTTAGTGATTATTTTCGCAGCCGCGCTTTGGCTTGTTTGCGTTTGCGCGGTGCGGCCAATGCTGACCTTTTTTCAGCTGCCAGCCGCACGAGCTCATCGAGATTAAAGCTGCGGCGACGTTTGGTTCCCACTTCTCGAAATTCGATTTCGTACCAGCCGTTCATTCGATCTACCTGATAACGTTTTTGCCCGATACGCATTGGTTCGCGCGCGATGACGCGGTGGATGACCCTTTCATATTTGGACCGTGGCCAGCGTCGCATGCGGCGTCGACCCCAATCAATTCCGTGCCCGACATCGTCATAGGCGTCCGGGCGCTTCTCGAAGTCGAGAAGTGAGCGCGCGTCCCCCGCGAACACCGCGGCGATGTGCTCCAGCGTGCTCGGGTCACTGATCTGTCGAATTCGTTGGCGAAACGGCCGCAATGTTTCTGCCGCGATTGCACGGAGGCTCAACCTCCGGCCATCACGCAGTTTCCAAAGTGATTCGTTGAGATCAGATGTAAATGGATTTTGGCCTAACGAATCAGCCGTGACTCGCCAGCCGCGTCGTGACGAATGTTTTTGTAGACGAAATCGCGCTGTACGCGGGAGTCGATGCCGCCGCAATTGTCTCAGCTGGAAATCTTCCCAGCGGAGCACGGTTTCCATGGCACCCGCGATGAACGCGCACGTTGCCAGCATCAACGCGGGGTCCGGAGTGAAATCAACTGTGACTTCGATCCGGTTTCCACGCGGGCGCACACCGACTGCGCTGCTCAGCCGGTTGGTTGCCAGTAAAATCACCGGCACCGGCAGGACGTGCGCCAGTAGATACGCAAGCTTGGTGGCATTTCGAAGCTTTGATTTCCGAGCGGTTGGAAACGAAAAATTATAATGCGCGCTGAAGCCCTGAAGCGTGCACTGGCATTTGTGCCGGTTCACCCAGTGATCCAGTTCCCGCCGCAAATAGCGAATTTGCTCCCACAACAAACGCGTAGCCCGATAACAACAGCCGCGCTCGAGTTCGACAATGGGTGTCGCGACTTCGATAACTCCTGTGTCGAAATAAATCGCACCGCCCGCGGGCAATTGAAACGATTTGCCGGTGCGCGGAATCATTCGGCGTCGCACCAGGCGGCTGGGATCACCAAAGACCTTTTCCGGACGCCGTCTGCGTCCGTTGATGAAAAGATTAAATTCCGCCTCCAACCCGATGACCGCCCGCGCCGGCGTAGCACCAAGGCTGCGAATGCGAACACGATACGCGTCGCGTTCTGTTAGGCGGTCCTTCATCTAATCAAGCCGAGACTAACCCGCTTCGCTGCATTCGCGCGGCGTTAAGCTCGCAAATCCTAAATCGATGTGAAGATGATCGCTGGTTTGTCCTTCTTCACGTCCGAACGGTCGAACAAAAACAGCCGGACTAAGCGATGCAGCAACCGCGCGATATTTCCCAATGGACTTTGCGTCGGAAAGAAACGTGTCGCCGACCCGGTAGATGTTCGCCGCCGTGCCCCACGCATGAATGCTTTTCGCGCGGCCAATCTGATGCGCCGGCGAGCGATACCCGCCGTTGGCGCTGATGAATACTGGCGCATCGACTTCGCGCCGGAAATCCTCCAAAAATCTGGCAAGCAAAACGATTGCGCACGGCACGTAATGAGGGAACTGGCTCAGGAGCAATCTCGCCTCGCGACAGTCGACGAGCATCAATTCCGCGAGCGTGAAGTGCGGCGCGAGCCGAATTTCATGCGCTTCCTCCCAGCTGCCAATTTCATAGAAGAAACGCGGCAGATAATGAACAATGCCGTTATTACCAGCTTCGCTTTCGCCCGGTCGCAATAGCGCGCGATACTTTTCAGCGAGACGCAAACCGTCAATCGGGCGCAGAAGTTCAGTCCTCATTTGACTTCGGTGCTGTTCCGAGCAGCGATTTATAAATTGCCCGCGAAATAGCTGCGACTGTTTCGCGACGCCCCTCCCTATCTGGGTCGAATTCAGTCAAAATGGCGGTGATGTACGGTTCGCGTTCGGGTAGATAGACGATTCCGATGTCATGGCAGGCAGTCGAAATCTCGCCGGTCTTATGCGCGACTGTGGCGTGCGGCGGGAGCCC
>DATAOU010000131.1:0-7134 GCA_036265575.1 Pyrinomonadaceae bacterium
GTTTACTCCGCTAAGAACGCGCTGGACTACTCTCCACTTGCGCCTGCTGGTCGCGAAGCTGTCGACGCTTGCGCCATAGCAGAAACCACACGAGAGCGGTGACCAAACTCACCGCCAGCACGAAGACGATGAGCAGTAGGACAATCAAACCACCCCAGGGAACCGGCCTTACCGGATCAAGGCGCACATCAAATAGAAATAGTATTGTCATGCGTCTTTGTTGTCTGACAAAAGTGTGGCAAGAAATTCTGCGTCGATATTACCGCCCGAAAGCACGACACCTACCCGCTTCACATCCCTTGGTAGTTTGCGACTGAGAACAGCAGCAGCGGCAGCAGCTCCGGATGGTTCAACTAATAGTTTCATGCGGCTGAGTATAAACTTCAGCGCCTCAACTATCTCCTCATCGGAAACTGTCAAAACGTCTTCAGCGGTCTGTTGCAAAATCGGAAAAGTCAAAACGCCGGGCGACTGCACGCGCAAGCCGTCGGCAATTGTTGGCGGCGGCCCAATCGCTACTCGCTCGCCTTTACGAAATGATTGTTGGGTGTCGTCTGCAGTCTCGGGCTCAACCGCAAAGCAACGGATGCGCGGACTTAAGGCTTTCGCGGCTGTACTGACGCCGGCAAACAGCCCGCCCCCACTGCACGGCGTTAGCAAACAATCGAGGTCAGGTATTTCTTGCAGAAACTCCAGGCCACAAGTCCCCTGACCAGCGAGAATAAAATAATCGTCATAAGGCGGGACCAGCACGCGTCCGTCGCGCTGCGAAATTTCAATCGCCACCGTCTCGCGATCCTGACGCTGTCGATCGTAGAAAATAATTTCGGCGCCGTATTCACGCGTCGCTGCTACCTTGGACTTGGGCGCGTCGTCAGGCATGGCAATGACCGCGCTGACACCAGCCTCGCGCGACGCCAACGCCACCGCTTGCGCGTGGTTCCCGGATGAAAATGCGGCCACGCCGCGACGTTTCTCTGCTTCAGTTAGCGAAAGGATTTTGTTTGTCGCACCGCGAATTTTAAAGGCGCCGGCGCGCTGCAGGTTTTCGCATTTGAAGAACACTTCGCAGCCGGCCCGCTCGTTGAATAGACGCGAAGTGACCACCGGCGTGCGATGTATATGGCCGTCGATGCGCGTCGCGGCTTCCTGGATGTTTTTAAGAGTCAGCATTAGGAATTAATGAACAAGCACCACTCTCTTTGCGGGTCTACGAATACAGAACCGGGAGCGGTAGCGACCGGGTCCGACTTGCGATAAACAAGATCCGGGCGGATCGCCGAGACCGCTGACTTACAACGCCGGTAAGACTCAACCCTTCGCAGACCAGGTCGCTACCGCTCCCGGTTCTGTATTCGTCGACCCATGAAAAGTAAGTTTCGATCATCGACGCCGTCGATCACGTCCTGCTTTGCGAGAGTTCGGTACCGACATATCAAACACCTCGGCGAAATGAACCGCAATGCGCTCTTCCACTTCGTACATGTCAACTTCGTGGCCCAACAGATCCTGCATTGAAGTTACCTGTTCGCCGTCGCAGGCGATAATCAGATTAAAGAAACTAAGGTCTGTATTAACATTCAAAGCGAAACCGTGAGTGGTAATCCAGCGCGCAATATGCACGCCGATGGCCGCGACCTTGCCGCGCGACGTGTGCACGCCAGTGAATCCTTCGAGCCGAAAAGAGTTGATTTGATAGTCAGCGAGCGTGCGGATCAGCACTTCTTCCAGGTCGCGCACAAAAGCATGAACATCTTCGCGGTCGGGACTAAGGTTGATAATCGGATAACCAACGATCTGGCCTAGTCCATGGTAGGTAATCTTGCCGCCGCGATTTGTTTCAAAGACACTGACGCCGCGCGCAGCTAGCAGCTCGGACGACATCAAGATGCTCGCACTATCGCCGCGCCGGCCAACGGTCAACGTGTGCGGGTGTTCGAGCAACAAAAGCGTGTCGGGCTCGCGGCCTTCTTTAACCGCCAGCTCCGTCGCTTTTTGCAGCGCCAGCGCCTCGCCGTACTCGACGCGACCCAGGCGCTTAACCACAAGTCTTCTTTGCTCGCTCACGATGCAGTCCTGTTGGGAATTATTTGCTCATTCTAACAGCCGATCCGCACTTGCACGCAAAGCCCTTCGTTGCATTCGGTTGATTTTTCTCTGTGCGTCCTTTGGGTACTTTGTGTCTCGGTGGTGAGCATCAGCCTATTAAGGATCACCACAGAGGCACAAAGGACACAAAGGACGCACAAAGAATTTTCAATCTCACCGCCCAGCGACAACTTGACGTAGCGGCGGCAGCAGAATAGTTTGATTGATAAATCTGTCAGCAGGAGAATTCCCGTGCATCGAATCGCCGCCCTTTTGATGATTGCAGTCGTACTCTCTCCCCTAACCAGCGTCGCCCAAACTCGAAAGCGCTCTACTACAAAATCCACCCGCTCAAGCACCGCGCCAAAAACATCTGATGCCGAGCACGCCGGCGCCCAGCAAGTTGCCGACCAGATAAAAATTCTCACGCGATTTATTTATCTACTCGGTGGCGTGGCGAAGGGGCTGGAGGGCGTCGACGATGCAGCGCGGCGCAATGAGGCGTCACCGGCGATCATCGAACAGGCTACCAGGAATAAAGCAACTGTGCGCAACAGCATCAAAAACGTTCGGGAAGGACTCGACAAACTGGAAATTGATTTCCGCACCACGCCGGAGCTGCAGCGCTATTACATCAAACTCGCGGGCGTGGCCTCAGGCGCCGCCAACGCTGAGGACCAGGCAGCAGCGAATCAGTTTGATAAGGCTGGTAGGACGCTGCTTGACGTTGTGAATCGGCTGACGGACGTTTTACTCGAAATGCGTTGAAGCGTTGAGCTGGAAGCGACAAGATTTTTCATTCATCATTTGACATCGATCATTTCTCATTTGAAGAACCGTGCCGCAGGCGACACCGGCAACTCCCGAGACTACGCATTCTAACAGCAGCGACGCCTCTTTAGATGGCAAATGATAAATGTCAAATGATGAATGGAAAATCTTATCTTCGCTCCTGGTGATTCGGAGCCACTCACTTCACTTGCCCTTGGGATAGTATCCTTGCCGCGCCCGCACTCGCAGCTCTGGACGAGTAGGCACACCAACCGCAATGCGGCGAAACTGCATACCGGTTGCTTGTGAGTTTGAATAATATTGCAGTAGATATTGGCCGCGCAGTTCAGCGGCGACTTCCGCAAACACTCGCTCCAAATCCTTATCTGAATCCGGCACGAAAGCCGTGCCACCCGTCGATTGCGCAATGGACGACATATCGTTTTGCGCGCGCGTACTAATCAGGTTCAGGTGCACTGATGGACCACCCGGGTTAATCGAATAAAACGCCACGTCAGCTTGTTGCACGGCGCGCTGCACTTCTGAAACTGCGCGCTGCCTGCGAGCTACCAAATTCTGCCGCGCCGCGGCCGGCGTAGTTTCGCCTTTTTGCTCGGCGCGTACCTCAGCGACGGTCAAGTCCCTGATGAGGCTGCTAAAGTTATCGTCGCCATCTGATATGACGAGTATTACCCGGCGATGCCGTTCCGCGGACTTATCGTTTAAGTACTTTGCGGCTGCGACTACAGTGTCATAAAACGCAGTGGGCACGGGCGAAGTGGCAGCGGGAATAGTCAATAACCTGGCAGCTGCGACTTCCGCCGACGCCAATGGCTCAATCAACCGCGGTTGATCTGTGATCGTAAAAACTGCTGCACGATCGGCCGGCTTAAGTACTTGTTTGAGAAAAGCGGCTGCCGCCCTTTGCTGAAATAAGAAAAAGCCTTTTTGACTGACGCTGCTTGAGACGTCAAACAAAATGGCGATGTCCAACGGCACTTGATCGGGGTTGCCGAGTTCCACGATTTGCTGCGCCCGGCCTTCCTCGTCGAGGTGAAAATCGGCGAGCTGCAAACCATGAATCGGCTGGCCCGTAGCGTCCACAACCGAAACAGGCACCATCACCAGGTTGGAGTTTACTTTGATGACGTCAAAGTCCTCGTCCTTGGGTGGCGCAGGCGTTGGCGTGGGTTTAGGCGTGGGCGCCGGTGGCGGCGGTGGTAAGTCTCTGATCGTTTGCGCAGCTAGCGAGCCGCAACAAAAACAGAGAGCCAGCACCGCGCCAAGCAGTGCCGGCCCAAAATGTTTTCCCCAGTTTACGCTCGTCATTAAACCAATCCTCATGCCGCCAGTTGTAAGTTTTCTGCTGTTGCTGGCCTTACTATCTTATCTTAACAACTGGGGCATGATTCATGGTATTCAGGTGCCGGGTGGGTGGTAACTGGTTGCACCACATGCCACGCCGGTCGGGGCTTATTTGCTTAGTCCCCCGAGCTGGTTGTCATGGTCGGCGCCTGTTGAATCAGGCCTTTGTTGACCAATAGCTTCACTTCGACGCGACGGTTTTGCGCGCGGCCGGTGCGCGAGGTGTTCTCGGCAACTGGATGCGATTCGCCGTAGCCATAAGGCGTAACAATGCGACGGAGCGGAATGCTGTGATTCTCAACCAGATAACGAATTACGTTGTCGGCGCGACGTTGGCTCAGCACGCGATTTCTTTCGACGCTGCCGGTGGTGTCGGCAAAACCGGAAACTTCGAGCACATAGCCTTTGGCATTGAGTGCCTTCGCGGCCAGCTCGTCAAGCTTTGCTTTCGAATCAGCTGACAACACTGCACTGCCAGTCTTGAAATTCACAGCCAAGACCGCTGACGGCTGATAGTCATCAAGCGCGGAAATGCGATCGTTGGTTGCATTGACGCCGGCGACGGCTGAGTCAGCAGTTTCCTGCGCGGCCTTGGCGCCGCCCTTGGCGGTGTTTGCTACGGCAGCGAGCTCATCCATCTGACCGGACAAGCGCTGGGCATTCTGTTCCACCTGGCTAAGCTTTGTTTCGGTGCTGCTGGCGCGTTCTTCGAGCGGCGCAGCGCGGGATTCTACGGCACGGGCGACGCGAAGATCCGATTCGTTGAATCTGATCCTGTCGGCGGCGAGTTCACCGGAGGCATTACCACGACCCTCAACTTCCAAATTCAAACCGCGCAAAATTTGTGTCTGCGCGTAATTCGAACCGCTACGCAAAAAGCCACCATTGGCTTTCACACTGGTGCGATCCTCGAGCCGCACTGTGGTATCAACGCCGTTGGCGTCGCGAATAATAAAAGTGTCAGCGTCACGTCGTACGACTACACCTTTGATTTTCAATTTCTGACCGCTCGCCACTGAGCGAGCACCGACGGTTGGGGTCGAGTCCTGGGCCACAACGGCGACGGCTGAAAATGCCAGCAGGGAGACGGCAAGCATTAGGGAAGGAAACATCTTAAATTTCGGGGTTGGCATAAATAACTCTCTCCTTATTTTTCGAAAGTGAAATAGCACGGCCGTGGCCCAGCTATCGTTGAACTTATCTGACGAACATTCGAGGTCAATTGTTGTCCGCTGCAAGAATGATCCGGCATTTCTTATCGCGCACGCTATTTCAAGTCAAGCACTTAACCCCTAATCGCCTTATTCATCATCCAATTACCACTCGATCGCAATAGAGTGGGCCAAAAACATAACGCGGTGACAAGACCCAGCGCACAGGCCCGTCACCGCGATTTAGTTGCTTTGCAATGGCCCAGTTAAAGCGAGAACTCTCCTGCTTCAAGTTGTTCTTTAACATAAGCAAGAAAGCGTTCCGCGTCCGAACCATCTATCACTCGGTGATCGAAGCTCAGCGCGAAATAAGCTAGCCAGCGAATAGCAATGTAGTCTTCACCTTCAGCGGTGGTCAGCACCTTGGGACGTTTCTCGATCTTGCCTACGCCAAGGATGGCAAGTTGCGGTTGATTGATTATCGGCGTGCCAAACAAACCACCAAAGACGCCCGGGTTGGTGATCGTAAATGTGCCACCACCGACTTCGTCAGGTTTCAACTGTTTCGCGCGCGCGCGTTCGGCGAGGTCATTTGCAGCACGGGCCAGTCCGGAGATGCTGAGGTCGTCAGCTCGTTTTATGACCGGCACAATCAGACCCCAATCAAGTGCAACTGCCATGCCCAGGTTGATGTCACGCTTGTAGATGATCTGATCGCCGCTGACCTGCGCATTGAAAATTGGAAACTGGCGCAAGGCGTTATTGATTGCCTGGAAAATGAACGGCATGTACGAAAGCTTGGTGCCGGTCCTTTCCGCAAACGAGTCCTTGTGTTGTTCGCGCAGTTTGGCAATGCGCGTCATGTCGATCTCATAAACAGTGGTTACGTGCGCGGAGGTGCGTCGCGAAACAACCATGTGCTCCGCAATCTTTTTGCGCATCACCGTCATCTGTTCAACGCGATCGCCTTCGGCCGGTTTCAGCGAAGGAGCAGCGGCAGGGGCTGGCGGCGCCGGACTTGTTTGCGCGGTGCGCGCTGGGGCGGCAGCGGGCGCGCCCGATTCAATAAAACTAAGAATGTCGTTCTTGGTGACTCGACCACTCATGCCGGTTCCTTCCAGGCCGGCAATGTCGACGCCATGCTCCTGGGCTATCTTGCGCACAAGTGGACTCGATTTTGTGCGGCGCAATTCTTCCGCAGTCGCAGTGGCGCCGCCGCCGTTGCCACTGGCAGGAGCAGCCTCTTTCTTCGGAGTCACTGGTTTTTGTTGCGTACTCGTTGGCGCCGCCGCTGCGGGAACGGGTTCTGATTTCGGTGGCGCGGTTTCAGTTTTAGCCGCCGTCGAAGTTTGAGGAGCGGGTGTTACAGTTTCAGCAGTCTGCGCGTCCGCCGCTGCGGCTTCGCTTTGTTTCTGCTCCGGAGCCGCTTCCTTCGCAGCAGTCTCGCTTGAGGTTGCTGCCGGGGCAGCGCCGGAGGTCGCGCCGCCATCGAGCACCGCAACCGTCGTATTAATTTCGACAGTGTCGCCTTCTTTGAAACGAATCTCAGTCAAAGTACCGGCGGCCGGCGACGGAATCTCTGCATCAACTTTGTCGGTAGAAATTTCAAAGAGCGGTTCATCGCGTTCGACGCGGTCGCCTACTTGCTTCAACCATTTTGTGATCGTTCCTTCCGCGATGGACTCGCCCATCTGCGGCATTACAACTTCTGTGCTCATAACTACTCCGATTTTTGGACTGCGGCGCTGCGCCGTTTGCC
>DATAOU010000132.1:0-29683 GCA_036265575.1 Pyrinomonadaceae bacterium
GGCCTCGTGGCCGACACGCAAGGTAAGCAAATCATAAGAGACCGTATCTCGGGCGCCATTGATACTGCGGAACTGCTTGGTAGTGAACTAGCTGAACGATTGCTGGCGAACGGTGCTCGCCAGTTGCTTGCGCAAGAATTATGAAGTTCAGAGTACAAGCTTTAGCTTGCGTGTTTGGTTGGGAAGAACGCAACCTCAAGGTTGTACTCTGAAGTGCAGTTCTGTAGCCGACAAGCCGTGAATACCACGCCACCCAAACCCAAAACTAAATCGCTCCAGGGTCGCACAATCGTGATTACTCGTGCACTCGCTCAAGCTAGTGAGTTTGCACAGGAGCTTGAGCAATACGGCGCCGCAGTCATCGCCTGCCCCACCATTGAAATAAAAGAACTCGACGATTATCAGCGTTTGGATGAGGCAATCCATCATCTTTACGGCTATGACTGGCTGATACTAACAAGCGTCAATGCGGTGAATTATTTTTTCAAGCGACTAACGGCGCTGGGCCGCGATGCCGCTAGCCTAGATGAATTGAAGGTTTGCGTTATCGGTGAAGCGACGGCGGAGCGACTGCGGGAACTGAACGTTCACGTGGACGTTATTCCTGTTGACTTCAAGGCGGAAGGGGTCTTTTTGGCGCTCGAGCGATTCATAGGCGGAACCGGCGCCTTTACTGGCCTAAACATATTGCTCCCGCGCGCGTCGGTGGCGCGGGACTTTTTGCCAAAAGCGCTCGAGGAAGCAGGGGCGCGCGTCGATATTGTTCCGGTGTATCGCACCGCCCTTCCCGACGACTTGGATCGCGGACGTGTCGCCGCCATGCTTTCAGGCAGTGCTGATTGCATCGCTTTCACCAGCGCATCGACTGTTAGGAACCTTGCCCAACTCTTTGATACGCAAGATCTGAGTACAGTACTCACCGGAATCGCAATCGCGTGTTTGGGAGACATCACTTCGCAGGCTGCTGCCGACTTTGGACTACAAGTCGAGATTCGACCGGAACAGACGACGGTGCCTGCTCTGGCGCGTGCGATCGCTGACTATTTCGAGCGACAATGACTCGCGGTTCTGCAATGTTCTGCGTAATCTGTGCACAACAGCTCGTCATGCTAAACTGACGTCCGATGTCACTCTCGTCCCGGCGCATACTCATAACTGACCAGAACGAACAGTCCGGTCAGGCTCTGCAACAACTGGTCGCGTCCTGGGGCTATGACGCAGTAATCGAAAACGTTCTCGCGCCGAGCCTGGAGTCAATCCTCAAAACCGATCCCACTGTAGTCATCGACAACAATTTGCTCGCTGCAGACGACAGCTTCAGTGTCTTGCGCGATTTGCAGGCGCAGCAAAGTGGAGTGCCAGTAATTCTGCTGGTTGAACCCAATTCGATCGATAACGCGAAACGCGCTGTAAAAGAAGAATTGGCCTACCACTGTTTCGAGCAGCCGGTGGATGCGGACGAACTGCGCGTCGAAGTTGAACGGGCGGTTGAATTAACCGAAGCGCGCCGTGAAAACGAAGTGCTGCGGCGCGAACTTCAAGATCGTGGCGCCTTTGGCGAACTTGTCGGCGGCTCGCCGGCGATGCGCGAAATCTATTCTTTGGTGGAACAAATTGCGCCTTCTTCAGCTTCTGTTTTGATTACCGGTGAATCAGGCACGGGCAAAGAACTCGTAGCCCGCACCATCCATCAGATGAGCCCGCGCAAAGACCGGCCCTTCGTGGGCATTAACTGTTCGGCGATTCCGGAAAGTTTGATGGAGTCTGAGCTGTTTGGTCACGAGAAGGGTGCATTTACCGGCGCGGCCTCGCGACGTCAAGGGTGTTTCGAGCTAGCCGAAGGCGGAACGCTGCTTTTGGACGAAATCTCAGAAATGCCGGCTATGCTGCAAACCAAACTGCTGCGCGTGATTGAAGAGCGAAAGGTGCGGCGACTGGGCAGTCAAAAAGAGATCGATATTGATGTGCGGATTCTTGCGGCCACCAACCAGGAACCACAGGAAGCAATCGCCAAAGGAACACTGCGCGAAGACTTACTTTATCGCCTCAACGTATTTCGCATTCATATACCCGCGCTCAAGGAAAGAAAAGAAGATCTGCCGCTGCTGGCACAATACCTGGTAACGAAGCTCGCCGAGAAACACTCGCGACCGGCACGGTTTCTTCATCCTGCCGCTCTTGCTGCTTTGCAATTCCACGCCTGGCCGGGCAATGTTCGGGAGTTAAGAAACGTGATTGAGCGAGCTGTAATCATTTGCTCGGGCGAGGAGATCGAGCGTCATCACTTTGCCCCATACCCAATCGATCAGCGCGAACGTTCGCGAAACGAAGATACGATCACGTTTCCTGTCGGCACGCCGATCGAGGAAGTAGAGCGGCAGATGATCATACGTACCCTCAAGAAAACCAGGAACAACAAAACGCGCGCGGCCGAGTTGCTGGGAATTAGTTTGAAGACGATGCATAACAAGCTCAATCTGTATCGTGAACGCGGACAGCTCGATGCGGAGTGACCCACCTTCAGTCCTTCTCTTCTTCATTGATGGGCTTGGTATTGGCGCCCGTGGATCTCAGAATCCTTTCGACGGTCTGCACGATGCTGAACCATTGGCCCAATTTGTAAACGAAGCTGCGCCGACGATACACCGCGGTATTGTTATTCCCACCGACGCGCGAATGGGGATTGAAGGCCGGCCGCAAAGCGCTTCCGGACAAACGACGATCCTAACGGGCATAAACGTTCCGCAACTGCTCGGTTATCACAAACAGGGATTTCCCAACGCGCCCATGTTGGAAATACTGCGCAAGCATTCCATATTCCTGCAGCTGGAGAGCGCGGGTGTTGGGCCAATCACTTTTGCAAACACTTACACGCAGCGTTTTTTTGAGGAACGTCCGCGCTGGATTTCGGCGACTACTGCCGCGATGGAAGCCGCGAACGTACCTTTTCGCAAAGTGTCGGACCTCAAAGCCGGGCGCGCTATCTATCATGACTTTACAAATCAGTTGCTGATCGAACGCGGTGAGGACGTCGAGCTACGGAGCGCTGAACAAGCGGCGGAAGTTCTCGCAGGGCTGGTCTCCGCAAACCGATTCACGCTTTACGAATATTTCATCACCGACAAGATTGGTCACAAACAGGATTTGGAACTGGCGAGAACGACTCTGCAAAACCTTGCGCTCCTCATCAGGGACCTACTGGTGCGTCTTGATTTGAATAAGACATCCGTTATACTCACCAGCGATCACGGCAACATTGAAGATCTTTCGTCGCGCAATCATACGCTGAACCCGGTGCCTACGATTGTTTGGGGCCGAGATAACGATCGCATCGCCAGTTCCATCAGTTCACTTGCAGACATCACTCCAGCAATACTTGAAACGTTGACCGCGAAACGAGTTATCTAGAGTTTGAAGCAAGAAGTTCCGAGTCCAGCCTTAGGCTGCTGTAACTGTGTCCTGCACGCTAAAGCTTGAACTCTAAACTACATCATCCCAGCCGCAAGATGACCGCCAAGCATCCCGCCAAATCCGAAGCTCCGCCGCACCTCGACAAGAACAATCCGCGCGAAGTGTTTGGTTGGAAGATATACGACTGGGCTAACTCTGCGTTTTCAACCACCATCGTTGGCGCACTTTTCGGTCCTTACCTGACGGAAATAACGCAGCAAGTTGTCGGCGAGAACGGAATCGTCTTGAACCTCGGCCCGGTGGGCGCCATTACTTCCAAGTCTTTTTTTCCAACCTGTGTTTCAGTCGCCGTCTTCCTTCAGATATTTTTTTTGCCGACGCTGGGAGCCGTTGCCGATTACTCGAATTTGAAAAAGAAGATGATGGCGCTGTTTTGCTATCTCGGGGTGACTGCTACCTGTTTGATGTTCTTTGTAACCGGCAGACTCTATTGGCTGGGTGGTCTTCTGTTTATCGTCGCGAATTTGAGCTTTGGCGCTACGATAGTCTTCTACAACGGTTTTCTCAACGACATCACTACCGAGGATCAACGCGACAAAGTGTCCAGCCGTGGCTTCGCCTACGGTTATCTCGGCGGTGGCCTGCTGCTGGCACTCAATTTTGTGCTGGTGAAAAGTGCGACTAGGCTCGGCATCGATCCCTACATGGCTGTGCGGCTCTCATTGCTGTCTGCGGGTGTCTGGTGGGGTGCGTTTGCGCTGATTACATTTGCGACACTTAAGACGCGCACAACAGAAAAGGCTTTGCCGCAGGGAAAGACGTATCTAACGGTAGGATTTTCAGAACTCGGACGAACGTTTCGCGAGCTCGCGCGTCTGCGCCATACGCTGAAATATCTCATCGGGTACCTGTTCTTTAACGACGGTATTCAAACAGTGATCAGCATGGCATCGGTTTTTCTGGCGCAGGAACTCTTCGTTGCGCGCGGGTTAAAGACGGACCAGTCGTTTCTCTTGCTGATCTTCTTGATGGTGCAGTTTGTCGCAATCTTTGGCGCCTTGCTGTTTGAGCGCATCGCTTACCTACTGGGAACGAAAAAGGCCATCCTGATTTCGCTGGTGATGTGGGCGGGGGTAGTGATTTACGGCTATGGCTTCCTTCACACAACCGGCGAAGCCTGGATCATGGCGATATTCATCGCGATTGTCTTAGGCGGGTCACAAGCGCTGTCAAGGTCCTTGTTCTCGCGAATGATTCCAGCCGGTCGGGAAGCTTCATTCTTTGGCATCTATGAGGTTTCCGAACGCGGCACATCGTGGCTGGGGCCGCTTACGTTCGGTGCGGTGGTTGCGGCAACAGGTTCTTACCGGCAAGCGCTGCTGTCTCTAATCGTCTTCTTCATTGCCGGCATCATCATTCTCTATCTTACCGATACGAATAAGGCGATTCACGAGGCTGGGAATTTATTGCCGGAAGAGGCAGCAGGTTTGAAGTAACCTACTGAAGGATTTCGTCGTTTGTGCGGCGGGTCGCGCAAACTATCCGGCTAACTTATTCTCACGCCGATCTGATTTCTTCTCGAGACATTCCCGCGAACAATAGACTGCGCCGCCGGCGCCCGTTCCGATGGAGCGGTCGGCCGGCACCCAGGTTCCACAGGCGACACAACGGACCAACTTGCTGTCACTGCCTACCTTCGCGCGGTTGCGCGAGTTCGCGTTGGACTGGGGGTCAGTAATGTCGCGCGCGACTGTGAGTAATTTTTGCAGCGCGACCAGGTAAGGACGAATACGCGCATAAAGCAACAAAAGCAACAGCGCGAAAAGACAAGAGATGATGAGATATTTCAAGCGTGTTACCAGCGCTAGCTGCGATCGTCCCCGGTTTTGCTGCCGCGAGAATAATCGAGGTCGACGTTACGGCGGCGAGGCGCTGGATCAGTTGCGCGACGGCGCGGTGTTGACTCCCGATTGCGCCGATCGACGCTACCGGCAGGTAATCCCTTACCATGGACGGCTTCCTCGAGTATGCGCGTAATCTCTTGCGACAGGGTCCTGTGTTCGGCCGCCGCGCGCCGGCGTAAAGATTCCTTCAAATGGTTGGGTACGTATGCGCCAATGAAAACTCCTTTACGATTCGCCATCTATGGGGGCCTCTCTTTCGAATATTGGTGAAGCGCTGGAAATGCATATATCGCCAAGCGAAGTGGAACAGGTCTATAAGCCGAATTCTGTCTCCCGATGATTTCTCATCGGGATGGCGATCATTCATCTAGTCCAACCGTTGCCGGTTGGATCAAGCGATCTACCCGGAGGTCGTACCAGCCCTTGAATCTCAGATCTCAGATCTGAAATCTCAAAAGCTGCTTTGGGCGGGCAGCCCTGTTGACGCCTCCCTATTTGATCTTGCACCGCGAGGAGTTTGCCTGGCCGCGTCTGTCACCAAACGCGCCGGTGCGCTCTTACTTTAAGCCCCGAAGGGCCGCACCATTTCACCCATCATCCCGACTGGTCGGGACTGGTTTGCTTTCTGTTGCACTTGTCGTCGTCCGACTAATCTCAGATTACAACTTTCAATCCAGCGGTGACCTTGTGGTCCGCTCAGAAACCGATATTTACTCCCGGGATTTGAAATCTGTAATCTGAGATTTATCAGACGCCCCGCCGTTAGCGGGCTCGCTGCCCTTTGGTGTTCGGACTTTCCTCTCCTGACTTTATCTCAAGCTGGATCTAAGACCTGAAAATAGATCTGAAATCTGTTGATTTGAGATTTGAATCAGCAGCGACCGCCCGACCTGTTCACTTGCTCGGCTTTTTCAGTATATCAAAGCTGTGTTCAACAGGTACAGCTTGGTTCGCAGGCAGTTAAATCATGCCTGACGAAGGCTAACCAAAATACTTAAAGCCGACGCGCAACCCGTTAAGCCAATAAGGAGAAATGGCAAGAGCGAGTGCCAGCGAGACAGCCGAATGGGAGAGCGCAAGGGCGTAAAGGTTGGGCACCCGCTGATAAACAAAGCCCCAAATGGCTCCCCCCACCAGTGTCAGGACTGCGAGCCGCGGGCTGGGCAGATGCAGTACGCTAAAGGCGACTGCAACCACTGCAATGCTTTTCATTCCTGCTCCGAAAGCCATTTGCGCTCTGCGATTAATGAACCCATTCAAAACGTATTGCTGAAATAGCGCCCAGACGGGTAAAGCAACAAAACGCCAGCGCCACGACGCGCCAAAATGACCCTGACTAGCGAACCAGCCGAAAGTAATGATTAAAGCTACTGCAAGCGCAGTGGGAATTAGGAGCAAGCGACAGGCGCCCAGGAAATGCTCGGCACCGAGACCAATGTCCCGCGCGCTTTCATCGCGCTCACGATGCGAATACAACATCAATGCGAACGCCAAGCCGACCGGTATCGCCATTATCAACTTGCTGCGTCCTATGAAGACGAGCACAGCCCACTCCGCGATCAAGCATGACGTGACCACCGAAGCGATCTCCCAGAGCGCCAACCATCGCGCCATGCCTGCCGGTAGCCTTGCGAGCGAAGTTTTCGTATCAGGAGCTATCATCGGTTCGTTACTTAGCATCAGGAGGTTTTCGAAATATTCCGTCTGATCCAACAAGGAATGGAATTGGTGCGCCGACTTGTTGCAATGATTTTTTTGTTCCTTGCCGGCTTGTTCGCAGCGCGTAAACGCGCGCTTCGTGGGGTCCTATCGTTAATGAATTAATCTCAAAGACGTAGCCATGCCATTCGTCTAAAGCCCAACGCGCAGTGGGGACGTCCGGGCGCGGTTCGTCTGCCACCTGGGTAGCGAAAAATTTTCCGTCGATAAAAAGCTGTACTTCGACCCGCTCCCAGGGAGAGCCGCTGTTAACTGCCCAACCCGCAATGCCGTGGTCCGTTACTTCGCCCGAGCCATGGAAAGATGGCGGTAGCACCGTTAGAAATCCCAATATCGCCAGGGAACCCACCAGAACAGTTTCGAGGATCGCCTTCCCGATTAGGACGTGGACGAGGTTTGTCGAAGGTAGCTTCATCGATTTGACGCAATTATAAACAGACTCGCAAAAAACTCGCGCTTGATACGAACATGGACGCGAAAAAAGGGCAACCCCGAAAGCTCTTCGGGGTTGCCCAGGAGATCGCTGCAAGATGTGATCTAGTTCGCGGTGGTAAGTTCTATACGATCGTCTTTGTGCAAAACGGGGTCGGCAAGCTTGCCGTCGAGAATCTTTCGCAAGTTGAATTCTTCAGTGACCAAACGGCCATCAGTTCCCTGTCGAGAAACTCGAACCCGATCGGCGCCATTGTTCGTTGCTCCACCGGCGGCAAGTATCGCCTGAGTCAAGGTCAAGCCGGAATGATACGCCTTCTGCCCTGGGAGCTTTACCTCGCCGCCGACAAAAAAGAATTCAGTTGCAGCGACCGGCCCCAACACCTTAATGACGTCGCCCGGTTGAACTAGTGTCGCGGACAAGTTTGCATCGTTAAGATCGATGAAGATTGTCCCGGTGGAACGAGTGACCGTCGCACGCGCGGCGTCGGGCAGGACCAACGACTCAGCAAGCAATGTGTAAAGAGGAACTGCTTCGCGGCGCAACATCTTTGTGCCTGGCGCTCCCACGAAGCCGCTTATCGTTACCGTATGACTCGCATAGTCGCGAACGTTTACTACAACCTCAGGATCCTCAAAGAGTTTTATTTTCGCTCGCAACGTCGTCGCAATTTCCGCCGTGGTCATCCCGGCTACGGGCACGGGGCTGCCAGCGAGCGGATACTCCAACAGCCCGCCACTGAGCACAGTAAAGAGCGTCGATTCCTGGCTAGGATTATTGTTGAGTTGAATATCAAGCACGTCACCCACGTCTACGCGATAAATCTGGCTGAGAGTGGCTGGCAGCGGTGCAACAGCGTGAACGTTATTACTTAAGTTTGAGTTAGGCGCTGCGATGAGTTTGGGTGCGATAACCTTTGATGCCTCACCAGCGGCGGTTGAAGTCGTGACGCTCCCCACCGCACCGTTATTCTCCGTGGAAACTTCAGCCGGCAATGATTCCAAACGGGCGCGGTTTTTGAAGTTCGCCTTGGCGTGAGCTTGAAGGCTCTGAGCACTACCGTTCTGACTATTAGTTGCCGGGCTGTTCTGAGTTGGATTGAGTACGCGCGCGCGTGTGGCCTTTGCAGGCTCCGGCCGCGCTTCAGATTTATTCGTTACCGATTTTGTAACTGGTGAGTTGACCACCGAGATGGCCGGATTTACCTGGGCTGCGGCTGTGACCGCGAAAGCGACACTCAGAATTGCTGCTGCAAGGATTGAGTTTTTCATATTCCTCCCGATTGGCTCGAATCATCGATTTTTGGCGGACTTGGGGCACCGCGTCCGCCGAAACCATGTTCCTTTAACAGTAAACAGCGAAAAGACGCGATTTCTCTGATTCTGAAAGCAATATTGCTAAGAATCTGACTGGGACTTCAGAGCGAATGGTTATTCGATGGGACGGGGTTTTGGTAGGCTCGAGGCTGGAAATAACTGCGGCCAGCGGCTCCCCAGCCGCGTATGCACGAGGTATTCTACCTCATCAGCACTTTCACACGTCAAACATTCTGCAACGATGGCTCGCGCTGAGGAAGCGTCGATTGCTGCGAGAGTACGGCGCACGCGCGGAATGGCCGAGGGTGTCATACTTAGATCAGTGGCACCCAATCCGATTAGCAAGACTGCATAAGCAGGAGTTGAGGCCATCTCGCCGCAAACGATTGCCGGTATACCTGCTTGCTGTGCCGCTGTGAGGCTGCGGTTGATTCCTTCCAGCACTGCCGGATGAAGCGTGCGAAACCAGTCGGCTACTTCGTCGTTGCCGCGGTCGACCGCCAGCGTGTACTGGACGAGATCATTAGTCCCGAGCTCAAAGAAATCGACGCACGCCGCAATCTTTTCCGCCATCATTACGGCTGCGGGAACTTCGATCATGGCGCCGATTGGCGCCTCACCATAGGGTTGTCCTTCGCTCTTTAGTTTCGCGATTTCTTCGGCGACCATCGCTTTCACGCGCTTGACCTCACTGACGTCGGTAACCATAGGAAGAACGATCTTCAAGTTACCCTTTGCCGCCGCCAGAAGGATGGCGCGCAACTGCCGCCGCATGAGACTGCCATTACGTAATCCAAAACGAATAGCGCGCAGGCCAAGCGCCGGATTTTTTTCGGGTTCGCGAAAATGTGAACGCGTGTTCTCGCCACCTAAATCAAAAAGGCGAATTACAGCACCGGCTTCACCAGCGAGGCGAGCTACGGCTTCGTACGCAACGCGCTGTTCGTCTTCTGAGACGGTCAGCCCATTACGCGCCAGGAGAAACTCCGAGCGATAGAGTCCGATTCCGCAAGCGCCGTATTTCTCAACGCTCTCGAATTCAGCCGGCAGTTCAACGTTCGCTCGCAGTTTGATCTCAACACCATCCTGCGTCCGCAAGGCGCCGCGATCTGCGACTGGAACAGGTTTGCGACGGGCTGCACCCTGCCCCGTTTGCTCCTGATATTCGGCGAGAGTTTGCGCTGAAGGATGGAGAATTACTTCGCTGCGGTTGGAATCGACGATGATCCGGTCGCCTGTTTTAGTGCGGCGATAGAAATCTTTTAGTCCCACAACGGCCGGCAGCCCGATTCCGCGCGCGAGAATCGCCGTATGAGAGGTCCAGCCGCCGCTATCAGTCGCTAACGCCTGCGCGTGCTTAAGATCCAATTCCGCTAATGCTGAAGGCAACAGGTCGCGCGAAACTATTACCGCATCTTCGGCCAGTTTTAGGTCTTCGGGTCGCGCGCCGCTGAGTGCGGCCAGGAGTCGTTGCATCACGTCTTCAATGTCCGAACCGCGCTCGCGCAAATAGTCGTCTTTGATTTCGGAATACAACGCGCTGAGCCGGTCACCAATTACTTTAATAGCCCACTCCGCATTGACGTGCTCGGCAGTTATGTATTCAACGATATCGCCGAGTAACTTTTCGTCCTCCAGCAACAGCACGTGTGCGTCAAGGATGTAGGCGTGATCTTTACCCAAACGCCCGCCTGTCTGGTCACGAAGCGTTCGGAGCCGCTCGCTTGCAATCACCGCGGCGCGGCGAAACCGCTGCGTCTCGTGCTGCAGCTCATCTTCGCCAATAGTCCAGCGGGAAATTTGCGCTGCGCCATCGACCATGCGCAATACCTGACCAATGACGATACCTTCGGACACGCCAAGCCCTTTGCAGCGTATCTCTGGCGTTTGCTCTTTCATCACGCCTCTACTTCTTGTTCGCCAAAACTCTCGGCAAACAACTTTTCAATCGCGAGCATGGCCGCTTGCTCGTCAACTCCCTCAACACTGGCTTCCAATTCTGTGCCGGCAGTTGCGGCCAACATGAGTACGCTCAGGATTGACTTTGCGTCCGCATTCGGCCCGCCCGCTACGCGTCGCAAGGTGATCTTGCTGCGAAAGCCGGCTGTCAGACGCACCAGTTTTGCAGCGGCCCGCGCATGTAAACCCAATCGCGCCTTTACCAGAAGTTTCCGCTCTATCATTGCTCTGTTTCGGACACTACGCTTTTGCGGGAGGAGCGAGCAGATCGCCGGCAAGATAAATTCCCTGCCGCCCAAGTTCGGAAACACGCCGTGCCGTCTCAATTAATGAATCACTACTCTCATGACTGGCGAGTTTGATGACCATAGGCAGGTTAACTCCGGTAACAACTTCGATGTTGCCGTCCTCCAGGAACATCGAAGCAATGTTGGTTGGAGTGCCGCCAAACATATCGGTGAGCAATAAAACCCCGGCGCCTTGCGATACGCGCGTAATGGCGCGCTGCACTTCATCACGAGCCGCATCGACGTCGTCATGCCAACCAATTGAAACAGCCGTAATGAAAGATATCGGGCCGATAATCATCTCAGCGGCCGCGAGTAATTCACCGGCCAGATGGCCATGCGTCACAATCACCCCCGCCACTCTTCGGGTAGCTTCTGTTTTTTCCGGCTGCTCGGTTTTGTTGCTCATCTTCGTTACCCCACTTTTCAGCGTTGCCGGTTTTTCTTCACATCACGATGGACCACCCGAGCATCAAAACCCGAACGCCGCAGGCGCCGGCCTAACGCATTTGCAATCATTACCGAACGGTGCCGCCCGCCGGTGCAACCAATGCCAACTGTTACATAGGCCTTGCCTTCGCGCTTGTAGAGTGGCAACAAGTAATCCAGCAGATCGGTAAACCGTCGCAAAGTCTCCTCTACCTCAGGCTGGGCGTTCAGATACGCTACGACCCGCTTGTCATGTCCCGATAAGGGTTTTAACTCTGGAACAAAATGAGGATTTGGCAGGTGGCGAACATCAAACAATAATTCCAGATCGCCTGGATTGCCGAACTTGTGACCGAAGCTGAGTACTTCAACCCGCATCGACCCTGCTTTCCGGTCGAGACTAAACCGGTCTAGCAAGTGCTTGCGCAACGTGTGAACGGTGTGCTCGGAGGTGTCGATGATTTGATCGGCTTCGGCGCGAATTCGCGCCATGGCGGCGCGTTCGTTGCGAATCGCCTGCAATAATCCCTGGCCTTTGTCCGCTGGATGGGGCCGGCGCGTTTCGCTAAAGCGATGTTGCAACGCGTCATCCGAGGCTTCAAGAAACAAAACATACACGCCCAGCTCCGCGGCGCGCAGTGCTTTCAGTTCCTTTTCAAAGTCGCCTAAAAAAGTTCCTTCGCGAATGTCGATGACCAAAGCCGCACGTTCAATTACTTTTTCCTCGCTGTGCGGGGTCATCAGCCGGGAAAAAGTCGACAGCAACGTGATTGGCAGATTGTCGACACAGAAATAGCCGAGATCTTCAAATGCATTCGTCGCCGACGACATACCGGAACCGCTAAGACCCGTAATGATAACTACGTCAGGAGCGTTATCCGTTGTTTTGGAAGCCGCCTTCTTAGTTTGTTTCTTCATTGCTGAACCACGCAGACGCGGTGGTTCCAGTGTACAACGAGAAAGTCCTAAACGACGCCAGTGCGAGTGGTTTATTTATGGCTCGATCAAGCCAAAGTTCCCGTCTTTGCGTTTGTACAGCACGCCAATGCGTTCGGTATCGGCGTCGCGAAAGACGACAAATTGATCGGTCTGCGAGCTGAGAGCCAATGCGGCCTCCTCGGCAGTCATCGGCTTAATCGAATAACGGCGTGCGGCAATAATGCGCGGTGGCCGGGGACTAGCTTCCAATACTCCATCGGGAGTTGGCGCTACGGTGCCGGTACGCCGCGCGCCTTGCTTGCGATCGATCTTCTTTTCCTTGAGTTTGAGCGCCTGC
This sequence comes from Pyrinomonadaceae bacterium, assembly GCA_036265575.1. Lineage (GTDB taxonomy): Bacteria > Acidobacteriota > Blastocatellia > Pyrinomonadales > Pyrinomonadaceae > PSRF01. Next base: position 12,735 of record DATAOU010000132.1, read on the forward strand.
TTTTCGATCTTGGCGATGGCGCGGGTCAGCGCCATGTACAAATCGGCGTTGATGTCCTTGGCCGTGAGGGTGTGGTCGCGCCAGTGTACGATCAGTTCGCCAATCTGGCGATTCTTTTCCACCTCAATGATCACGTGCGTCCAGGCCGTGGTGCCGTTAAAAATGTGGTCCATCTTCTGGAAATGATCTTCGACATGCTTACGAATGGCCGGTGAGACTTCAACGTGGCGCCCAGTGTACTCAAACCTCATAATCGCGATTCCCTTCTTAGGCCTTTGGATATAGTAATGCTTGCCAGACTCGCTGCCGTCTGGCTGGTAGTGCTTTAAGTGCGGGGGCGAAAAAACTGGTCGAACGTGCAGAGGCAACTGGCGCTTAAACTACAGCGCGTCGCTCGCGCGATCCGGGAATGCTCATTTGATCGCGGTATTTTGCAACTGTTCGGCGCGACAACTTAATGCCGTCTTTAGCTAAAATCTTTACCACCTGATCGTCCGTTATCGGACTGTGCGAATCTTCTTCTTCAATAAGTTTTTTGATCTTCAACTTAATGATTCGCGTGGAAATCTCTTCGCCATCTTCGTTCATCATGCCTTCAGTAAAAAACCGGCGCAGCTCGATGACGCCCTGCGGCGTGTGGGCGTATTTTCGATTGACGACGCGCGACACGGTTGAAAGGTGCATGCCGATGTCCTCGGCGATATCTTTCAGCATCATCGGTTTTATGTATTGCACGCCCTTGTCGAGAAAATCCTGTTGCCGGTGCACGATTGATTCCACCACTTTGTAAATCGTCTGTCGCCGGTGCTCGATATTCCGCAGCAGATCAACGGCCGAACGCATTTTCTCGCGAATGAAACTCTTCGTTTCGTTGCTCACGTCTGACTGCCCCAACATCTGTTGGTATTGCTGGCTGACGCGCAGGCGAGGACTGCCATCGTCGGCGAAATAGATGATGTACTGGTCATCGTTCTCATCAAGTTTTTCAATGTAAATTTCCGGCGCGATGAGCACTGGCTCTTCCGAGGAATAACGCCGACCGGGATAAGGATCGAGCGTGCGAATGAATTGCAATTCCGTCAGCAGGGTATCAACGTCGACGCCAATCTGCTTAGCCAGGTGCGGCAGTTTATGTTGTTGCAATTCCGACAGATGCTCATTAATCAATCGTGCCGCCAGCCGATCACTTTCACCGCGCACTTCCAGCTGGACCAATAAACACTCTTTCACGTCCCGCGCACCACAGCCCACCGGATCGAGTCGCAGCAAGGTTTGCCGCGCTTTCTCTACCAGTTCTTCAGACCAGCCGCCCATCGCCGCGATCTCTTCATTGGTCGCGTTTAGCCGTCCGTCCGCATCAAGATTTCCAATCACACTGACAGCCGCATCGCAAACGTCTTCCTCGATCGGGCTCATGTGGAGTTGCCATTCGAGATGGTCCGCAAGCGACGGAGGTCGGGTTAGAAATTGCTCAAATGTGGGTGCGTCTTCTTTGTATTCAATTTCCTGAGTCTTGTAACCAGGATCGAGGTAGTCCTGAAACTCCCGGCCAAAATCGATCTCTTCAAATGCATCGGGAGACAGATCATCTGCGTTCCCCTCATCGCCCGAAAGTTCTTCACTCGCTTCCGCGCCGGTCGATTCCACCACTTCGCCTTCAACGTCCGCCGTCTGCGGAAGAGGACCCGTATCACTCGAACCGTTCGATGAAGCGCTTCCGAGTTCCGGCTCAGCGGCCTCAACGGAGTGTTCAGGCGTCGCCCCGGGATCGGCGCCCGTCAAATGGTCAAGAATTTTTTCGGCCAGCTCCTGCGCTTCTTCCTGAGTCCCTACTTCTTCCAGCACCGGATTCTCGAGCAACTGCGCCTGAATAAGATCGGTCAGCTCGAGTGTGGTCATCTGCAACATCTCGATGCGCTGGCGCAACTGCGGCGTCAGTACGAGTCGTTGAGAGAGGCTGGTAGTTAGTTTAAGAGACATTAGTCAGTCAAAAATCAGTGTTCTGATTGTTTTTTGCGATTGAAAAGCGCAGGGAGATTATACTCGATTAGATGCGATTTGCGCCTATTTGAGTTTCACATGCGGAATTTTTCACCGAGATAAAGTCGGCGCACTTCGGCGTCTTCCGTCAACTGTCGTGGAACGCCAGATCGGAAAATTCGCCCATCGGCCATAATGTAGGCCCGGTCGGTGACGCCCAGTGTTTCTCGTACATTATGGTCTGTGATCAAAATGCCGATGCTACGATTGCGTAAATAAAGTATGACATTTTGAATGTCGTCGACAGCTTTGGGATCGATACCGGCGAAAGGTTCATCAAGCAGAATGTATTGCGGTTCGGTGGCCAGCGCGCGCGCGATTTCGGTTCTTCTTCTCTCGCCGCCCGACAGTGCATCCCCGCGCGTGTTGCGAACGTGTGCGATTCCGAATTCTTCCAACAACTCTTCCAGGCGCGTCAGTCGTTCACGTCGTCTTAGGCCCATCGTCTCGAGCACTGCCAAAATATTTTGGGCCGCGGTCATCTTGCGAAAGATTGAAGGCTCCTGCGGCAGGTAGCCCAGACCAAGCCGCGCGCGCAGATACATAGGAAGCTTCGTCACATCACGTTCGCCCAGGCTTACAACACCGGACTCAGGCCGTTCCAAGCCAACGATCATGTAGAAGGTTGTCGTCTTACCAGCACCATTGGCGCCAAGCAAGCCAACCACTTCACCCTTCTCTACATGCAAACTGACGTTATCAACCACGCGACGGCGCCCGTAAGATTTTTGTAGTTGGAACGCAGCTAAAGCAGAAGCTGAGGGAGTTTCGCTGGCTCGCTGGTCGAGATTGGGATTGGCAGACCGTGGCTGGTTAAGGTTAATCGCGATACTCACGCCTTCTGGCAAAATGCTCATATCGACAGCACGAGCAGGCTAAATACGTTCGGAAGTTAGCCGGCTATTGTTTCTTCACTTTGTGCGTTGACCTGACGCGACCCGCCGATTGTGGTCCTCTTGCGTCGTCCGCGATCACTCTACCGTCTCGCATGTTGACGGTCAAACGACCGCCTTCAGTGCTGCCTTTTTCCACGTCTTCGACGCGCGCGGGATTACCTTTAAGAATCGCAACTTCATCGGCAGTCGTATATTGAATCCAGTCGCCTGTCCCTTTGCGATTGGGTTGTGTCATCACGACGTTGTGCTGGGCAATTGTTTTCTCCACTTCGCTCGTGTCGCGCAGAAGATAAACGTCCGCCACACCTCCGGTCAGCCGATCGGTGCCCTGTCGAATATCAACGTCTCCTTCATAATGCAGCGTGCGATTGGGATCGGAGTAAGACATCGAATCCGCAGATGCAAAAACTGGAATGACAGTGTTATCGCCGCGACGGCGGGCATTGTAAATCGCACTTTGCACGTGTCCTTCACCAACCATCTTCTTATCGTTGGTGAAAATCGTTAGTTTGTCGGCCCGCACAAAATTATCATCCTGCCAGGCCCGGGCATTTCCGGTGTATATCGCCAAGCCACTGTCCCGGCGAAACTCGCCGCGGTCGCCGACTATGTAAACCGGGCTCTTCACTTTTGAAAAAGGCACGGCTCCGTTGGTTTGTTCCTGGCTGTAATAAGTTGTTGAAGTCTTGCCGCGAGCGTACGAGACGTTGTTGATGAGGTCCGAATCCATCTCGACTGCTTTTGTGCGCGCGCGTGCGTCCCAAATTGTCGGTTCGCCGCCGCGCATACGAATAGTCTTGTCGGATTCGGTGTAGGAGATGTTTGCAGCCACGCCGTTGCGATCGTTCTCGTTAAACTTGGCGTCACCGAGCGCGTCCATACGTTCCAGCGCTTGTGTGTCCTTCACAAATGAAGCAGTCATTTTTTGCGAAGTAAGAACTCGAGTGCCACGATCGGTTACGGTTTGAACCGGATCAATAACAGCTTTAGCGCCGCCCGATGCTGTGAAAGTCCGAGCGAGGTTTCCAGTTTCAAAGAAGTCGCAATCAATGCGCGGCGCCGTCAGGGTTTTCTTGTCGGCCTGGGCGTTTTTTATGACAGGATCGACGAACAGTTCGGCATTTCCCACAGCCTCGGCTTTGTCCAGGTCGCGGCCGGTAAGGCGCCAAATTACCTTTACGGTGTCAGCGGTCAAGCGCTTGTTGGCAGCCCGCGGATCATTTGCCTTCGACTTGGGCGCGGAAAGATTCATTACCGAACGGCCTTCAGTGCGCATTTGCTTTAGCAAGCTACGGTCGCCCTGCGCCTGAAATAAAACTTCAATCAAACTAGCGCCGGTTAGTTGAAAATCGGAATCGGCGTCGAGGGTCTTAGCTGTCGCATCGCGCATCGCCACGGCCCGCTCCAATCGCTGATCTTTATCAAAATAGAAATCCATGTCGGCGGCATGCACCTCGGCCGCGCGGCCTTCCTGCATTGAACGTAGGTAAGAATTGGTGCGCACCTCAACCTTTTCAATTTTTTTCTGCTGGTTGAGAGTCAGGTCCATTTTCTCGCCGCTCATCAGGTCGCGTTCCTGTTCGGCGGTGACGCCACCTGCAAACAAAAGTTTCATCCCCTCTTGTTCGAACGAGGCCTGGCCCGAACGAATTGTGACCGGCCGTGAGCGGCTGGCGGCTTGCGCGGGCTTAGAATCTTTTAACGCTTCGGGGGCGACTGTTATCTCGACGTCCCTTTTTAGATCAAGCTTCTTTGATTTCGAATAAACTGCGGCTCCGGTTGAGTGTCCCGAAACATTTTCCCGCTCAAAAGCTATGGGCGCATCCGTTTGCGCTACTTCATTATTTTGATCGTAAGCGAGCGACTCAGTACTCACTTTTAGGGCGTCTTTTGTTTCCACTTTGACGCTGCCCAGAAAAGTGATTATCGAGTTTTGCGGATCGTAGATCGCTTTGTTGGCGGAAATTTGGTCTGGCTTTTCGCCAACTGGGGGGTACACAGAAAGGCTCACTTCATCAAGTTCGTGGTGCCCGTCGGAATAAGTAACGTCGCGCGCTGCTTTCACCCACAGGTAAAGGCGCCCATCCTTCATCAGGCGCTGCTCGTACCCCGTAGTGATGCCGACAACTTCTTTAGAGAGTTCCGGTGTCTCAGATTTCAGTCGAAAAGGTTTGTTGTTACGCAGACGATAATAAGAAACTGCCACGAAGACTATTGCTGCGACCAGAATAAGGAGCGCGGTGGCACGCGCCACCAGGGGCGCGCGCGCGCGCAGTCCGATCGCAATAGCTCTCTTTCGTGTAATTTCCTGCATGATCGCCTGTTCGTGGTCCGTTGTCCGTGGTCGTTGTTAGTCCGCACAACTGACTACGGATAACGGACAACTGACTACTGACCACCCTTTACGTCTTGCACCGATAACTGCAAAAACGTTTCACCATTCCATTTATTTGTCTCAACCGTGTAGACCATTTCGGCGCCGTTCTTAATCGCCAAGCCGCTTTCCGCGCCATTCCACCAAATGGTCTCGAGCGGTCGGCCCTGCGGTCCCCGCACACCCATCTTCAGATGCCGTTCTCCAATTAGACGCGGTTCCGCAATGATGCACAAGTTGCGCGCCAAAAACGTTGGCCGCGGATTACCGGCGCCGTACGGTTCCAGCTGTTTTAGTTGCGCGACAAACTCAAACGTAATCTCCTCGGTCGGCAATTCGGCATCAATAGATACGCAAGGCTGTAAATCTTCGGCGGTCAAATGCGCTCCGGCGTGCTGGTTTAATCTGCGCCGCAGCTCCTCAATTCCAGCTCGCTTAAGTGTGATGCCGGCCGCATGCGAGTGGCCGCCAAACTTGTCAAACAAATCCGCGCAAGACGTCAACCCGTTAAGCAGGTGATACGGTTCAATACTGCGCGCTGAGCCATGCGCGATGTCGTCTTCGATTGACAGGACCACGCACGGTCGGTTAATGCGCTCAGCAATTTTCGACGCCGCGATACCAATGACACCGCGATGCCAGCCTTCACCGGCTATTACCGCCACGTACGAATTCGCCGGATCATCAGGGCTTCCTTCCAATTCCTTTATTGCCAGCTCGACAATCTGTCGTTGAACTTCCTGTCGCTCCTGATTGCGAGTGTCGAGATGGGTGGCTAGTCGCTTTGCTTCCGAATAATCGCGCGTGCTGAAGAGTTCCACAACCGCGCGTGCCGCATCCATTCTTCCAGCGGCGTTGATTCTTGGACCAAGGCGAAAGCCAATGTCGTAGGCAGTCATGCCGGCGCCATCGCCGCAGCCGCAAACTTCCATTAACGCGCGCAGGCCGGGATTTTTCGCCTTCACAAGATCCTGCAGGCCGAGCGCGACGATGGCTCGATTCTCTCCCGTTAGCTTAGCGACGTCGGCTACGGTTCCGATAGCGACGATTTTCAAGAAGGAATTAACCTGCGCCTCTCGATCACGCTCGCGAAACAGCGCATGCACGAGCTTGAAAGCGACTCCGACTCCAGCCAGATTCTTGTCCGGATAGGTGCAGCCCACTTGGTTCGGATTTAAGACCGCGTAAGCAGGCGGCACGCCTTCGCCTTCATCAGGTAAATGATGGTCGGTAATGATGACGTCCAGGCCAGTATCGCGGGCCCAGTAAAGGGGGTCGTGCGCGCGTATGCCGCAATCGACGCTGATCACTAGTTTGTAGCCCTCGGCCCAGGCCCTTTCCAGCGCCGGTTGTTGAATTCCATATCCCTCGGTAAAGCGATGCGGCACATGAAACCCAGTACGCGCGCCGAGTAAATTCAAGGCGCGCAAAAGCACCGCCGTACCGGTTGTCCCGTCTACATCGTAATCACCGTAGACGAGAATCGGCTCCCCGTCCTCGATCGCTCGCAGCAATCGCGAAACGGCCTCGCTAACACCTTTCATCAGGTACGGATCGTGTAATTGGTCTTGAGAAGGGCTGAGAAATTTCCGGGCAGAAGTTTCGTCGACACAGCCACGCGAGAAAAGTAACGCTGCAATGGTGGGAGAGACATCAAGAGCGCGAGCAAGCGAGTCGACCTGTTGCGCATCGTGCTCGCGCACGATCCAACGCTTTACCGTCATGTGAGGATTATCACTTCGTCTTACTTATTCGGCAAACCAGCCGTCCTGGTCCAGCAACTTGACACCAATGCGGCGCCGGCCATCCAGTTGATCGATCCAGGCGCCGTTCACTTCGGCATTTAGTTCGGAACCAAACGGCGGCGTTAGTTTTACAATTGCACCGAGCGGAACTTCTTCTTCGAGAATAATAGTTGCGCCGCCGCGACTGATTTTAACGGCCTGCGCCTTAACACTAAATGACTCGCCTTTGACCGTCTCGCCTTCGACTCCAAGAGCAAACTCTACCGGAACTCGCGGACTACGTGGACGCTGTGAAGGCACAAGCGCACCTCGCGGGTCTTTTTCATTCATTAAACTCACCGCCCTTTACGATTGATGGGATGACCCCGAAATGTCGGGTCGGGGAGGCAGAGGGGCAAAAACAGTTTACCTGAACACCGAAACCTTTTGGTAGCGGTTTAATTCTGGAAGCATTGCGAAAGATTTCCAGAAGTTGCATCAAGCAGTGGCAGAGATGTAACCAGTTACTAACGCCGCCAAAATCAACCCGCCAACAACCAGGCGGTAAACAATAAAGACTGCGGTCGAATGTGTTCGCAGAAATCTCAACAACAACCAAATAGAAGCATAGCCTACGATCCCCGAGACTACGGTCGCGACAGCCAGCGGCACGAAACTTCCGCCGGGAAGTTTGTGCACTGCTTCCTTGAGTTCGAGCAGTCCACTGGCAGCGATCGCCGGCATGGAAAGCAAAAATGAAAACCGAGCCGCGGTTTCGCGCGTTTCCCCAGCGAACAAGCCTGCCATTATTGTGGAACCTGAACGACTGGAACCGGGAATCAGGGCCAGTACTTGAGCGAAGCCGACGGCGAGAGAATCACCAATGCCAAGTTCGTGCAAGGTGCGATTTTTCTTACCAACTAATTCGGCCAGAGCCAGCAGGATTGCAATCACAATCATCATCGTGGCAATGACCCAAAGATTCTTGGTGAACGACCCTTCGATCTGATGTTTGAACAACAAGCCGACGATCGCAACCGGAAGTGATCCGATAATGACGAGCCATCCCAACCAGGCATCCTGCGAAAGGCGCGCACCGGAATTTGTGTCAGCACTACGCTTTGTCAGCAGCGCCAGGTGGTCTGCGACAAACGCTCGCGTAATGTTGATGATGTCCCGCGCGAAGTAGATCAGTACCGCCAACAGCGTTCCTAATTGAATGACAGCGATGGTGGCAGTCGTTTGCTCAGCTCTGAGCGCTGAATTTATTCCGGGGTACAAACCGACCAGACGAGATGCGATCACGAGATGGGCAGTGGAACTGATAGGAATGAATTCGGTTAACCCCTGGACGATGCCGAGGATGATAGCTTGCAAAATAGTCATGTAGCTTCAGAAATTCTGTGATTTGAGATCTTAAATTTGAGGTCCGTTCCGAGGTCTCAGGTCTTTGGTCTTTGGTTTGGTCTTGGTTGGGTCTTTGGTCTTTGGTCTTTGGTCTTTGGTTTTTGGCTTTTGATCCTGACCCAAAACATTTCTTGCTTGAATTTGCAACGTCCAAAGACCCAAAACCAAAGACCAAAACCGCTTTACTCCCTAAACGAATTCTTTCGGGAAATGCGGTCGTACATCCAAATTGGCATCACCATGCCGGCGCGTACGATGCTCGCAAGCTGCCACGGAAATGCGTGCGACTTTTTCTTCTTCTCAATCGCCCGCACAATTTTCTGCACCGCGTCATCCAGCTCCATTAAAAACGGCATCTGTGCTTCACGTCCGGCCGTCAGCGGCGTTTTTATAAAGCCGGGGTGAATAATGGTTACCGCAATTCCCTTCGGTTCCAGATCAAGCCGGAGACTTTCAAAGAATGCAGACACGGCGGCTTTGCTGGCGCAATACGCGGCCGATCGCGGCAAGCCGCGATAGGCAGCCAAACTCGAAATAACGACTAGCTGCCCGTGCCCGCGCGCCACCATTTGCGGCAGGACTGCGCCGACGCTGTTGGCAGCCCCGATCACATTGATGTTGATGACGTCGGAAACTTCTTTGGTGTTCAGATCCGATCCATCACGCGTTGGGCCAATGCCGGCGTTTGCGATCAGCACATCAACCGGCCCAACCTCCGACTTTAACTGTTCAGCCGCTGCGCGCAACGAATCGGCGTCGCGCACGTCCGCTGGCAATACAACTGCCTGGCTGCCGGCGGCCCTTACGCGCTCCGCAATTTCAGTCAACGCGTCGGCACGACGAGCGATTAAGCCCAACCGTGCTCCTCTCTTCGCTAGTTCAACGGCAAGCGCGCCTCCGATTCCCGAAGACGCGCCGGTGATCATCACAATCTTGCTTTGCCAATACGACACGGATTCGTCCAAACCGGTGCTACTTGAAACCTGAAACTTGGAACTTGAAACTTTAGACCTGCACCACAACCGGCATAATGACTGGCCGCGCGCCCGTTAGTTTCTGGATGAAGCGTTTCAACTCAACGCGTACGTGTTCCTTGAGCAGGCTCTCGTCGGCGAGCGTTTGCCTCGAGGCCCCGGCAATAGCTGCAGCAACGACACGTTGCGCATCCTTTAAAGAACCATTCGCCGAACCATTGGCTGAGTCAAAGCCGCGCACACCGCGCGTAACGATTTCCGGTGGCGATTGAAGTTCGCCGGTTTGCGAGTCAATCGTCACAATCAACGTAATCATGCCCTCATAGGCCAACTGGCGACGCTGTCGGATCGTTTCGCTCTCAATTTCTTCAAAGCCTGTGTCATCAATGAACGTACGGCCGATCTCGCGTTTGCCGACCACGGTAGCGCGTTCGCCGTCGAGCTCCAGTACATCGCCATTCTCGATAAGCACGATGTTCTCTTCGGCGTAACCCAGGTGATTTTTCACAAACTCTTTATGCCGAAACAGCATGCGATACTCGCCATGAATGGGTACGACAAATTTTGGCCGCACGGCTTCGGTCATGATGCGAATATCTTCCTGCGACGCGTGACCGCTGACATGGACCAATCGGCGCTTTTCTTCAATGATGTTGGCGCCGCGTTTGTAGATCATGCCAATCATTCTGGAAATCAACCGCTCATTGCCCGGAATGATGCGCGCCGACAACACAACGGTGTCGCCTTCATCGACCATCAGGCCCTTATAGCTTTGCGTCGCCATCTGTGACAGCGCGGCACGTGCTTCGCCCTGCGAACCCGTCACCAGGAACACAATTTCGTTATCGCGCATCTGTTTTGCTTCATTGAGCGAAACAAGCAGGCCTTCGTGAATGTCGAGGTAACCGAGCCGATCAGAAATTTCAACATTCTTCTGCATCGAGCGGCCCAGCACGCAGACCTTGCGATTGAACTGCTGCGCAATGTCAATCACGATTTGCAAACGATGGATTGATGAAGCGAATGCCGCAACAATGATGCGACCCCCGGCCTCTGCGAAAATCTCTTCAAAAGCCGGTATTACTGCGCGTTCTGACGGCGTGCGGCCGGGCACCGTGGCATTCGTCGAATCAGACAACAAAGCGAGCACGCCTTCCTGCCCGTAGCGCCGGAACGAACGCAAATCTATCGGCTCGCCAATCACCGGCGTCTCATCGACCTTGTAATCTCCGGTATGAATAATCGTGCCGACGGGAGTCTTTATGGCGAGTGAAAAGCAATCGACGAGCGAATGCGAAACACGAATAAACTCGACTGTGAATACCCCGATATCGACGACGTCGCGCGGTTCCACACGGTGCACCAAAACATCGTTCGTCAGTTCGTGCTCTTCCAGTTTGCTTTCAGCCAATCCGGCTGTGAAGTGGGAACAGTAAACAGGGACGTTGAACTTCTTAAGAATGTAAGGCAGCGCGCCCAGGTGGTCCTCGTGCCCGTGCGTAAGTACGATCGCGGTTATGTGGTCGCGGAACTCTTCCAGGAAATCAAAGTTGGGAATGCACACGTCAACGCCATAAGCAGTTTCTTCAGGAAAGCCCATGCCGGCATCGAGGATGAGCATCTCATCCCCATAACGCACAGCCATGCAATTCATTCCAAACTCGCCGATGCCGCCGAGCGGAATTATCTCGAGAACACTACTCACTATTTCTTGTTACTCACTCTCAGAACTTTAGGTGGCACTGCGTGTTCACGCAGCAATCGCGGGGCTAAACAAAGCGGCCCAGTATAGCATGCGAGTGTCAAAACTCAGGGTGCCGCCGATCACGCGTCTGCGATTTCTGGTCATTTCCCTGAATTGACTACTGACTACCGGCCACCGCTTCGCTTACAATCCGGCCATGATCAAAATATCAATGACACTTGCGGTTTTCTTTTCCGTTTTAGCGACTTCAGCCCTGGCTGTACCGCGCACGATGCGACTGGATTACTACCACACTGGCGATGCTAAGCAGGAAATGTTCAGCCTGGATCGTGTGGTGATCGAGCCACTGCCGTGGCCCGGTGATATGAGCAAGACAATTGACTCAACCAATCTGGGCAAATATTTTTTTGAAGTTCGCGATCAGAAGACAAAGCAAGTGCTTTACTCGCGCGGCTTCGCCTCAATTTATGGCGAGTGGGAAACAACCGATGAAGCGGCCACGATCAAACGAACGTTTGGTGAGTCGCTGCGCTTCCCCGCGCCTGACGCACCCGTGGAAATCGTTCTGAAAAAGCGCGACGCCAGGAACGAGTGGCGCGACATCTGGACTCACGCCATCGATCCCAAAGACATCTTTATCGATCGATCTCGACAGTCTGCTCCGGCGCCGTTAATTCCGATTCAGAAGATGGGCGATCCGGCGACGAAAGTTGATCTGCTTTTGCTGGGCGACGGCTACACAGCGCGCGAGACAAAGAAATTCGTCGCCGACGCTCGTCGTTTGCTTGACGTCTTGTTCGCAACGTCACCTTTCAAAGAGCACCGCAACGATTTCAACGTCTGGGGCTTATGCCCGCCTGCTCACGAGAGTGGAATTTCGCGGCCGTCAACCGGCATCTATCATGACTCTCCGGTGGGCGCGACTTACGATGCGTTTGGCTCTGAACGCTATGTGCTGACTTTTAACAATCATGCGCTGCGCCAGGTTGCGCAGTTTGCTCCTTACGAATTCATCGAAATCCTCGCGAACAACCGCACCTACGGTGGCGGTGGCATCTTTAATCTATACAGCACGGTCGCGGTAGACAACGCGTTCGCCAATTATGTGTTTGTGCACGAGTTTGGGCATCACTTTGCCGGGCTTGCGGACGAGTATTACACCTCAGATGTTTCCTACAACCCGAGCGCTGAAAAAATTGAGCCCTGGGAGCCGAATGTTAGCGCACTGCGTGCGAATTCTGGCCTGGCGGCGATCGCAGGAGACCGGCGTCCACTTCTAAAATGGAAGGATATGGTTTCGCCTGATACTCCCATTCCAACTCCCTGGAACAAAGAAGAGTTTGAAAAGTATTCTCGCGAGATCCAGAAACGTCGCGCCAAGATCCGGAAGGATAAACTTCCCGAGAACGTGATGGAGGCGTTGTTCCGCGAGGAGCTGGCCCACGAACGCACAATGTTTGCCGCAGAAAAATATGCCGGCCATGTCGGCGCGTTTGAAGGCGCGAACTATGAGCCGAAGGGTTACTACCGCCCGGAGATCGACTGCATCATGTTTTCGCGCACCAATCACTTTTGTGCTGTTTGTCGTCGCGCAATTGAGCGCATCATTGGGCTCTACTCGCGCAGTTGATCGTTATGATTGGTTCGCAGTTTTAGTCTCCCCAGTAAATTCAATCCGCCGTCCATGGACTCATGAAAGGCGCAACAATGCGAAAGTACTTCCCCGTTCTGCTTGTCCTGTTGGCATTTTTCGCCGCTCCGATCTTTGCTCAGAAGCGCAACATCACCGAAAAGGACTTGTTTAACTTCGTCTGGGTAGGGGATCCGCAGATTTCACCCGACGGCCAACGCGTGGCCTTCGTTCGGGTCACCGTCAACGAAAAAAAGGATGGTTACAACACCGCTATCTGGACAGTCTCACCCGCCAGCGGTGAGACCCATCAGCTGACAGCCGGTCCGCGCGACTCCGCGCCACGCTGGTCACCCGACGGCAAATTTCTGGCGTTCGTTCGCGTCACCGAAAAGGATGGCAAGCCCGATGTGCCGCAACTCTTTATGTTACCGCTCGCAGGTGGTGACTCATTTCAGTTTACAAGCATTGCGCGCGGCGCCGGTCAACCGCAGTGGTCGCCTGACGGAAAAACAATTGCCTTTGTGAGCGATGCAAACGCTGAAGATCTCTCAAAGCAAAAGGAGGCGCTAACGAATTCTCCATCTCCGCAAGCGTCGCCGGCGACCAGTCCTACAGTCAAAACCAACGCGGATGACAAACGTGATAGCGATGTGCGCGTCATAACGCAAGCAGTTTACAGGTTTAACGGAGCGGGTTATCTCGACTCTAAGCACCCGCAGCACATTTGGACCATCGCTGCGCCGCATAATGCCGACGAGAAAGTCACACCTAAACAACTAACCAAGGGCCGCTACTCGGAGGATCACGTTACCTGGGCCAGAGATGGTTCTCAACTTTATTTCGCCTCGGACCTTGTCGACGAACCTTATTACGATATTGAAAAGACTAATATTTATTCGGTTTCGAGCGCCGGTGGACCACCGGTCAAGCTCGCCTCGTTCGATATGGGCGCAGGCGCTTTTGCAGTCAGCCCGAACGGTAAGCAAATAGCATTTGTGGCTTCTACCGGCCAACCCGTCAACTCCTACACCCAACCCGATCTCTGGGTAATAGACATCGCTACGAACGCAAAGCCACGCAATCTAACGGGAAATTTTGATTACGACGTCGGCTCAGGTGTGGGCGGCGATAACGCGCCACCACGCGCAGGCGGTGGCAGTCCGCCCGCCTGGACAGCGGATGGTCGTGGCATCGTAGCGGTTTACGCAAAGGAAGGAAGAGCAAACCTCGCAACATTCGATGCTGCGAATGGTCGGCCCATTGACATCACTAAGGGCAATCAAGCCCTGCTTACTTTTCGCATGAGCAATGCCGGCAGTTTTGTTTACACGCTATCGACGCCCACGCGCATCGGCGATCTGTTCTGGATGGACCGTGCAGGCGCTCTGCCGAAACAGCTAACGCATTTCAACGATGACTTGTTTTCGCGTTTGAACCTCACTGAGCCGGAAGAAATTTGGTATCAAAGCTTTGACGGCAAGAAGATTCAAGCGTGGATCCAAAAGCCGCCCGACTTTGATCCGAACAAAAAGTACCCGTTGATTCTGAATATCCACGGTGGTCCCCATTCAGCCTATGGTTATGTTTTCGATCATGAGTTTCAGTGGATGGCGGCAAAGGGTTACGTCGTGCTTTATCCGAATCCGCGCGGTAGCACGAGCTATGGTCAGGATTTTGGCAACATCATTCAGTATCACTACCCCGGCGATGACTACAAAGATTTGATGGCCGGCGTCGATGAATTACTTAAACGCGGTTACATCGACGAGAAGAAGTTAGGCGTTACCGGCGGTAGTGGCGGCGGGCTGCTGACCAACTGGACGATTGTACAAACGACAAGGTTCGCGGCTGCTGTTTCCCAGCGAGACATCGCTGATTGGGCCGATTGGTGGTACTCGGCTGACTTCACACAGTTTCAACCGGAATGGTTCCATGGCGCACCTTTTGAAGATCCGGATGACTTCAAAGCGCGCTCGCCAATTACTTACGTCAAGAATGTGACTACGCCTTTGATGTTGATACTGGGCGAGGCAGACTATCGCACGCCGACGGGCGCCGGGGGCGAGCAAATGTTTCGCGCGCTGAAGTACCGCAAGATTCCCACGGTGATGGTCCGTTTTCCTAACGAATCGCACGAGCTGTCGCGCTCCGGCCAACCGTGGCATCGCATTGAACGCCTGGAACACATTGTCGGCTGGTTTGATCATTGGTTGTTAGGCGTGCCGAAACCGGAATATGAGGTCAGCCAAAAAGACGCTGCAGCAGTGGAGTAACTATGAATGACGAACAACAAATCCGTGACGCGATCACAACCTGGTTGCATCTCAGCGCGGAAGGTGACATCTCTCAAATACTGCCGCTGATGGCGGAGGACGTTGTCTTTCTGGTTGCCGGTCAGCCGCCAATGCGCGGACGCGAAGCGTTTGCCGCTTCCTTTGCCGGCTGGCAAGGCAAGTTCACTTTGGAAACGGATTGCGAGATTCAGGAAATTCAGGTGAGCGGGAATTTGGCTTACAGTTGGACCAAACTATCCGTGACGATGACGCCGGTTGCGGGCGGCGCAGCAAATCGCCGCAGCGGGAACACGCTCACTGTCTGGCGCAAGAGTGCTGATGGCGCGTGGCAAATCTTTCGCGACGCGAATCTGCTGAGCCAAAACTAAAAATTATGGCCGCCACTTGCGACAGGAAACATCCGGTACCAAAAGAGCTGGTGAAGTTTCTCAAGCCTTATGATTCCGCGATTCAGGAACTTGCCCTAAGGCTGCGTGATTTAGTGCTGAAAGAAATGGCGCCGTGTCATGAGAACATTTATGACGCTTACAGTGCCGTGGCGATTGGATACGGCTGGTCTGAGCGTATGAAGGACGGCGTGTTCCACGTGGCTGTTTACACAAATCACGTCAATCTCGGTTTCAATTTTGGTGCTTCTCTTCCTGATCCTCTGGGAATTCTCGACGGGAAAGGCAACCAGATCCGGCATATTTCAATTAGCGATACCGATGCGCTGGAACGACCTGAGATTCGTTCTTATATTCGGCGCGCGCTGAGGATCGCGCGTGAGGACGCTCGAAAACTGGGCGAGACTTTGCCCGTACCACCCCGGAAGGTTGTTTCAGTGGTCAAAGCCATTTATCCAAAGAAGCGTCGGCCAGCTACCAGTTCCCGACACTCCTAAACCGCCCTATCTTCACGTGGAGTTTGCGTCGTACACGGATTTCATAAATGACGAAACTGATGCCCGCGATTTTCTTCGGCCACGGCAATCCGCTCAACGCATTGCTGCGCAACCAATACACCCAAGCCTGGTCCAACATTGGCAACTCTCTTCCTCAACCTAAAGCGGTGCTGTGTGTCTCCGCGCATTGGTATCTGCCGGGCACTGCGGTCACCGCGATGGTCCAGCCGCGCACCATTCATGATTTCGGCGGCTTCCCACGCGAGCTTTATGAAGTGCAATATCCAGCGCCGGGTAGTCCGGAGCTGGCCCGTCGTGTGCAGAATTTGCTTGCGCCGGTCCCAGTTGAACTTGATGAAAAGAGTTGGGGGCTGGATCACGGCACCTGGTCTGTGCTGTGCCATGTGTTCCCCAACGCTCGCATACCAGTTGTGCAGTTGAGTATCGACGAGACGCAACCGCCCGAGTTCCATTACGAACTTGGAAAATCGCTTGGGCCTTTGCGCGATGAAGGCGTGCTGATCGTGGGCAGCGGAAATCTGGTTCACAATCTTCACACCTATGCCTGGGGGCGCCACGACGTCGAGCCCTTTGATTGGGCATTGCGCTTTGAAAAATTGGCGCGCGAGCTTTTGTTGAAGGACGATCACGCGCCGCTTGTCGCCTACGAGTCTCTCGGCCGTGACGCCTTATTGTCGGCACCCACGCCTGATCATTACCTACCTTTGCTCTACGTTATGGGCGCCAGCCGGCCCGGTGACGTTGTCATCTTCCCAATCGATGGCTTCGATGGCGGGTCGATTTCGATGTTGAGTGTCCAAATTGGCTAACTCATAACCACTCCCAAAAAATTCCTGCAAGTTCTTCCTGAGCTTTCCGTTCTTGGGACAAGTGCGTTTCGATCTCCATTGAAAACAAGAGAGGCCACCATGAAAAAGCTTTCCCTGCTCGCCGTCGTCACATTATTTGTCGGGTTCATATTGCCTGCCTGCACAGAGGTTTCCGGCAACGCAATTCCG
>DATAOU010000133.1:0-10689 GCA_036265575.1 Pyrinomonadaceae bacterium
ATCCTCCTGGCTTTGATCGCTCTCTGTGCGTCCTAGGTGAACTTTGTGTCTCTGTGGTGGGTCCTGGGGGGTGGTCACCACAGAGACACAGAGAACACAAACGACGCTAAGAGAAGCGAACTAGTCCACCCGCTTTCCGACCGGTCGGATACTGACTTTATCACCCGCCGGTTGAAGGCCAACCAATCTGAGCGGGGGCAAGCCGCCCTTCCCTACCTGCAGCTTCTCAATCTTGACCGTCCCGCCCAATCGTTCCAGCTCATCACTCATTACTCATCACTCATTGCTCATTGCTCAGCACTTGACTCAACACTGTGTCCTACTTTTTCTCTTCGTCGAGCTGCCGCAGACTGTCCAGGATCAGATTCGTGTTGCTGGCCGCTTCGATGCGAACGGGAAATCCTGCCGCGGACTTTTGCAATTCAAAACTGCCGCTGGTGATCTCGACGATGCGCCGGAAACCCGCTTCCGCCTTTTCGCCGCCCGCTTCGGTGTCGACGATTCGTCCGTCGTTGAAGAACACTTGCCCACTCTGCGTGTCGTTCTTGAGAGTAAGCGTTCCCGTCAACTTCGCATTTTCAATCACCTGAATCGCATCGAACACACTGATCGCCGACAAGTCTCCTGCGAGGGTTGCGCCGCTGGCACCAGACGTTTGCGGCGCCGCGCCTGCTTGCGGTCCCAGGTCGGGACGGCGCGCGCGTCGAATTGCTTCCAAACCGGTGGCGATGTTTATGCGCTTATCGAGTTGCTTCGCTTCCAGCAGGCGCTCGTAGGCGTTATCAAAGTCGTCTCGCTCGACGTAAAGACTAGCGAGGGCGAGGCACTGCCGCGCCGCTTCTTCGCTCTGCTTCTGAACGATACAGACTTCGCGTATGCGCTCGCGCAAGGGAATTGAGCGCGAGTTGCGTTCCAGCGCCGTGCGCAACCGTTTGAATGCTCGCTCGGGAGCTTTGTACTTTAGGAAAAGCTCCGCATCGAGCAAAGCAGTCTCGACTTCGCTGACGTGCTCAGATGATGCCGTACGATCGGTCATTCGAATGCAGACTGGTTGTTAAGATCGGTTCGGATGCAGCGGTGAGTTTACCACAGCTAAATAAGGTGCGGTTTGTGATTGCCGATTGGTAATTGCCGATTGCCGATTGCCGTCCGCCGACAAGACCAATCGGCCAGCGGCGATCGAAAAAATCCGGAGACCGACCCGGTATCCCGACTTGTCAGGATACTGACCTCATTGCTCTGAATGTGATAGATTCTGCTCGTTATAGGCGTTATTCTCGCGGTCACGAACAAAGGGTCGCCCTATGAAACAGTCTGAAACTACCCGCCGCACTTTTCGCCGGCGCGCTGCTCAGTTGGAGGTAAAGATTCGTTTCAAACCCGCCGCCTCATTCACCAAAACCGGCGACACCGAAAGACTGGCCCTAATGGGCCGCACACGCGACATCAGTGAAACCGGGATGGCATTACTCGTTTCGGCGCGAAACATTGATCGCTACCTGACGCGAAAAGAGAATGGCTTTGACGTCGAACTCGGTTTGCCGGATGGGGTCGTAGCGCTGCAAGCTTCGCCGGTCTATTTCAAAAAAGCGCCTGCCGGCGGCGTCGCGACTTACCTGATTGGTTGCCGTTTCACCGAAGTGCCTGAGCTGCAGTTCAATCGCCTTATCGCCTTTCTTCGCTCTCTTCCGCTTAGATAAACAGTCCCAAAAATTTCAGAAGTCGAAGCGAACCCCGAGCCGGATTTGTCTCGGGCGGAGTGTGCGCGTGGTCACGAGGAATGCGTCGAGGAAAGCCTGCCGCTGTGCGGCGGTGGCGGTGGGCGCAAAGGAATTGAAGTTTATGAATTCGCTGCCAAAACTGAAGACCGTTTTGTTCAGCACGTTATCGATTTCGATTACCGGTCGGAGGCGCAACTTTTCGTTGATACGAAATTCGCGCGTGATGTTCAGGTCGAAAAAGAACTGGCCCGGTCCCTGGCCGGCGTTGCGCGGTAAGTTTCCCGTCTCGCCGATAGTCGGCAACGCAAACTGAGAAAGTATTGAGGGGTCGATTGGATCTCCGGGCGCGCGCCAGCGGAGCACGTTTACATCGCCGGTAAATATTGGCCGGTCGTTTCCGACATCGTCCAGATTGCGATCGGCGCCACCAATGGAAATGTTAAATGGCGCGCCGGAAGACAAACGCACGATGGGCGCAAATACCAGCTTGCCAAGCTGGCGCGGCATTTCAAACGTTCCCGAAAAAACAAAGCGATGCGTGCGGTCCAGTAAGCTGCGTGCTCGTTCTGCAAAAAAGTTGCCGGGCGTCAGCGCATCGGAAGTGTTAACAATGCCGTCGTCAGTCAAATGAGAAAAAGTATAGGCAGCGCGAAAAGACAAACCAACACCAGCAGTGTCTTTGAGGCGCTTGCGAAGTTCGAATGTAAGCCCATGATAGAAACTGTTGCCGGCTGAGATGAGCTGTTCAATCTCACCCCGCGCGGGATCCGGGCGGAAGCGGGTGAGCGCAGCGAGCGCAACCTCGACCTGCGTCGTGGAGGTAAAGCTATTGAGATTAATCACGGAAATGGGTACGCCGAATTCGTTCACGCGAATAACTGCGCTGGGATTGACGGGATCGAGTGGGCCAAGCGCAAAACGCACCAGCTCACCGGCAGTCGCGGCGTTGTAAAGCGGGCGCGCGCCATATGGACCGGCATGAAAGTTTGCAAAATCGCGCGACGCCAAATACTCGGAAAAATTTCTAAAGCCAGCCGGCAAGCGCGGCGCGTTAACATTGAATTCCCGCCAGAGGTGCAGGCCGCGATTGAACGTGTAGTTCGACTCGAAAACAAATCCTTTGCCCAGGTCTCGTTCGAAGCCGACGTTTGCCTGGTAACTTTCAGGAATGCGCAAAGCCGGGTCGAGACGGCGCGAGAACCCGGCGTTGAGAGTTCCGAATTGTTTCAGCAGCGGCGAACCGGCGGTCAGTACCTGCGGGAATTTCAAATTCCTGGCAATGAAGTCGCGGCGAAAGTCAGCGCTGCCAAGTAAGCCAGTTGTCGGATCGATCAAATCGTTGGTGTCAAAAAAGAGTTGTTGGGCGCCGAGGGTAAAGTCGTCGATGGTCCGCAACAACGCGCGATTGTAAAAAATTCCGGCTCCTAACCTGATCACGGTTTTGCCGGATTTGAACGGATCGTAAGCAAGCGACAGGCGCGGTCCAAAGTTGTTCAAGTCCTGCACGATCGTCTCTTCTTCCCAACGCAAGCCATAACTGATCGTTAGGTTTGGCCGCAGACGCCATTCATCCTGAATAAAAATTCCGAGATAAGTGTTTTGTTGGGTTGACTCCGACTGAAAGTTTTGCCGAAAACGACTGGGGGCGTTGGCCAGGAAATCCGCCGGATTAGAAAAACTGAAAGTGCCCGAGATGTCTGAGAGGTCGATGAAAGTAGAACTGATCCTTTGTACGTCGCCGCCAAATTTAAGCGAGTGCGCGCCCAGCACCCACGAAACTACATCCTGCGCCTGCACGCGTGACTCGCGGCGGTCAGTCGCGCCCGAAGTGGAAGAACCCGCGACGAGCGTGCCCGAACGTTGATCCGGATCGCCTGAAGGCAGCGGATCGTCGAGCGTAATCAACACGACCGGACTGCGTCCGCCGCTGGCCTGGACTGCGGGCGTCAGTCGCGAATACTGCACTCGTGTTTGATTAACAAGCGTGGGCGAAAGCACAAGGTTGTCGGTGTAAGAGATTGCGTCAGTCTTCCGGGTCTTGCCCAACAGCGCCTGGGCCAAACGATTGCCGCCGCCAAATTGGCGCAAGTTATTCAACCGCCCAAGCTGATAAAGGATCGAGCCGTTGTGAACGTCCGAGAAGCTGTGATCGACTCTTGTTGTGAAGATGTGGTTCCTGGAGGGCGTCGAGACAGTTGCTACAAATGGAGCGATACCGGCATTAAAACGCAAGCTGCCAATGACAGCCGGATCGGTGAGGGTAGGCGCCGGTAAAGGGAACAGTGGGTTTTGCTGAATCGGCACGAGGGTATCGATCGTTGCCGAGTCGAGCACCGTGTCGTATTCGTAGGCGCTAAAAAAGAACGTGCGTAAACGCCCGTCATAGTGAGGCAGTCTGAGCGGGCCACTCAATGTGAAACCAGGGTTGTGCTCTTCAAATGGCAAACGAACCAGGCCTCTCGATTTATTGTTCGAGGTGTTTGCATTAAAAATGTCGTTGCGGAAAAAGTAGAACAAGCGCCCACGATAACGACTTGAACCACCGCGAGTGCGTATGTTGATGCGGCCGCCCGAGGCGCGCCCGTACTCGGCCGCGAACTGATTCGTGATGATCTGCACTTCTTCAACGGCTTCGATTGAAGGTTGAAAGCGCTCGCGCGCCGCCCGATCGTCATTGTTATCCAGCCCGTCAATCGTAATGTTGTTGGAATACGCTGGACCACCTGAAAGTGAGAACGTGCCTGACTCTTCAGGTGTGTTTGCTGGATTGGTGTTGCGATCGTCGGCAAGATCGCGCGTCGAGAGTGCTTCTTCGGAAACACCGGGTAGAGTGAAGATTAGATCGAGCGGTGAACGGCTGGCGACTGGTAGCGATTCAACTTCAAGCGAAGTAACTGTGCCGCCGACAGTGGTGCGCGTCGTGTCGATCGCCGGCGCGTCGGCTTCCGTTATGACCAGGGCGCCGGCCTGGAGTTCAGGTGGGCGCAACGTAAAATCGAGTTGCACGTTCTGGCCGGCGATCGTTTTCAACTCCAGCCGTTCCTCTGGCGCAAAATTCGTGAAGGAAACTTTTAGATTGTAGACGCCCGGTTCCAATTGAATCAGGCGATAGCGGCCGGCGCCGTCACTGACTACTCCTCGTTCGTGGCCGGTGCTCACCAAAGTTGCGGTGACAGTTGCACCCGGAATTATGGCGCCGTTTTGATCAGTCACGCGCCCCGTCATCGTCACATTGTCGAGGTCTTGCGCCGCAGTCATTAACGGGCACGAAACCAACAAAGTCACTAGCGCTAAACCAATAAGGTAAAAGAGACGCAGTACTACCTTCATCGTTTTGTGAAAGCAGATGAGCGGCGGTGACTTTAGAAGACACTGCCAGAGACACGCCGGCAGCGTTCGTCGATTTGAAACTTTAACTGTGGGTGATGGTAAAGACTCTAGAAGCGTTCAGCGGCGGGCGAGAATCTACCATGACTCTGGGCATCGACCAAGTAGATTTATTTTTATGCTGAGAATCTTGTAACGAGCTACCCACGAAACGCGCGGCGGCGCAGTGCGGCAGTGCGTGTGAGGGGAACGAGCGCGTCGCTGGTGCCTTCGGCCGGGGGCTCGGCAAAGTTGGTTAACTCTTCGGCGTGTGACTGGAGATACTGGAAGAAGCGTTCGAACTCCTGCTGCATGGCATCCATCTTTTCGCGCATGTTGAGAATGATTTCCACACCGGCAAGATTTACGCCGAGGTCGCGCGTCAATGACAGAATCAGCTCGAGTCGTTCGAGATCAGGATCGGTGTAAAGGCGTGTGTTGCCTTCGGAGCGCGACGGCTTGAGCAGCCCCTCGCGTTCGTACATACGGAGAGTCTGCGGATGAAGACTATATTGATCCGCGACTGCGCTGATGGTGTATGTTTTCGCTTTACGTTTCATCGCTTCGTCAATCGTAAATCGTAAATCGTGAATAGAAGAAACCGGCGGCGGCAACGGAAACGGACGCAACTTCTATTTACGATTTACGATTCACGATTTACTACTCCAATCCCATCTCAACCCGCGGGTTCTCGTCGTTCAGCTTCGAATACTGCCGCAGGACTTCTTTCGTTTCTTCAGAAATCACTTTCGGCAAAGTGATCTGCACTTCAACAAACTGATCGCCGCGCGCGCCCGGATTGCGCAACGACGGTGCGCCTCTTTGTTTAAGGCGAAACTTTTGACCCGACTGTGTCGAAGGTGGAATGCGCAATTGCGCTTTGCCTTCAACCGTCGGCACTTCAATCTTTGCGCCCAGCGCTGCTTCCGGCACGGTAATCGGAACGGTTACGTAAATATTGTCGCCCTTACGCGTGAAATATTTGTGCGAGCCGACGTTAGTGATGATATGCAAATCACCCGGCGGTGCGCCGAGCCTACCGCCCTGGCCTTTTCCCGGAATACGCACGCGCGATCCGGTTTCAACCCCAGCGGGAATACGTACCTTTACCGTTTCGCTCTTGGGTACTACGCCCTTGCCATGACACAACGAACACGGCGATCGTCGGCGGCCGGTGCCTCCGCAATCAGGACACTCTTGCGCGAAACGCAAACGCCCGCCCGCGCGTTGCACTTGCCCGCTGCCTTTACACGTCGCACAGACCACGACTGGCCCACCAATGTCGCCGGCGCCGTTGCAGCGCGAACATTGTTCCGAGCGATTGACTGTTAGATTGGTTGTTATTCCCTGGATCGCCTCTTCAAAGGAAAGCGATAGCGGCATTTCGATGTCAGCGCCGCGTTTAGGTTGTGGCCGCGGTGGTTCCTGTTCTTTCGCGCCTCCACTAAATAGATCGGCAAAGATGTCGCGGAAACTCGAGCCACCACCGGATGGCGTGGCTGCGCCCCAGTCAAAGCCGCTGAAATCAAAACCCGGAGTGGCGCGTCCAGCGCCGCCGCCGGGCGTAGCTCCGCGTGCCGCTGCGTCCGCGAGGTTGTCGGAGTACTGCCCAAACTGATCGTAAACTTTTCTTTTCTTGGGATCCGAAAGAACGTCATGCGCTTCCGTTGTTAACTTAAAGCGATCCTCGGAAGCTTTGTCACCGGGATTGACGTCGGGATGGTATTTGCGCGCGAGTCGGCGATAAGCCTTCTTGATTTCTTCAGGCTTAGCGTCGCGCTTGATACCGAGTACTTCGTAATAGTCTTGCTTTGCCATGTTCGATTGCCGATTTCCAATTGCCAATTGCCGATTGATCTGTGACCGAAGATATCGCGCGCATCAGGCTCGACTCGGGCCACCCGACCAATCGGCAATCGGCATTCGGCATTCGGAAATGCCCTTACTTGTTTTCGTCTACATCGACGTATTCCGCGTCGATGACGTTGTCGTCGCCGGCATTACCCGAAGACGACGCTCCGGCAGCCGACGCCTGATCTTCCGCCGGCGTTTCGCCTCCCGCAGTTCCCGTCTGCTGGTAGAGCGCTTCCGCCATTTTGTGCGAAACGGTCTGCAGTTGATTGAACGCTTCGTTCAACCGTTCCACGCCGCCCTCGGCCAAAGCTTTCTTGGCCTCGGCGATCGCCGTTTCTACTTCGCCGGCTACAGCGCCAACCTTTTCACGGTTGTCGTTGAGCGTCTTTTCCATCTGATAGGTAAGTCCATCCAGGCGGTTGCGCGCCTCGATCTCTTCCTTCTTCTTCACGTCGTCGGCTGCGTGCGATTCTGCATCGCGCATCATCTTGTCGATCTCTTCTTTCGACAGACCAGACGACGCGGTGATAGTAATCTTCTGCTCGCGACCGGTGCCCATGTCTTTTGCAGACACGTTCACGATGCCGTTGGCGTCGATGTCAAAAGCGACTTCGACTTGCGGCATACCGCGCGGCGCCGGTGGAATACCGACGAGGTGAAACTTGCCGAGCGTTCGATTGTCGCCGGCCATCGGGCGTTCTCCCTGAAGCACGTGGACTTCGACCGACGTTTGATTGTCGGAAGCGGTTGAGAAAATCTCGGACTTGCGCGTAGGGATCGTAGTGTTGCGTTCGATTAGTTTGGTAAAGACACCGCCAAGCGTCTCGATCCCCAAACTGAGCGGCGTAACGTCAAGCAACAGGATGTCAGTCTTTTCGCCCGACAGCACGCCAGCCTGAACCGCTGCGCCAATGGCAACGACTTCGTCCGGGTTCACGCTCTTGTTCGGCTCTTTGCCAAACAGGCTACGAACCATCTCCTGAACTTTCGGAATACGCGTCGAACCACCTACCAGGACCACCTCATCGATTTTCTTGGCATCGACGCCGGCGTCCTTGATTGCCTGTTCCACTGGTGATTTCAAACGGCCCAGAATGGGCTCAGCCAGTTGCTCAAACTTCGCGCGCGTCAGTTTCATGGCCAAATGTTTCGGGCCAGACTGATCCGCGGTAACGAACGGCAGGTTGATCTCGGTCTCCATCGTGCTGGAGAGTTCGATCTTCGCTTTCTCGGAAGCTTCCTTCAAACGTTGCAAAGCCATCTTGTCGTTTGAAAGATCGATGCCCTGATCTTTCTTGAACTCTTCAATGATCCATTCCGTCAGCCGTTCATCAATGTCGTCGCCACCGAGATGGGTATCTCCATTGGTTGACTTAACTTCTACGACGCCTTCACCGACTTCGAGAATTGAAATGTCGAATGTACCGCCGCCAAAGTCGAACACCGCAATTGTCTCGTCTTTCTTTTTGTCGAGACCATAGGCAAGTGCCGCCGCAGTAGGTTCGTTAACGATGCGCATTACTTCAAGGCCAGCAATCTTGCCGGCGTCCTTGGTAGCCTGACGTTGCGCGTCATTGAAGTACGCGGGAACAGTGATGACTGCCTTGTCAACTTTTTGCCCGAGATAATCTTCAGCCGACTGCTTCATCTTTTGCAGAATGATCGCCGAGATTTCCGGTGGGCTCCATTCTTTCCCGCCAGCCAGAATGCGCACATCGCCGCTGCCGCTGGCTGCCTGAACTTTGTAAGGGACCTGCTTGATTTCTTCCGTCACTTCGTCAAAGCGCCGTCCCATAAATCTCTTGATTGAATAGACAGTATTTTCGGGGTTGGTTACGGCCTGCCGTTTCGCCACCTGACCGACCAGCCGGCTGCCGTCTTTGGTAAACGCCACGACCGACGGAGTGGTGCGGCCACCCTCTGAATTCGTAATGACCGTAGGTTCGCCACCTTCCATCACTGCCACGACGGAGTTAGTTGTTCCCAGGTCGATTCCAATAATCTTGCTCATCTCTTTTGTTCTCCAAGCGATATCTAGCCCGCCCGCCGGGCCGATTAGCATTAATGTAGTGCCCACCCATAAACCTTGGTTGAATGGAGGGCTAATATAATACTTGAGTCCCCTCTTGTCAACTTTTCGGAGGCGGTTTTGACCCTACCTTTTTTGGGATTTGAAAGCCGTGCCGGGCGAAGAGTTAGCGGCGGTCTTCGTTTAGCAATTTTGAAGCGAAAAAGACGTAATGGAGGCCCGAAAGCACCGCAAAAGTGAAGACGGTGGCGTAAACCGTCGGTAGGTAGTAACCGGTGTAGTAGGGAAAGCTGGCAGCGAACATTATCGCCGCGATGGCGCCGATTTGAACGGTGGTGTTGACCTTTCCAAGCCATGACGGGCGAAAGCCACGGAATCCGGTCATGATGTTTATCGCGGCCGCACCGACAACGATGAACACATCCCGACTGATGACCGTCACCGTTACCCAGAACGGCACAGGCAAGTGACTAGGCACCGGTTGCGGGAAAATGCTGCGCATGGAGAGCACGATAAAAGCTGCCACCATCATTAACTTGTCGGCGATGGGATCCAGAATCGTGCCCAGCTGGGAACGCTGATCAAAACGTCGCGCCAATAACCCATCCAGGCCGTCAGTAAGGCCCGCACAAACAAAAACAGCCAACGCCACAATAAAGCGTTGATAAAAAAGCATCGTTACAAAAACAGGAATGAGCACCATCCGAAAGACGGTGAGCAGATTGGGTACCGTAAGAATTCGGGAGGACATGGATCAGTAAATCGTGAATCGTAAATCGTGAATAGCTGAATGGAAGAACGCGCTATTCACCGCTGGGATGCGATTCACTTCTCAAGCGCAACGCAGTTCAAGTAGAGAAACTTCCGGGGGGCAGCCAAAACGGACCGGGAGCACTACCGTTCCGAGGCCGCGAGTAATGTAGATTTGCGTCTCGCCTTGACGGGCCAAACCTTTTACATGGCGGCGCCGTGGCCGCTCGGACTTGCTTTGTTCCGATCGCAGATTAACCTGTCCGCCATGCGTGTGTCCGCTCAGTACCAGGTCAACGCCGGCGCGCGCGGCTTTTCGCAAAATCACCGGGTTATGGGCCAACAACAACTTCATCTCATCTTCGCTTGAGCCCGCTAACGCTAGTGATAAATCTTCCAGTCCCACCATGGTGTCGTCCACACCGGCGAGCCAAAAGGCAGCCGCCTCTTTTTCGAAGCGCATACCCTGGTTGACCAGCATCGTGATGCCTTCAGCGCGAAATAGATCAGTAATTAAGGCCGCGTCGGTCCAGTGATCGTGATTGCCGAGTACCGCAAACACCCCGTGCCTGGCCTTTAAGGTGCCCAGTAATTCGGCGCAAGGCGCTGCGTACCGGCGCTCTTTTGAGACATAATCGCCGGTCAGCGCAATCATGTCAGGCTGCAAGCTGTTGGCGGTTTCAACGGCGCGTTCAATCTGCTTGATGCTGGTGAAGGGACTGTGATGAATGTCGGAAAGTTGGACAATCCGAAAGCCATCGAACGTCCGCGGCAAGCGCGGCAGATAAATGGGTTGATGTTCGACAGTCAGTCGAAATGGCTCGGAAAGCGCCGAGCGCGCTGCCTCACTCAAGTTCAGAGCGAACGCACGCAGCGGGGTTTCGGCTTGGCGGCGAGCGAAAGGCGAAACACGGCCGCGCTGTTTCCATCTAAGAGGGGTTGACATTGAATGTGTTTTCTTGAGGAAGC
>DATAOU010000134.1:0-6437 GCA_036265575.1 Pyrinomonadaceae bacterium
TAGACGTTGGTCTGTGGTTTCGCGACCGGACAGAGACTAAAGTCTATGCTACTAACCTGACCTCCTCGGCACGCGAATCTTGACAGCGACTGGCTTTTTTGGCTGAATGCTCGCGTTCTCCTGAGCTATCAAGTCATTTCGGAACTCTCCCTCGACGGCTTAGCATCTCTGCCCCATAGTTGCGTTCACTTAATAATGGACTTCAGTTTCGCAAACTTTTGCATAAGGAAACTTCTAAATGAGCACTGCGATTGACGGCACCGGCGGTACTTCAACTTCCCCAGCAGACGATCGCGGCTTCTTTGGTCACCCGCGTGGTCTCTCTACCTTGTTCTTCACCGAGATGTGGGAGCGCTTCAGTTACTACGGTATGCGGGCGATCCTGACGCTCTATATGACGAAGAGCCTGATGGAAGGTGGACTTGGCTTTGACGAAAAATATGCCAGCGTAATCTACGCCACTTATGTTTCGTCAGTCTGGTATTTGCCTCTGGTCGGAGGCTGGTTGGCGGATAGGGTTTTCGGAGCGTGGCGGGCCGTCTTGATCGGCGGCATCATAATCGCTTGCGGACACTATTCGATGGCAGTCAATAGCGTACCCACTTTTTATGCAGGACTAGTTCTGATTGCTATCGGAACGGGGCTGCTGAAGCCGAATATCAGCGCGATGGTCGGTCAGTTGTATTCCGACAAGGACGAGCGTCGTGATGCAGGCTTTTCGATCTTCTACATGGGGATCAACCTCGGGGCGTTCATTTCTCCGATCGTCGTTGGATTTCTCGCCCAACATATATGGTTTAGGAACTTCATTTCGTCCCTAGGTTTTGACCCGCGGAGCAGTTGGCATTTTGGTTTTGGCGCCGCTGGAGTGGGAATGACGCTCGGTTTGATTCAATACGTGATCGGCCGTAACCGCTTGAGAAATGTTGGAGCAAAACCAGAAAAACGAACTGCTGCCAGTTCGGAGAAGTTCGATGTGGTTACCGGTGTGCTCGCCGTGGTTGGCGCTGTTGTCGGTGCAGCACTGGGTCTTTACTTTGGTGATGCCGGAGCCATCTCCGCTTTGTTCCCGGCCGTTGTTTTCTTCTTTGCCGGCTATTTGTTGGGAACGCTGCGGATGCTTGCGGGGAATGAGCTTAAGAATGTTCTGGTCATCTTCATTCTGTTTCTGTTCTCCATTGTGTTTTGGATGACGTTTGAGCAGTCAGGTTCGAGCTTGACCCTCTTCGCCGATCGGCTGACGCAAACAACTGTTTTTGGCTGGACATATCCATCGAGTTGGTTTCAGTCAGTGCAACCAATCTTTGTGATCGCGTTGGCGCCCGTTTTTGCTTTGCTTTGGCAAAAAATGGGTGAACGGCAGCCGTCAAGCCCTGGCAAGTTCTTCTATGGACTTCTCTTCGCCGGCTTGGCCTTTGTCGTTGTCACAATTGCGTCCATGTTGACCGGAGGCGGTCGCGTCAGCCCGCTGTGGTTAATCGTCGTTTACCTTTTGCAGAGCATCGGCGAACTCTGCCTCAGTCCTGTCGGTTTGAGCACAGTAACGAAGCTCGCGCCCGCACGAATGGTCGGCCTGATGATGGGTGTATGGTTTCTTTCGATCTCGATAGGCAGTTACATTGCAGGGCTAACGACGCGCTTCTTCGCTGGAAACGATCCCGCTGTCTTGACCCGGGCTTTTGGAGTCTTCGCAGCGATCACTTTGATCGCTGCGTTTATATTGGCGCTGCTGACCCCATTAATTAAAAAGATGACGCCAAAAGCTGCCTAAACCGGTGATGGTTAAGACCGCTTTATTTTTTTCCCCTGTCCAGGAGAACACTATTTTGAAGCAGCCGGCACGATACGTATTTGCGATCTTATTTCTGTTTTCTATCTCGCTCCCCGCCCTCGGCCAACAAAAGCTCTTAACCATCGATGACATTTTCGATCCGGCGAAGCGCGTCAATTTTAACGGCAACGTCCCGAACATTCGCTGGCTTAAAGATGGCACTCATTATTTATTGAGCAATGATGCGTCCAAAAAAGACGTCCCGCGCCTGCAGCGAGTCGACGCGGTCACAGGCGAGGCTGTGCCTTTTATGGACGCCGCAAAAATGGAAGCCGCCTTCGCCGCCGTTCCGGGAATCAACGCAAAGGATGCGAAACAGATCGCCAACCGCGGTTCGTATCAAATGAACAACGCGGAAACTGCGGCACTGATCAATTTCGCAAACGATCTCTATTACTACGAATTCGGCAGCGACAAGGTAGTCAGGGTCACAAACAATCCGGAAGACGAAGAGGTCGGCGAGACGTTCAGCCCCGACGATCGCATGATTGGTTTTGTGCGCAAGGGCGACATGTTTGTGTTCGACATCGCCGGTGGCACGGAAAAACGATTGACTACGGACGGCGGCCCAAAGATTTTGAACGGTCGACTGGATTGGGTTTACCAGGAAGAGCTCTATGGCCGCGGCAATTTTGAGGCGTATTGGTGGAGTCCGGACTCGACCTCGCTCGCCTATCTGCGGATCGACGAAAATCCTGTGCGCGAATATCCCGTAGTCGACCAAGTGCCGCTCCACCAGACGTTGGAAGTTACGGCGTACCCGCTTGCAGGCGATCCGAATCCGATCGTGAAGCTCGGCGTAGTGAACGCGAGGGGCGGAGACACGCGCTGGATCGACACGGGGAAATACAAGCCCGAAGATTTGCTGATCGGGCGCGTGACCTGGACGCCTGATAGCCGCGAGGTCGTCTATCAAGCGCAAAACCGCGAACAAACATTTCTGGATCTAAATTTCGCAAATGCAGGCGATGGCAAGTCGAACACAGTTCTGCACGAAACATCCAAAGCGTGGGTGGGAATTAACGACAATCCAAAGTTTCTGAAAGATGGTTCATTTCTGTGGCAGAGCGAGCGCACCGGTTGGGACCATATCTATCACTACAGCGCTGACGGCAAACTGTTGCAGCAAGTCACAAATGGACGATGGGAAGTAAGTTCATTTGAAGGTCTCGACCAGGACAAAGGTTTGGTTTACTTCACTGCAATGGAGCACAGCGCGATTGCCCCACAGCTTTATCGCGTTAAGCTTGATGGCACCGGCTTTCAACGACTGACGGATGCGGAAGGTTCCCATCGAGCGACGCTCAGTCCGAATCAAAAGCTGTTTGTTGACAACTGGAGCGACATCAACACGCCGACGCAGACACGCCTCTACGACGCTGATGGCAAGCTGGTCCGCGTCATCGAAGAGAACAAAGTTGAGGCACTGAAGCAATACAAGTTGGGCAGAGCCGAACTCCTGCAAGTGAAAACGCGCGATGGCTTTGATATGGACGCCGTCATGATTAAGCCGCCGGATTTCGATGCGACAAAGAAATATCCGGTGCTCGAGTTCACTTACAGCGGACCACACGCACCCCAGGTGAAAAACGGCTGGGGCGGGGTGACGTACATGTGGCACCAGTTGCTCGCGCAGAAGGGATACATCATCTGGATCCTCGACAATCGCACCGGGAGCGGCAAGGGCATCGAATCGACCTGGCCCGTCTACAAGAATTTTGGTGAATTGGAATTGCGAGACCTGGAAGATGGAGTGACCTGGCTTAAAGGCCAGCCTTATGTCGACGGCTCGCGTATTGGGATTTGGGGATGGAGCTATGGCGGGTACATGACAAGCTATGCGCTGACGCATAGCCAGAGCTTTAAGATAGGAATTGCCGGCGGCACAGTTAGTGACTGGCGCAACTACGATTCGATTTATACCGAGCGGTATATGCTGACGCCGCAGAACAATCCCGAGGGTTACAAAAAGAGCTCGCCAATAAACTTCGCGAAAGACCTGCACGGCAAATTGCTGCTAATCCACGGCGCAACGGATGACAATGTGCATGCGGCCAACACGATTCAGTTTGTCTATGAATTGCAGAAAGCAGGGAAGCAGTTTGAGATGATGTTCTATCCCAAGTCGCGTCACGGCGTTACCGATCCGTTGCTGGTCAAACACATGCGACAGATGATGACGGATTTTATCCTGAGCAATTTGTAGGCAGCGATTTTTAGAAAGACGATTAATCATTCATCATTTGACAGTTCTCATTTGCCATTTTCAGCAAGCGCGCGCCGGAACACTTCGAGAGCCTCGAGTCAATTACATCTGGGCGATGGCTCTTTAAATGGCAAATGAGATGTGTCAAATGATGAATGAGAAATGGTTACCTCCGCTGGCACCTGGGACAGTAATAAGTGGACCTGCCGCCTTGGACCGCGCGACGGATTTTTGTTCCACAGTTAACACACGGTTCGCCCTCGCGCTCATAAACCCGCCAGAAGCGCTCATCACTGCCAAAGTAGCTGCCTCTTCGATCTTCGATATCGATCTTCAGAGTTGAACCCGCGTCAATCGCTTCGCGCAGCACGTCACGAATCGCCTCATAGAGCACTAACGCGCGTTTGCGAAACAAGCTGTCAGCACTCTTGAATGGGCTGATGCGCGCGAGGAAGAGCGCCTCGCTGGCGTAGATGTTTCCCAAACCCAGGATCTTCGTTTGGTCCAACAACAATTGCTTCAGGCTGCGCCGCGACTTCTGCAAAGTCGCATACAAGTACTCGGGTGTGAACTCAGCCAGCAACGGCTCCGGCGCGAGGGCCGCGATTTGCGCAAGTTCCTGCAACGCTTTTGCTGACAACAGGCGCATTCGTCCAAATTGTCGCATGTCCGAAAACACCAACCGGCGATCGTTGTCTAGATGAAAAACTACGTGCGGGTAAGGAGGTAGTTCACTTTCCAGCCCCACTGAAATGAACTTGCCGGTCATGCGCAGATGGACCATTAGCACCTGGTCATTGTCGAGCGCGACCAGAATGTACTTGCCACGCCGACTGACGCCGGTGATCGATGTGCCGCGAAGTTTTCGTTTGAATACGGCGGGAGAGGGCGCGGCTAATATTCGCGGCAGGTTTAGTTCAGCGGCCAAAATGCGCCGGCCAGAAACAGCACGGCGCAACGCGCGCACTACATGTTCGACCTCAGGCAGCTCAGGCATTCGCGCGCGAATGTAGCACAAACTTCGGTCTGTGCTTCTCTTGAAATCGGCAGCTTTTAAGCAAACTCAGACTAAAGTCTAAGCTACTAGATCACCCGCAACAGCAAGAGGATCAAAACGATCACCAGGATCAAACCGATGCCGCCGCTTGGTCCATAGCCCCAGTTGCGGCTATACGGCCAGGCCGGTACCGCACCGAGCAGCAAAAGGATCAAAATGATTAGAATGATTAAACCCATTGTAGCCACCTCCGTTGACGAAGTATTGACGAATGGGGGGCGAAACTACTGTTGGGGGAAGTTTAGGGGTGGCTAAAAATAATCAGTTTTGGGTTAACAGTCAATGGATTCCTGACAGGTTAGCGGTTAGCTTTCGCAGCGAGTTGTTCCCCGGCTTGCAGCAACGACCGCATTTTGGGAACGTCCGCAGCCTCTGCGTAAATGCGCAGCATTGGTTCAGTACCTGATTGCCGAAACAGGATCCACGAGTCATCAGTGAACAGCAGCTTTGTGCCGTCCGTTGTTTCGATGTTGGATACTTTCAGACCGGCGAAAGACGCGGGCGGCGACAGCTTGAGATTTTCCAGCAGCCGCTGCCCAACTTCCATTTCGACTTGCAGGTCAGTTCGTCCAAAATGAAATTCACCAAACTCGCGGTGAAGCTCACGTAGCATTTCCGTTGGCGACTTGCCGGCGGTAATTATGGCTTCAAGGAAAAGGAGCGAATTCAGGATGCCATCACGTTCGGGGATGTGACCCTTAACGCCGATGCCGCCGGATTCTTCCGCGCCGATTAGTACGTCGTCATTCAACATCAGATCGGCGACGTACTTGAATCCGATCGGGGTTTCAAAGAGTTTCAGAGCAAGCGCCGCGGCCATTCGTTTGAGCAGAACCGACTGCGAAAAGGTGCGCACAACGCCGCCCGTCATCTTTCGTTCGCGAACCAGGTGCAAGAGAATTAGCGGCACGACGTCGTGCATAGTCATCGTTTCGCCCAGTTCGTTGACCGCGCCGACGCGATCAGCATCACCATCAGTGACCACTCCTACCAACGCCTTGCTTGCGAGCACTCGTTGCTTCAGCGCCGCCAGGTTCTTATCAATAGGTTCAGGATTTACGCCACCAAAGAGTGGATCGCGATAACCGCGTATAGTTTCAACCTTGAGTTCACCACCCTGGAGAAAACTCTCAACCCATGTGCCGCCAGAACCGTGCATTGGGTCAACGACGACAGTTGCCGCCGTTTTTCGCAGCCGCTCGAGGTCGATGTATGAAGCTATTTGTGCGCGGTAACTTTCGATCGCCGGCGCCAGCAACTCGTTCTGTTTGTTCGTAAGTTCTTTTCGTTTTGGTTTCTGCGCATCAACCAGTTTCTCAACCGCAGCAGTGGTTGCAGGTGCC
>DATAOU010000135.1:0-6200 GCA_036265575.1 Pyrinomonadaceae bacterium
ACGCAACCGACACGTAAAAAGTCCAGGTTGAATCGACGCGAGCGATCTCAGTAGCACCCAGGCTTTAGCCCGCTGAGACCGGTTGGACCATGGATCGGAAACCGTTTCAACGGTTTTTGGACGACGCGGAAAACGGTAAAACGGTTTACAGGTTTGGGGCGGCTTCTCTCTTCACCGGGCTAAAGCCGCGCGGTGCTAATAGGATCGCTCCGCGCGATGAATGTCACTGCAGCCTGTTAACAGATTTAGGGCGCTAACAGCGCCAACAGCAATGACTTTCTTGTACAGCCCTCGCATAAGGAGAATATCAAATGAAAAATAGCGTCATGTTAACCATCACGTCTCTGCTCTTGATCCTATTGCTTACGTTTCATCTGGCGGACGACATCGTATACGGCTGGGAGCCCGGCGGCGTCACAAACCTGGTGGGCGTAGTGCTGATCTCCGTCGTATGGCTGTGCGGAGCGCTCGTGCTTTTCGAACGGCGATCTGGGTATATCATCACGCTACTCTTATCGCTCTTTTCGCTGTTCGTACCGTACATACACATGAAGGGGCGAGGTATCGGACTCGGCAGTAGTCGCCTCCCCAATACCGGTCACCACTTCTTCTTTGTCTGGACGTGCCTGGCGATTGGCGTGCTCGGGCTCTTCTCCACCATTCTGGCTGCGCGTGGACTGTGGAGCCTGCCATGGCGGCGGGCCGGTAGTCCACAGCATTAAACTCTTAACACTCAGTCACGACGGATGGACCCTGGCCGGCAAGGTTCGCCTCCAGTCCTCACAACTATCAACGAGCACAATCCTGGTACCAGGCATCAAAACCCGGATAGAATTAGTTTCCTATTGCTTACCATCGGTGGAGAATTGCCAGACTGCAAGGATGCTGCGCAATTCCACAGAATCAACGCGAATGTGCAAGCCACTTAGATGAAACGTTGCCCTCTTTGCCAGCAAACTTTTGAAGACTCGCTGAAGTTCTGTCGTTCAGACGGAAAGGTCCTGGAGTCACTCGAAACTGCCCCCACCGCGATCCTCTCGCATCGCGCGAATGACTCAACCAAATCCGACAGCGCTGCGCCAACGAAAGTCCTGCGTGATTCTGTTACCGGTCAGGCGCCCACGGTCAAATTTACTTCTGACCTAATACCCGAGACGCGATATGCGAAGAGTGGGGATATCAATATTGCCTATCAGGTTTTGGGCGATGGTCCAATTGATCTGATTTATGTACCGGGCTGGGTGTCACATCTGGAATACAGTTGGGAAGAGCCTTCGTTCGCACGCTTCTACCGGCAGCTGGCTTCTTTCTCGCGGCTAATACTTTTTGATAAGCGTGGCACAGGACTGTCGGATCAAAGCATCGACTTCCCGACCCTTGAACAGCGCATGGACGATGTGCGCGCGGTCATGCAAGCGGTTGGTTCTGAGCGCGCGGTTGTCTTCGGCGTCTCTGAAGGCGGAAATATGGCGATGCTGTTCGCCGCTACCTACCCGGAACATACGATCGCTTTGATTACCTTCGGCGTCTTTGCAAAGCGCGTTTACGATCCGGAATATCCGTGGGCCCCCACGCCCCAGCAAAGACAGAAGTTCTACGACGCGCTGGAAAACGACTGGGGTGGGCCAATCGGAATTGAAGATCTGGCTCCCAGCATGGCCAATGACGAACGCTTTCGCCAGTGGTGGGCCAGTTATCAACGCCGCAGTGCAAGTCCGCGCGCTGCCCTGGCGCTCGCGAAACTAAATACCAGTATTGATGTGCGAAACGTTTTGCCGGCCATTCGTGTGCCGACACTTGTCCTTCACCGGATCGATGATCGTGACTCGAACATTGAAGAGGGACGTTACATCGCAGCGCGTATACCAAACGCCAGGCTGGTGGAGTTGCCGGGTGATGATCACCTTTGGTTCGTGGGCGATCAAGATTCTCTCTTAAGCGAAATTAGGAGTTTTGTAGAACAGCTGCCCACCGCTCCTGAGGCCGACAGCGTGCTCGCGACTGTCCTCAGCGTAGAGGCTTCAGTCCCGCAGGCTTCCGCTCAAGAATTATCCAAGCGATTTCAGACCCTGGCAAAGCGAGAGACCGAATGGCTCAAGGGACGCGCCAGCCATGCAGATGGGAATGAGTTTTGCGCGATCTTCGACGGTCCCATCCGGGGCATACGTTGCGCCAAAGCTATCCGTGATGCGGCACATAAAATCGGCATTGAGACAAAATCAGGACTGCATACCGGCCTATGCGAACTGCGAGGGGACCAGGCCAGTGGCGCGACGGTTGATATTAGCAAGCGGGTCGCGCAGCAAGGCGCTTTCGGCGACGTGCTGTTGACGAATGCAGTCATGGATCTTGTAGCAGGTTCCGGCGTGGCTTTTACAGACCGAGGCGAATGCAACATCGAGGGTGTTGGGCCAAGCTGCCGATTGTTCGCGGTCGGCAGGGATCAGTGAGCTTTGTTTCCAGAGTCGCCAAAGGGGAATACTCAATGCCGATTGGTTAGTGTTGGATCAAGCTAATTGAACGAGCAAACCACCCAGCCGCTACCGTGCGGTGGTACGACTCACTAACTGCGGGTGCGGCTCCAACTTCGAAGACCAACGTTCAAATCAACCCGACTAATTCTTTAGTTCCACCAACTCCAGGCGAATGGTTGTGTTGCCAATGTTCTCGGCCCAATGCGTTACCGGTTCGCGATAGATAACGTCGCCGGGATGAAACTCCGCTTCGGTAACCGTACCGTCTGCATTGTGAGTGCGCACTTTTCCGCCGGCGATGACATAGATGACATAGGCCGGATGCGAGTGCAGCTTTTCCTTGACGCCAGGTTCGATGGTCGCTTCGAGAACGCGAACGCGAGAGTTTTCCAGTTTCAGCTTGATGCTCGTTGAGTTCACAACAAGTGGGTCTTGTACAACTCTTAGATTTACATCACCGCGTACAAGTCCAGTCGCCAGCAGTACAAACATCGCGATATAGAGTCGCTTCATGTCCGTTCCTCCAATCTTGCGAAGAGCGTAAAGCGAAACTCGTGAATCCGTAAAGAGCGAAAGGTTCCAGCGAGGGCGGGGGGCAATAAGTTTGCAAAATGTAAACGACAAGTCCGCGGAACGGTCGTCGGTGACTGTTCCGCGGACTACATTAGGGAGACGCACGCGCTCTCGCTTAATTCTTAGGTTGCGCCTACGGCATTCCTCGGTATGCCAGGCTTGGCCGAAACGCGCGCTTTAGCAGGCACAGTGACTGTGGAACGAAGATCCTTCCAATTGAGTGCAACATCTGCCAGCGGCACTGAAAGGGCAAGGCACGCCCAGATTATTGCCTGTACGATTTCAACTCCGAGCGCTTCCCATCCTGTCACTCCTAAAACAAAGCGTCCGGCGATGAAGACCAGCGCGATGGCGTAACTGCGCGTGGCCCACTGCCGATGCAACGCAATTTTCCGTTTGACTGCGAACAGACCGGCAAGCCCGGTTGCACTCATCAGCATCAGGGCGTCGACGATTCCCAGAATAGTGAAGGACCGTGGAGCTCCAAACTGCTCCTGAAAATATTGAATGTAAGCGCCGAGCGGAGCGAGTCCGAAAGCACCAAGCACATACATTCGTCCCATTACGCGATGCGCCCGCGTGAATCGCTGCCGGAGGCGATCTGAAAACTGAAACGGTGCGAACAGCAGCACAATGGCGCCAAATATTCCGTGTGGCAATAACCACCATTTGAAAGGCGCAAAGTGTTGCCAGGCCGGATGCGACGAATCGGCGAGAAACCGTTCGTTGTGATACATCACATACGTGCTCGCCACGGCAATCATTGAAAAGACCGCATATTTTGCGTTGAGTTTCATCGGGGACTCCTTCTCGCTAATGCCTAAGACTTGGTCTGTAATCACTCCTATTTGCTAACGCGAAATTCTGCGAGCGGTCGGACCAGGGATCTGCAAATTATTTTGTGCTGCAATCAGTTCACGGTGGAGGGCGATACTGGGACAGCGGGCGTCTCGCCCGTCCGGCATCGTCAGACGCTCTGACGCCGGACGGGAACTCGTTGCGAAACATTTTTCGCGCTTCGCGCTCATTGCGGGCGGGACGCCCGCGGTCCCAGTACAACGGTCTCAGTTGAACGGGCCCAGTTGGACGGTCGCAAATCTTTTGACAAGGCTCAGCGGGTAGTTATACTCCGCGCATTTAGACCAATGGATTGGAAGTACAAACACTTTCATCAGGAGAGACTTTTCCCGGCGTCGCGCGACGTCGTCCTGGAAGCAGCGCGCACATTCATCTCCGAATCGCTTGGCTGGCAGGTTAAGGATGCGTCCCAGGGGCTTACCGCAGAAGGTTACAGTTTTTCCCACCACGTAATCGCAAACTTGCGGATTCAATCAACTACGGATGGAACCAAGGTGGGCGTTGAATTGTTGGTCGAGCGGGCTGGTTGGCGTGGATTCATGTTGTTTGACGTCGGCGGCTACTACAACATTCAGATTCGAAAGTGGCTGGATGGCATTCAGTGGTCCATTCATCAAAAGCTCACCGGCAGTAATGACGAGTCCACCAATCCTCTTGTAGTCGCCGCCAACAAACCAGCTGCATACATCTTCAATGGTTGCTTAGTGTTCATTGTCGTAATGTTTGCTCTTTACTTTCTGATAACCTTCATTTGTGCGGTGGTTGGACTTATCACCGGAAACCTATATCTGTGGGGTAGAGGAGGGACCTTAGCTCTCCACGGAGTTTGGGCCCGCCTACTGTCGGCAGCCATATTGATGTTCGGAATTTTCCTTGCATGGAGGGTGAAGAGGAAAGCTTAGCGTTGCAATCGTGATGAGAGGCTGGAAGCGGCGAGCGCTTCGGCGTTATCGAGCGGAGCGACCTCATTGATCGCTCCGCGCAGCCGAACATCAGCCGTTTGGGTATTGCGCCAAGCCCTCTTCGTAGCGCGGTCCTTCCGACGCGTTCCTACCGGCCCACCGCTTTGCGGATGCGAGCGAGGTGATGCCAACTATGTCGCAGCGCGTGGTCCTCAATGACGAACTGTGCGGTAACCGGCGCGCCGAAGCTTAGCGAGAACGGCGCCGCCTGGTCCAACTCGGCATCAGTAAGAGTGCGCACAGCAGCGGCAGCCTCACGACTATTCTGGCGCAACAGTTCCAACGTCTGTGCTTTGCTTGTAGCCGTTTGATCGATGGCGTGTTTAGCATTCATGTCGCCGACAGCTTCCCAGGTTACTTCAGTAACGGCGTTGCCGCCCGCGACTGCGCGCGCGACCTCAATCTCAACCGGATAAACGCTCGCCACATGATTGACGATTACGCCAATTGGGCGACGGTCGGTGGCTGAAACAGGCATGGCCCACTCTGCGTCTGAGAGTTGCTCGGCAAAGCTGGCCAACAGGGCCGCCCCTTCCTCAATTCGATCAGCTAATGCTTGTGCGCGACGATTGCCGGCGTTTTCCTGTTGCCCGGCGTCCGTCGAAATGTTCTTTGCGATTGCGCTCATGTAGATTCCTTTCTTCTGACTATCGATCCTAATTGGAGGGTCTTTTGCTTTCCTATTGGTTAACGCGTAAAAGTAGCGGCAAAAGGGCCACTATTCCACGTCAGGAGGTAAGTACCACCACGGTATAGCGGTGGTGCCGACTTCATGACACTCAGATCGCCAAGGGGCCCACCCGCTACTGTTTGGTATCGCTGACCTCTGCGGTTACAGTGAGTTGAACTTAGGCAGTTGTTGTATCGTACTGTTCGAAGGAGGGGAAAACAGGATGTATTGTTCGACTTGCGGCGTGTCTGTGGCGCAGGGGTTAAGCTATTGTAATTATTGCGGCGCTAAGTTGAGTGGAACAGGTGAAAGCGCGCCCGAGACACCAGCGGTCAAACCGGAGCTGCTCGTTTCCGCGATGGCGGCTGTCTTCATTCTGGGCATTGTGGCAATCACACTGCTGATGGGAATGATGAAGCAAGTGCTGGGATTACCAGTCGAGCGAGTGCTTGCGTTCACGCTGCTTCCCTTTCTCGTTCTGCTTTTTCTTGAAGGTGTTTTTCTCCGGCTGTTATTTCGTGGCAAGCGAAGAGTCGCAAACGAAAAACAAGCATTACGAGCAAAAGAACAAGTTACGAATGAACTTGACGCGGCACAAGCGCGTGCCCTGCCCGAGCCGCGTTCGAGCGTGATCGACCACACTACCCGCTCATTCGCGCCCAT
>DATAOU010000136.1:0-16784 GCA_036265575.1 Pyrinomonadaceae bacterium
TGCCGCCACCGATTGGACCATCATCAAGCACGACGACGGATTTGCCTTCGCGCGCCAACAGGTAAGCAGTCGTCATTCCGGCTATGCCGGCGCCTACAACGCAAACGTCAGCGGTGATGCGCTCGGTTAACGGCGTTTCCAATGGAATAGCAGCGGTATCGGTCCAAACCGACAGAGTCTGTTCAGGTTCGCCTTCGTGTTCTTCGGCTGTCTTTGCCAAGGGTTTGCTCATTTCGTTTCTTTCGTTTACTGCAGGATTGCTGACTCAGCTTGTAACTATCCAGTACGAATCACGGCGCACAATGTCTCGATTGCACACCGTTTGATTAACAACATTTGAGTAATTAGCTCCACATGGCTCAACAGCAATACCGGTGCCGAAGAACCCAGCATTCACGAACAAAGGGCAGCTGCTCAAGCGTCAGTGGTAAGGAAACAAAGTTTTGCCCTAGCCTTAATTTTTACCTCTGACCTCTGACTTCTGAGCCATGCATCTGCTATCGTGGCCCGCATGACCCTTCCGATCAAACCACCTTTTCCGCCGATGGAAGCGTTGCTCGTGGACAAAATTCCCGCGGGCGAATCTTGGGAGTATGAACCGAAGTGGGACGGCTTTCGCTGTCTGGCTTTCCGTGATGGCAAGAAGATTGAACTGCAATCAAAGTCAGGTCAGCCACTCGCGCGCTACTTTCCCGAGGTGGTCGAGGCACTGCTGAAGTTAAAAGCAACGAAGTTCGTGCTTGACGGTGAGCTCGTCATTCCCGTTAAGGGCGGTCTCTCGTTTGACGATCTGCTGCAGCGCATTCATCCAGCCGCCAGTCGCATTCAAAAGCTCTCACTGGCCACGCCCGCGAATTACATCATCTTTGATCTGCTGGTTGACGATACCGGCAAAGCTATTTTTGCGGAGCCACTCGTGAAGCGCCGGGCGAAGCTCGAAAAGTTTGCGAAGAAATATTTTGCGAAGAATCCGAGCATCGAGTTGTCTCCCAAAACTGAAGACTATGCGACCGCGAAAAAATGGCTTTCATCGGCGGGCATCAAGCTCGATGGGGTGATTGCCAAGCGCAGCGATCTCGAATACCGATCCGGGACGCGTGATGGGATGCAGAAAGTTAAAAGGATGCGTACCGCCGACTGCGTCGTGGGTGGCTTTCGGTATGCCTCTAAAGGCAAGGTTGTAGGCTCGCTGTTGCTTGGTTTGTACGACGACGAAGGCCTGTTGCATCACGTTGGTTTCACATCAAGTTTCAACGAAGCGGGCAAGAAAGAGTTGACAAAGAAACTCGAGCCGCTGATTGGACCACCCGGTTTTACCGGAAACGCGCCGGGCGGCCCCAGTCGCTGGAGCACCGAACGCTCGGGCGATTGGCAACCGTTGAAAACAAAACTGGTGGTCGAAGTTCAATACGATCATTTTACTGGCGGCCGTTTCCGTCACGGTACCAAGTTCCTGCGCTGGCGACCGGAAAAGAAACCACAGCAATGTGACTTTGAGCAACTGAAGAAGCATTAACAGCGTTATGGTTGTCTCGATTTTGTTGGTTCAACTCAGAATCACGTGACATGAGGTCAGTACCGCCTGCGGTAGTAGGTGGGTGCTTCCACTTCCGGTTGTCGATGCCAGACAACTACCAGACCTTGATCGAGCAGAACGAAGCACCCACCCCTACCGCAGGCGGTACTGACCTCGTGACACACCAATGAGACTAGGACCAGGCTGCCGTTAATAGACGCGATCTATCGCGAATGTCGACCATCTACAGTTCGTTCGTGGCGTATTGACGATGAAAAACGTTTCCCGTTCAACGAGGGCCACACAAATACGGAACCGGGAACGGTAGCGACCGGGTGGACTTTTAGGACAGATACTAGCGGCATTTCCAACTCGATTATTTGCTTACTCCTCATCCGGTCACTACCGCTGCCGGTTCCGCATTTGTGAATCGTTAATTTCAGGATTCTGCCCTCGCTCGTCAAAATGAACCCATGCGCCTCCCGCCTTCTTTTGCTCTTCTGGCTCTCTTCGGCATGAGGGTTGTTAGGTAATTGCAGGGCGCAGCCTGAAGAGGTTGAGGCAAACACCCAAAAGATTCGCATTCATTCCACGCTAGCTTACCAGGAGCGGTGTTGTCCCAATCTTTTGGGGGCGATCTCAAAATGAGGCGGCACTGCAATACGTACCGGTCATACACAGCGCATGTCTCGATTCCATGCGAGTTATGCAAGGGCGAAGTGCAATTGCCGCCATGCTGACCCGGAGCAGGGGGCAATGATGACAGAGCCAGTTCAACATTCACTTCGCAGGAGACCGCGATCGGCTCGCGCCCAATTATTTGGCACCGGAGACCTTAATCGCAAGATGCGCTGCTCAGTGATTGTGGCCCATCCTGCGGACGAAGTGGTCGGGGCCGGCTGCTTAATTTCCAAACTTGTCGATGTCAGTGTGTTGCATGTAACGGATGGCGCAGCCGGCGACATGCAGGATGCGAAATCTGCCGGCTTCGCGGCGCGAGCTGACTATGCTCGCGCGCGCCGCGAAGAGTGCCTGGCAGCGCTGGCGATTGCGAATGTGCCGGAGGAGCGCGTAGTGGATTTGGAAATTCCGGATCAGCACGCCTCGAGTTGTCTTGCTGACCTGACGAAGAAAATCTCCACCTTTCTGCAGCAATCCGCGCCGGACATAGTGGTCACCCATCCTTACGAAGGCGGACATCCCGATCACGATGCGACAGCCTTTGCGACGCACTCAGCGCTGCGGCTAATGAAGCAAAATGGATTTAAGCCACCCGCGGTATTCGAGATGGGACTGCACCCGAGTGAAGACTTTAAAGCAAAGGTGCCGGACTTTTTACCTGGAACCGAGGGCGAGACGACGACCTTGTTATTGGACGAGCGCGCGAGAGAAGTGAAGCAACGAATGTTCGCTTGTTTTGAAACACAGCGAGAGAGTCTCGATGTGTCGCCCCTCGGTCCGGAAAAATTCCGACAGCCATTGGCTTACGATTTCACCTCTCCGCCCCAAGAGGGTAAACTGCATTACGAAAGATTTGATTGGGCACCGACATGGGAAGAGTGGCAATCACTCGCCTGCGATGCGCTGGCCAGTCTTTTTCCGCAACGAACTGCCAATTCCTAGTTGCAAGATTGCGGACTTTGCTTCATGACACCCCCCAATGAGCTTGTAACAACGCTAGAAAACCGGAAGGAATAAAATTATGGGTCTCTTCGACAAAATGTTTGGACACGGCGCCTCCGAATCGGAACAACAACAAGGCGCGCAGCAGCGCTTCAACGAGTTGAAACAGAAGTACCAGTCGGTACTCAA
Source organism: Pyrinomonadaceae bacterium (assembly GCA_036265575.1). Classification (GTDB taxonomy): domain Bacteria; phylum Acidobacteriota; class Blastocatellia; order Pyrinomonadales; family Pyrinomonadaceae; genus PSRF01. The sequence continues at coordinate 3,329 of DATAOU010000136.1, forward strand.
TATGGCCGACCAACAGCAGATTCAATTTCAGAATCTTCACGTGCAGGACAACAAGCTTTACATCAAAGGCACTGCACCATCTGAAGATGCCAAGAACAAGTTCTGGGACCAAATCAAGTTAGTCAACCCGAATCAAGACGACATTACTGCCGAGATTAACGTCGACTTGAGCCGCGCTGCCGCAGCAGCGGCCGGCGGGGGGTCAAGTCAGGGCGAAACATATACAGTCAAGGCAGGTGACAATCTTTCCAAAATCAGCAAGCAGCACTACGGAGATGCGAACGAATATATGCGCATCTTCTATGCTAACCGCGACAAGCTAAACGACCCGGACAAGATTCAAGTTGGACAGCAACTAACAATTCCAAAAGCCGAATAAGGCCTTGCGCAGGTATTAACATTTCAGGGATGCGCCCACCCGCATTCCGGAAATGCCCCACTCGCTCGACAAATTCAACATTCGCAAGCGCCAGTAGTTCAGAGTACAACCTTTAGGTTGCGATTGCGGCAAGCTAAAGCTTGTACTCTGAACTACTGGCGCTCCCGGTTCTGTATTCCGCGACCCAAAATGAATTGTTAAAAACAAGTTCGATCTTTTCAGCTTGAACGTCCGTAGCCCGATGCCAGAACTCTGGTAAGGATTCGAACTAGTGGTTGCGAGAAAAGTCGCTGCGGGCTGAGGGCGCTGTAGTATACTCGCCGCGCTGTAACCTGAAATTTCAGATTTCAAAACACAAAAAGTAACGCGGCCGCTCAACTCTTCTAAAGATGCGCGTTTTAGGAATCGATCCAGGTAGCGAAACCACCGGCTGGGGGGTCATCGAAAGCGATGGCCGGCATTATCGCCTGGTGGAATGCGGTACGATTCGATCGGCTGCCGGCCAAAGGTTTTCGGCTCGGCTCTTGAAAATCGCCGATGCGCTTGCCGATGTGATTCAGCGTCACAGTCCGGAAGCTTGTGCCATTGAAGATGGCTTTCTTGCTACCAACGTGAAAGTCACCCTCAAACTAGGACAGGTCCGCGGCGTGGCTATGCTCGCTGCCGAGCGAGCAGCAATTGGGATTCACGAGTACTCTCCCAGACTGGTGAAGCAAACGGTTGTCGGCCACGGCAGCGCGGAAAAATTTCAAGTCCAACAGATGGTCAAGACCTTACTCGCACTCGACAGCATCCCTGAACCGCACGATGCTGCGGATGCGCTGGCCGTGGCCATCTGTCATTTTCACCATGCCTCTTATGCTCAGCGCATTCTCGCAGCGCAGGTTGGAGCAGGCGGCAAGTTAGCAGGCTCGGTGCAACACCGGCGTCGCGTCGCCCGCTAACCTCGACGCGTCCGGCCAAAAAAATCACCCTAATTAGCTTCCATCTTGTGAGGGCCGTCGTGTCGAATCGATCCCTGCGCGTCTTCTCTGTCGTTATTCTTGTGTGTCTCGGCATCTCGCCGCGCGCGGTGTTGGCAAAGCGGCGGCCGCCACCAGTTGGACGACTGGCGGTGGTTGCTGATGAACGACTCTCCGCGCTTAGAACTAGTCCGGAGCTTTCGGCAAAACTGTTACGCCGCCTGGGTCGTGGCAGTCTGATCGCAATCAAGGGAGAAAAGCGCAGCCGTGATGGAATATTTTTCTATAAAGTAAGTGTGACGATTCGGACCGGTGGCTGGATTCAGCGCGACGCAGTGTTCGCGCCTTCGCGGTCGGGCGATGACGCGCGCTTGTTAAGGCTTATCAAGGCGTCTGACAGTTTTGACCGGATCGTGCGCGCGAAAATCTTTCTGGACTACTTCACTGGTTCCGAGCTGCGGCCCGCCGCGTTATTGATTTACGCTCTCGCCGCTGAAGAAGCTGTCGTTCATCTTTCGCGTGATGCCGTGGGGCGGCTCGATGAGAACGAAATGAACGCCGGCACCGCGCCGTTGTTTAGCTACTTCTTAAACTTTAACGAGTTGGACCGTTACAACCGGCAGGGCATCACCTTTGTTTTTGACCAGCGGACAAAACAATTTCGTTACGACGGCGAGGGTTGGCAGGAATTGGTTCATCGTTACCCGCGCAGTCCGGAGGCGGCGGAGGCGCGTAAGCGTCTGGAAGCCGCACGACGTTGAGGTAGTTTCTGTGGTTAAGTCCCCCTGCTGTTGAAAACGGGGACCTGTACGAACGCGAAGCGATCTCATTAACACCGCGGCTTTAGCCGGTGATAGAGCCGGCTATGACAATCGAACCGTTTTTAACGGTTTTTATTCGGACGTTGGGCCAACACAAACCGTTGGAAACGGTTAAGGAATCAAGGGAGGGGACTTGATCACCGGGCTGAAGCCGCGGTGCTAATGAAATCGCTCCGCGTTCTCTTGCCGGCGCTCTCGGAAAATTGGCCTCACACTGTCCTTAAGTTTGATTCTGCTTCAATCCATCGATGAAGCGCACTTGATTGCCCTACCAACGTCTCATACACTTCGCTTCAAATTCGAGATCTGAATTGAAGGGAAGTGCGCATGTCCAAACTCCGTTTAAGACTTCTTGTCGTATGCTTCTCCTTGCTACTTACGGGCTCGTCCTGTCAGCAAGCAACGCCGCCGGCAAATCAACAAACCGCAAATACAGTCGAATCCAAGGAGTGGGACTCGTATGTTAACGAGTTCATCGAGGCCAATTTCGTCGCGCATCCTGAAGCTGGTGTGCAAGCCGGAAGGCACGAGTTTGACGGCAAGCTGACTGACTTTAGTGCGGAGGGCATCGCCAATGAGATCAAGCGGCTGCATGCGGCCCGCGATCGTGTCGCTGCTTTTCAGGATTCGACTCTTAATGAGCGCCAACGCTTTGAGCGCGATTATGTGGCCGCAGTGATCGACGGCGATCTTTTCTGGCTGGAGTCAGCTGAATGGCCATTCCGCTGTCCGCAGTTTTACGCCGACAGCATTGATCCGGACGTCTATGTGTCCCGCGAGTATGCGCCGCTCGATCAGCGCCTCCGCGCTTACACTGCTTACGCTAAGTCTATTCCCGTCGCTGTTGAGCAGATTCGCAAAAACCTGCGCACACCTATGCCGAAGAGCTTTGTGAAGATCGGACACACCACCTTCGGCGGTCTTGTTTCCTTCTATCAAAAAGATGTGCCCGGCATTTTTGCGTCCGTTAAGGATGAACAACTGCAAAAAGATTTCAAGGAGGCGAACGACGGCGCCATCAAAGCAATGCAGGACATCGATGCCTGGTTCACCACTCAGGAAGCAAGCGCCACCACCAACTTTCAACTGGGTGCGGAGAAATTCAGCGAGATGTTGGAAGCCACCGAACGCGTGGATGTGCCGTTGGAAACGTTGGCGACAGCCGGAAGACAGGACCTGCAACGCAATCTGGATGCGTTGAAAACCGCGTGTGCTTCTTACGCGCCCGGAAAGTCAACGAATGAGTGTGTCGCCCAGGCCCAGGCGCACAAGCCTGAAGGTGGAGCGGTTGAGGTGGCGCGCAAACAGTTGAGTGACTTGCGGGCATTCATTCTCGAGAAGAAAGTCGTCACGATTCCCGGCACCGAAGAAGCAAAGGTGGCGGAAGCTCCTGCATATAAACGATGGAACTTTGCCTACATCAACATCCCCGGACCATACGAAAAAGGCTTGCCCTCTACTTACTATCTCGCGCCGCCCGACCCGAGTTGGCCGCAACAAGAGAAAGACGCATATGTGCCGGGGCAGGGAAGCTTGTTGTTTACTTCAGTGCATGAAGTTTGGCCGGGTCACTTTCTACAGTTTCTGCACGCTAACCGCTCGTCTTCAAAGCTGGGCCAACTGTTCGTAGGTTATGCCTTTGCTGAAGGTTGGGCCCACTACACTGAAGAAATGATGTGGGATGCGGGACTTGGAAACGGCTCGCCGGAGATGCACATCGGACAACTGTTGCAGGCACTGCTACGCAACGTGCGTTTCATCTCGGCAATTGAAATGCACACCGGCAAGATGACGATGGAAGAATCAGAAAAGATGTTTGTCGAACAAGGTTTCGCCGATGCGGGTACGGCGCGACAGCAGGCAGCGCGCGGCACGTTTGATCCGGCTTACCTTAATTACACGATGGGCAAGCTGATGATTCGTAAACTGCGGGAAGACTGGACTGCGTCGCGTGGCGGCAAGCAGGCCTGGCAACAGTTTCATGATGAGTTTCTAAAGTATGGTGGACCACCAATCCCGCTGGTGAGAAAGGCGATGTTGCCGGGGGATACAGGGTCGCTGTTCTAGCTTTTGTTTGGACAGGATTTACATGATTCACAAGATTCAGCCAACCTGTAGGAAAGAAATCCTGTGAATCCTGTTAATCCTGTCCTTTCAAGGGCTGTTTAGACCCTTGCTTCACAAATCTACGCTGCGGCTTCCCTGATAATCCTCTATAGCTGTTAATAAAGCCTCCTGCCCGTCGTTTTACTCATTGGAAACGACTTTCAGGAGGCCACCGTGCAGGCAGTTAGAACCTTGAGACCACTTCCCCAACCCCCAAGCGAGCTGGAAACGCTGTTTGAGGCGCATCACGCTCGCGTTTTTCGCACTGCCCAGCGCATCACCGGCAGCCCCGCAGATGCTGAAGACGTGCTGCAAACCGTTTTCCTGCGGCTCGTCAAGAGTGGTGAGTTCGGCGAGTTGGCCGACCATCCCGAAGCTTATTTATCACGCGCCGCCATCAACGCCTCGCTGGATCTGATGCGCAGCCGCAGCCGCTCGAAATCAGTCGGGCTTGCCGACGTCGATGCCGGCGCACTCGAAAGCAAGGCTAAGAATCCCGAAACGCTGCATGTTGATCGCGAGTTACAAACGCTAATAAGGCATGCCGTCGCGCGTTTGGGAAAGACTGCCGGCGAAATGTTTGCGTTGCGCTACTACGAAGGTCACGACAATCAGGAAATAGCAAAACTGATGAACACGTCGCCGCTGGTTGTTGGCGTCGTTTTGCATCGCGCGCGCACGAAACTGAAAAAAGAAATTGCCGTATACATGGGGAAACATAATAAGTAGCACGGACTTTAGTCTGTGCCCGGTGGAGAAAAGCAATCACAGACTAGAGTCTGTGCTATTTCGGAGAAACGTTTATGAAAAGCAATAATGATCTTGACAACATCCTCGATAAGGCAACCAGTGAAATGAGAAACGAAGAGCTCGATTCAGTGGTGGTCAAACAGGCGGCTGAGCGTGTTTGGGCGCGTCTCGCCGCGGAAAACATGAGCACGGTTGCAACCAGCAGTCCGGCCGCGGAACGAATTGAAAACTGCAGTGACTTTCAGTCACTCATCCCGGCCTATCTGAACGGTGACTTGTCTGAAAGCCGTTCGCTGTTGCTGGTGGACCACACTCACGAATGTATTCCTTGCCGCAAGGCGATGAAGGATGCGCGCTCGCGTAATGTCATGCCGGCCAAGCGGGCTGCCAAAGCGAAGCGTTACAGCATCCAGCCGGTCGTGCTGCGTTGGGGTATTGCGGCAGCACTGATCATCGGCGTTGGTTTGTTGGCGCTTCCTTTGATTCAGCGTTATTCGCCTTTTGGCGGCGAGCTCGAGGCGACCGTGCTCGCAGCCGACGGCCAGGTTTATCAAATTGCCGATACGCGTAGTGCGCAGGTAGCGGCCGGCGAGAAACTGCAAAAGGGCGAGCGCCTGCGCACTGCGAAAGACGCGCACGCCAACATTCGCCTGGGCGACGGCTCGACGATCGAAATGCGCGAACGCTCTGAGTTCTTCATAACAAAGAACGGTCAGGGCACCACCATTCATTTGAACCGCGGCGCCATCATCGTGGAAGCTGCCAAGCAGAAGAACCAGCACCTGTTCGTCGATACCGGCGATTCGCTGGTTTCTGTTACCGGCACCATCTTTTCCGTAAACAACGGCACGAAGGGCTCGCGCGTTTCGGTGGTCGAAGGTGAAGTGCACTTGAACCACGCCAACCACGATACAGTGCTGCGTGGCGGCGAACAGGCCACTACCAATGCATCCATCGACAAAATTCCAGTCAAAGATGAATTGGCATGGAGCAAGAAGGCCAATAACTATGCGGCCACTTTGGCCAGCCTGTCGGCGCTCAACAATGAATTGAGCCGAGTGCCACAGCCGGGCGTGCGCAATTCAACCCGTCTGCTCGACATGATGCCCGAGAACACCATCGTTTACGCCGCGTTGCCGAACCTGACAGCTACGATTGTCGAGTCGCACCGCATCATGCAGGAACGCATTAACCAGAATCCGGCATTGAAGGAATGGTGGGACAAGGAACAGTCTGGCAGTCATCGCCAAAACGTGGACCAGGTGATCAATTCGATTCGCGAGTTTGGCGAATACCTGGGCGAAGAAATCGCGGTTGGAGTTCCGCTCAACGATAAGGGCGAGCCGGTCGCGCCGCTGGTGCTTGCAGAGTTGAAAAACTCCAACGGCTTGCGCGGGTTCATCGAACAACAGGTAGCTAAGTACTCGAAGCCAACCGACAAGCCTGGCGACAAGCCAGAGATTAGCTTCGTCGAGGACCCACAGACTGCGACTGTTCCCAGCGAAAAGCGCGAGACGCTGTTTGTCTGGATTCAGAATGACTTGTTCGCGGCCAGTCCGGACCTGCAGCAACTGCAGCGATTGCAGCAGGGGGGCTCGAACAACTTTACTTCCAGCCCGTTCCACAACCGCATTGCCGAGGTTTACCGGCAGGGTGCAGGGTTGGTTGTGGCGGCGAATCTGGAAAAGATCATCGCGCAAAAGAAGGGCGAGCTCAGCAAAGATGTTAACGGCGCCCGTCACGAAGAAGCGCTGAACAAGCTCGGTGTGTTGAGCGTGAAATATCTAGTCCTCGATCAGAACCAGAGCGAGGGTAAGACGCACACCAGGGCATCGCTGTCTTTCAACGATGCTCAGCACGGCATTCCTTCGTGGTTGGCTGCGCCGGGTCCAATGGGCTCGCTGGAATACATTTCGCCCGATGCGAATGTGGTTGCGGGGTTTGTCGTCAAGGATCCCGTCAGATTAGTTGACGACCTGCTGAGCGCGATGGAAACAGTGTCGCCCGGTCTGAAAAAGAACCTGGACCAGCAGCAGGCGGACCATGGTGTGGACATCCGCAGAGACATCGCGGCGCGGCTTGGTGGCGAGTTCGCGTTTGCGATTGATGGTCCAATCCTGCCGACACCGTCGTGGAAGATGGTGTTTGAAGTTAACGACTCGGCCCACTTGCAGCAGACGCTGGAGAGGTTGGTCGTGGAAGTTAACAAGGAAGCAGCCAAGTTTGGCAAAGCCGGGTTGGCCTGGGACCGCGCTGACATGAACGGACGCACGTACTACACGCTGCGCTCCGCTGACTTTGGTGTTGAAGTGAACTACACCTTCGTCAATGGTTATGTGGTGATGGGCCCCAGCCGCGCAATGGTCGAGCGGTCGGTCCGTTCGCAGGAGTCCGGTTACAGCTTGTTGCGGTCGGCGCGCTTTACCGCCGGACTGCCGACAGATGGCAACGCGAATTTCTCGGCTGTCTTTTATCAAAACCTGGCGCCCCTCGTGCAGCCGTTCGCTGACCGCGTTGCAAATTCAGGCGCAGTGCCGCAAGCACAGCAACAGGCGATCAAGACGATGGCTGCCAACATGGCGCCGACACTCGCCTACGCTTATGCCCAGGGCGACAGCATAACCTTCGCGGCCAATACTGAAGGTGGGCCATTTGGATTGAGCCCGGCAACCCTGTTCGGAATGCCAAACTCATTCGAAATTCAGCACGTTCTTCAGCAAGGCCTGCACCAGGAGAAGTAAACCAAAGCATTCCTGTCTGTCGTTTCGGTTTTGAGCGGCAGACAGGAGTTTCCCTTTCAGAAAGGACGCCATCATGCTTAGTCGAATTAAGAAGTCTTACTCGGTAGGATTGATGTTGCTGGGATTGTTGCTTGCTGTCTCATCCTGCGCTCACCGGGAAACTCATCAAATCGGTTCGCATAAGGTGACAGTGGCTCGACACGGTTTGCTGAAAAAGCTCGACGTCGATGAGAAAGCCGGCAGTCTTGAATACGCCGGGATTGGCCGTGGCGGTGAAGGCCTTAAGGTTTCAATGAATGGCGATAGCGTCAAGATCAATGGCCGGGAAGGGAGACTAAAGCCCGGTGATTCAATACTGATCAGCGACGATGGTGTTGCGGTTAATTCTCTCGACTATGGCGAGACCGAAAAATATCTTCGCGCTAACAACTCCACAGCGTCCGTAGCGGGCCAGGACTAGACTGTCCGACAAACTTCAGTTTGTCGCTCGTCCGATAAACTTAAAGTCTATGCTACCAGGATCCATATGTATTTCGACGCGTAGCGTCGCCACGAGTTTAGCCCGGCCTTTCAAGGTCGGGAAAAGCAGGGAAAGTACTTGCGTCGCGTAGCGTCGCTCGAAACTATAGGATTCTCAATCGTCGCTACGCGACGAGAATAGGGAAGGACCTGATCACCGGCCTTGAAAGGCCGGGCTAAAGTCATACCGACGCTACGCGTCGAAGACTTGATCCAACAACAATGAAACTTCTTTCAATTTCGCTGGGCTCCTGGCTGCTCGGCCTCTTGTCCTTGCTGCTTACGTTCTTTCTGCTGGAAGGCGCATCCCTGGACAGCGCTAACGCCCGGGGTGTCACTCTCGTTTCACTCATCATCACCGCACTTCTTTTCTCGCTCGCATATGCTCCTTCACTATTCTGGTTGCGAAATCGACTCGGTGGCTGCCGCCCCGCTGCTCTGTTTCCGTTCGCCTCGGCTGTGGTAATCAATCTGCCGGTTTTTCTGATCGGAATTTTGGCGATTGGCAGAACTTTAGCAGCGACGGAAGCGTTTGCTTTCATCAGCGCATTCGTTTTAATGGGTGCAGTTTTCGGTCTTGGTTTCGTTTGGAATTTTCAAAACAGAGATATAAAGTCAGGAGCATGGCGATACCCGAATCCATTCCGACCCAGTCAGCCGTCAGGAATCCTGCCGATTTCGCCCCGGTCATAGATCTCAACGACCTCAGCGTACAGTTTGGCAAGCGTCCCATTCTCCAGAACCTAAGAGGTGAACTGCGCGGACGCGCCATCGGTCTACTGGGCCCCAACGGCGCCGGCAAGACGACGCTGATTCACACGCTGCTGGGATTTCATCCGCCCTCGTCGGGCACCGCTCACATTTTTGGCCGCGACATCACCACCGACGCCAAGCAAATCCGTTCGCTCGTTGGTTACATGCCAGAGCGCGATTCGTTCATTGCCAAGATGAGTGCCGTGCATTTCGTGCGTTTGATGGCGGAGTTGTCGGGGTTACCTTCCGAGGCCGCGCTGGAACGCGCGCATGAAGCGCTCTTTTATGTCGGCCTTGGCGAAGCTCGCTATCGCAGTGTCGATACTTATTCGTTGGGCATGAAGCAACTGGCAAAGTTGGCCCAGGCGATCGTGCATGGTCCGCGTTTGATTTTTCTTGATGAGCCGACTAACGGTCTCGATCCGCCGGCACGCGCGCGCATGATCCGGCTGGTCCGCGAAATTCGCGACAGCGGTAAAGCAAACATAGTTTTGTCTTCGCATCTGTTGCGCGACGTCGAGGAGTGCTGCGAAGAAATCCTGATTCTGAAGGATGGACGGCTGGCGGTTTACTGCAATTTGGAAGAAGAACGTAAAGCCAATCGCAAGTTCCTGATGCTCGAGACCCGCGGCGACCAACACGAGTTTGCCGCAGCGATTGGTGCGCTTGGTTGCGAGTACGCGCTTAGCGGCGATACCCGGGTCAAGGTGGTGCTGCAGGATGGCGTTGAAGTGCGCGATCTTTATCGCATTGCCGCGCAGCAGAACATTCAAATCCGCCGCTTGAGTTACAAGCGCGATTCACTCGAAGACATTTTCTTGAAAGCGATGGAGAACGGCCATGGCGGTCTATGAACAGACTTACAAGCAATACCTCGGGAAGCTGACTCCTGAATGGAGCCGTTTCCTGATTATTCCGCGCCATGCGTTTCGCGACGTGTTCAAGTCGAAATTGTTCACGGCGTTCTTCATCGTCTGCTTCCTGCCGCTGCTCGTGGAAGCAATTCTTATCTACCTGCATCACAATGTGAATGCGTTGTCGCTGATGAAGGTTAATGTTCGCGAACTGATTCCTATCGATGCGTTTTTCTTTCAAACGTTCGTTAACTTGCAAGCCACCTTCGCTTTCTTTGTGACCTTGTTGCTGGGACCGCCGCTGGTTGCTCGGGACCTGCGCAACAATGCCTTACCGCTTTATTTATGCCGGCCGTTTTCGCGCACCGAGTACGTGCTCGGAAAAATGTCGGTGCTCTTGATCCTGTTGTCGGCGATGACCTGGATACCGCAGCTGCTGTTATTTCTTTTTCAGGGCTATCTCGAAGGCGCGAGCTGGTTCGTAGACAATCTTTGGATCGGCAGCGCGATTTTCATTGGCAGCGTCGTTTGGATTCTGGTGCTCGCATTGCTGTCGCAAGTGGTCTCGGCGCTGGTGAAATGGCGCGTGGTGGCGAGCGGTGCGTTGCTGGGAATATTTTTCATCCCATCGGTGTTTGGCGAAGTCATCAACCAACTGTTTTTCACGCACTGGGGAAACATTATTAGCCTCGGGGCGTTGATGAAGAATGTTTCCGCCGGATTGTTTGGCACCTTTGTGCGCACCACTAGTCACATAACGAGCTTTGATAATGGCATCGAGCGCGAAATTGTGATGAGCGAGCCCCCGCTTTGGGCTTCATGGTTCGTGTTGGGTTTGATTTGCCTGGTTTGCCTGGCGCTACTTTCGCGCAAGGTGAAAGCGTATGAAGTGATCAAATGAATTTCGGATTGCGGATTTTGAATTGCGGATGTTTCTGTTTTCTTTGTGCGTCCTCTGTGCACTCTGTGTCCCTGTGGTGAGTACATGCGTCAGAGGATTCACCACCGAAGCACAGAGCACACAAAGGACGCACCGAGTTTAGTTCAATGAGGCATTACCGAATTTAGGTTTGTATGAGTGAGACAACATCAAAACTTGAGATCGGCGAAAGCGAAATTCGAATTCCGAATTCCGAAATTCGAAATTCTCTGATCGTGTTCGACGATGTCTCGAAGTTTTACGGCGAGATACTGGGGGTGAACCGCGTCAATCTGCAGATTGCCCCCGGCATCACCAGCCTTGTTGGACCAAACGGCGCCGGCAAGTCCACGCTCATGAACTTGATGACTGGCCTGCTGCGACCGACTCGTGGCCGCATCACTATTCTTGGCATTCCTACTGACCAGCCCGACCAACTCTTCAAACATTTAGGGTACTGCACGCAGTTTGATTCGTTTCCGCGCGGGCTGACGGGCAGGGAATTCATCAACTCGTTTCTACTGGTCCATGGCTATGAACGGAAAAAAGCCGCAGAGCTAACCAGAATCGCTTTGGAGCGCGTGAGTTTAACGGATGCGGCAGATCGAAAAGTCGCTGCATATAGCAAAGGAATGCGGCAGCGTATTCGCCTGGCGCAGGCAATTGCGCATCAGCCGGCCGTAATGATTCTCGACGAACCTCTTAATGGTCTGGACCCGATGGTGCGCGCGGAAACGATTGCACTCTTTCGCCAGCTCGCGGCCGATGGTCTGCACCTGATCATCTCGAGCCACATTCTGCATGAAGTGGACATGATGTCGGATCGCGTGATCCTGCTGAACAACGGTTATGTAGTTGCGGAAGGAAACGTGCACGGCGTGCGCGACGAGATGCAGGAGCATCCAATGCAGATTCTGATTCGCTGCGACAATCCGGCGAAGCTGGCAGCACGAGTGTTTGATAAGGACCATGTGGTTGAAGCGCGGCTTCATGATGATCGCCTGGGCCTGTTTGTCCGGACTCGCGATGCGGATGGCTTCTATTTGCTGTTGAATGACGTGGTCGCTGAAGGTGAAATTAACATTGAGTCAATCGCGCCAGTCGACGACGACCTGAGTGCGGTTTACCAATACCTGATCGGCTCAGAGGGCTGACTTAGTAGCATAGACTTTAGTCTGTGTCGGTTAAAAGCCACGGACTACGATCTAATTAGATAGGTTGAATAGAATCGTTATTAGATTTCGACGTGTAGCGTCGGCGCGAATTTAGCCCGGCCTTTCAAGGCCGGGGATCAGGTGTTTTTCTTGTTCCCTTCGCGTAGCGACGACCGAGGCACGCGGGTTTCGAGCGTCGCTACGCGACGCTAACACTTTTGGTCACTCTTCACCCGGCCTTGAAAGGCCGGGCTAAGTTCGAGCGACGCTACGCGTCGAAAGATTATCCCAATGGGCTTACTTAACCGGGTTTCTTTAGTTTGTGGCAGCTTTGCAGACACAGACTAAAGTCTATGCTACTAGGCTGTAGCAAGGTACAACGATTATGAGCACTTCAACTGTAGACATCGCACCGCAAAAAACCATCGACAAGCAGCCACTGCCGTGGTCGCTTTGGTGGCGGCAGGTTCGCGCCATCTTCAGACTCGAGGTCGAGAAGAATTTTCTCGGACGCCGCTCGATACTGCTTTACTTGTTGGCCCTGCTGCCGATCGTTCCGCTGGTCCTACTTGCTCCATTCACTCCGCCCGGAAACGAGTGGCGCGATTTCAATCAGTACAACATGATCTTCGCGATCTATTACGGCGGATTGATCCTGCGGACGGTCGTATTTTTCGGCTGTGCCTGGATTTTTATGAACCTGTTCCGCGGCGACATCATCGACCGCAGTCTGCATTTTTATTTCCTGAGCGCGGTGCGCCGCGAAGTGATTGTCATCGGGAAATACCTGGCCGGCCTCGTCACATCGGTAGTGCTATTTTGCAGCACCACCATCATCGCGATGTTGCTGGTTTACCTGCCGCACTTTTACTCGGAAAGCACTCGCTTCTTTTTTGACGGTCCGGGGCTGGGCCAATTGTTAACTTATACCGGCATCACGGCGCTGGCTTGCATTGGTTACGGCGCGTTCTTTCTGGTAGTCGGACTGTTCTTCCGCAATCCGATTATTCCCGCCCTCGTGCTTTACGGCTGGGAATGGATCAACTTCCTCATGCCGCCGTTGCTGAAAAAAATCAGCGTCATCCACTATCTATCTTCGTTGGCCCCCGTGCCGGTTTCCGAAGGACCATTCGCCGTCGTCGCCGAACCAACGCCTGCATGGATTGCGGTGCCGAGTCTCCTCGTCGTCACTGCGCTGGTATTGATCATCGCCAGTTATCGTATCCGGCGCATGGAAATCCGCTACGGCAGTGACTGATAAAGGCCGTAAATCGTAAATCGTGAATCGTAAATAGGTTGTTTGGCGGGGCGCCGGTAGTTCAGGGTCCAACCTTTAGGTTGCGTTCGGTCGTGAATCGTGAATCGTAAATCGGAAATAGAAGTTTCGAGACACGCCGGTAGTTCAGAGTCCAGCCTTTAGGTTGTGTTCGGTCGTGAATCGTGAATCGTGAATCGTAAAATGGTGGATTCAACTTCCAAGTGCAACCAAAAAGGTAAT
>DATAOU010000137.1:0-4062 GCA_036265575.1 Pyrinomonadaceae bacterium
GCTCGCACCGCCCTCAACAATGATCCAGAACTTCGGCAATGGGTCGAGAATTGGCTGAAAGAAAAAGAACGAACCGCCAATCAGAATCTCTCCGACGAAGAGTTTGAGAAACACTGGCGCTATGTCCTTCCCGAGCGAATGCATGAAGGGGCGATGGAAGCGCTCGGCGCGCACGCCCTTCAGACTGGGAACCTTGAAAAGGAACAGTAAACAAGAAACTGTAAAACGCGAGGCTGGCGGAATCGCAAATCACCGGTGAGTGATCGTTACGGTTTCGGATTCACGGTTCCCGAGCTATAATTCCCCTACACCAATTTATCCCCTCTAAGTTGTTAACCCCTAGTTTGTAGTTCTGCGGCGTTGCCGGGGACTATCTGCAGTTAACCGAACCCATCAAGGAGTCAACATGAAACGGAAAATTACGCAATTTTTAATGGTCACGTCTTTAGGATTGATCTTGTCGTTCACCGTAATGTCCGCGAGCGCGCAGGAAAACAACAACACCGCCAAGGGTGAAATGAAAACCAGCGGCAGCGAGATCAATCGCGCCGGCACTACCGCGGGTCACGACATGAAGCACGGACGTGTGGTGCGCGCGGGAAAGCATTTCGGCAGACATACCGGCCGTTCCGCCCGGCACTTTGGCCGCGGCACGAAGAAAGCCACCAAGAAAGCTGTGAAGCACGTAATTTCGTAGCCATCTCCCGTCGTGGGAAGGTGAACATGAGTGGTATAGACTTCAGTCTGTGTCTGCCAGTCAAACACAGACTAAAGTCTATGCCACTCCCGTCGTTCACGATTGACGCTGCTCGACTATTATGAACAAACGCGCAAAAAAAAGATTGAAAGAAACCATCGCCAAGGACAAGCAGGAGCGAGCAAAATCGCTGCCGCAACCACGTCCCGGTTCTGCTAAGGATCCGCAACAACTCCGCGGCTTCCTACCCAAGCCCGAAAAGAAACGCGGCTAGCACAGTTCCGAAGTTGCTAATTTTCGATTGCCGATTGCCGATTTCAATTGGCGTATTGCTGGAAGCCAATCGGAAATCGGCAATTGGCAATTTGGTAATGGTTCGCAGGGCCTGTTTCTCTGCTCGTTGACAAGCATCCTCCTCGGGCGTAGAGTCCGCTTGTTTCCTCATGTTTTCCTCGCACCCTAATCGTTTTCGTGCGGTTCCTTGCAACCACACCTCAAACGAAAACTTCTCACGGAGGTAAAACCCATGTCCCCACAGAAAACGCTAGATCATCCCTCATTCGGGCCGTCTGAGCTTGTGCCCGGCATCGTCGCCATAAGATGGGCACGCCAACTTGCGCCGGCAGAAGCGCGCACGTTTCTGTCCGGTAATTCGTTAACGCTGGCTACTGAAAAGCCCAAAGACAGCCCAAAGGACGGCACGCCCGATCCGCGGCCCGTCAACGTCAATCAGAGCGAAACCCTTTCCTGGGTTTCGGGAAAATCCTTCTCAGATGCAGCACTAACCAAACTGACCGCAGACGAAAACATTGAATGGGTTGCGCCTGTCTACCGGGCAGTCAAGGCTGACGCCGGTCCACAGTCCTACTTTGCGATCAATCCCACGGTGCTGCTGCTAAGTCCCGCGCTGCTTGCAGCTATCGGAGACATCGGAGAGATCGATGACGCTGCAGCCATCGATCAAAGACGCAGCAGCCTCTTAAAAACCTATACGGTGATTAATCTTCCCAACGGCAACGCGATTGAAGTTGCGGAACGCATTAAGGAGAAAGCAGGTTCCGCGGCAGTAGGAGGAATAAAGTTCGAAAACATTCCTTACATCTCGCCTCTTTGTTCCTGTTGTGGCGATTCAGCTGCTCACGGCGACAAACGCGGAAAGTGTTCGCCGGCAGTTGCAGACCTGATACCGAACGACACCTTTTATCCCAACCAATGGGGGCTGCAACGAATCAACGCGCCGCGCGCATGGCCCATCAGTGAAGGCGATCCAAACGTCGTCATCGCGGTCCTGGACCAGGGTGTGGAGTTGGGCCATCCCGACCTGAACATGTGGCCCATTTCTTACAGCACGGTTACACACACCAACGATGGGAGCCCGGTCGGTAACCACGGCACCGCCTGCGCCGGAATCATCGGTAGCCACATCTCAAACTCAATGGGCGTCACCGGTCTGGCCGGCAAATGCCGCATCATGGCGATCGCGACAAACTTTGCCGACACTGAAGTGGCCGAAGGACTGTACTTCGCCGCCGACAACGGCGCACGCGTTGTCAGCATGAGCTTTGGAGTCTACCCCTCCTGGATGATCTGGGACTTCGCGATCATCGAAGCAGCGCTTCAGTATTGCCAAAGCAAGAACGTGCTGCTGGTCGCCGCCACTGGAAACGAGAACCAAAACGTTTCGCGCTTTCCCGCGACTGACCCTACGACACTCGGCGTCGGTGGTTCCAACCGAGCGGACGTGCGCAAAGCCGTGGGCGATACGTCCATCGAGGGCTTTTGGGGTGCTTGCTTCGGCCCTGACTGTGACGTGGTTGCACCGTGTTTGGAGATTCCTACCACCGACCGCCTCGGAGCGGCCGGTTACACACCGACTGATTACACGCAGCGCTTTAACGGCACGTCGTCGGCAACGCCTCATGTGGCCGCACTTGGCGGTTTAATCATGAGCGTCAACCCGGCATTGACGAATCTTGAAGTGCGAAAAATTATTTCGGAGACCACTGACAAGATAAACGCCGGCGCCTACGTGTACGCGCCCACGGCGGGTAAACCGTTCGGCACCTGGACCGACGAGGTAGGCTATGGCCGTATCAACGCCGAACGGGCTTTGTTGGTGGCTTGTTCTTCTGGCGAAGCTTGCAGGGACGCAGGTCCCTGTTGCGTCGAGTTACCGGAACCGGAAGCTTGCTGTGTCAGTCCCTGCGACCCACCGTGGCGGACGGATGACAATTGCATGTATTGGTACGAGACCCGTTTCTTCCGCGTGCCGCTCGGAAGAGACAACCCCAACACAACCTTTGTGCCTGCCAGGCAGTTCATAGAATTTCGTATCACCTATGAACATAAGTTCTGCCTGCTCGGCAAACAGCATGGGCCGTTGCTCTTTACCCAGACGTTGCTGCCGGGAGAGAAGGTCACTCTCTATCACAGTGATCGGTATCGCCGCATCACGAGTGAGACGGACCGGTTCTCGGTGCAGACAACCTTCATGCAGTACGTTTCCGCTGTTCATCAGGCACGAGTGACCAACAGCCTCGATGTCTTAAGCGATCGGCTGGTCGATGTGAAGTCGAGTAGTTCCGTTTCTGCAGGTGGCGGCCTGGCCGGACTGCTGGGACTGCCGAGTGGCAGTTCATCCACCCAGGCTCATGTCACCGATCACAACCAAGTGCGAGTTGGAGCGGTTGCCGATTCGTTTGATCAGTCGGTGAGACAATCTTCGTTGCTGGTGCATGCGGAACGCTCGGTCGTAGTTAGCAACTATGAGGACAAGGAAGCCGTAAACATCACCTCGCGGGTCATTCAGAATGACAACGAGTGTCGTGCGGTCACCTATTTCATCCGCAAGGTTGTGGAGCTCTATGCCGTCAGCACCAGAGTTTCCGACATCTCTTATCGGATCATAGCCGACGGAGTTCCACCCGAATGGCATTCGATTGATGATCTGGGATGGCTGCCCGCCGCCGTGCGTGACCAGATCAAAAACACGTTGAAACTGTTGCCACGAGTTGGCGAGGTGGTTGAGAAGCCAAAACCAGTTTCGTTGCCGACGGACGGCACAGTCTACGATCCGGAACTTGCGCACTGCTGCTCGTGTGAACCGCAGCGCGAAGCGGCAATTTCCATTCGACTCGAGAAGCAAAAGGCGGAAGCGATAATGGCTTGCCTGGAAACGCAGAAACTTCAGCTTGAACTGGAGCGCATGCGATTGTTGCTTCAGAAGGGCGAGTTAGGTCCGTTCGATTCGGCGGGAGCAGCGCCGGCACCGGCGCATGAACCGTAACGACGAACTTACATGCTAGGTATTAGGGCTCGGGCCCAGATTGACTCTGAGTTAATCTGGGCCCGTTCCTTGAAAGAGC
>DATAOU010000138.1:0-6335 GCA_036265575.1 Pyrinomonadaceae bacterium
ACCGCGGAAACGGGAGGCGTGGCGTACATGGCCCACATCGGCGGATTTTTGGCGGGCGTGGTTTTGACGTTCCTGCTGCGAGCTACTGGAGCCAAACAAGAAACTGTCTGAAGACATCTCAGGCGGCGGGCCAGTAACTCGGTAATTGCGGTGCTAACGGGTCAGGCCCTGCATCCCGCGGCCGCTCTGTAGTCATCCCAGGGCCTCTCTTGTGACTTTATGCATCCCTGTAATAAAGTCGTGCCCACACTATTCTTAATAGGTTACTGAAAGGGATTGATGAAAACGTCTCTATCTGACAGTTCTGTGCGCGATCTGACAACGCGACTTGCTGAGGCGAACAATGCCTTTGCTGCGAATTATCCCGGCGAGACTGGCAGACGCCAGCCGGTGCACACGGTCTATGGCGGCGCGCATCTTTTCAAATCCGATTCCGCTTCGCGCCTCGGTGCGCTGGCACGTCGCTCGCTCGATCAGTTTGCTCCTGACTTTATCGCTTTCGCGAAAGCGCTCGGCCTGCCCGGCGCAGACGAGTTACCCGAGTCGACCGAAGAAGCCAGCGGGTTACGCGCGGAGCTGGAAAATAATGTCGCGAGCGTGCGACAAAAAAACAAAACAGCCTGGCTGGCCCACACAATTTATAACCGCGTCACCGAGAAGTTGCGTAGCGAGGCGGTCGAGGATTTTCGCATCGACTTTGAAGATGGCTACGGCAATCGTCCGGATGCGGAAGAAGATGGCCATGCCGAGGCGGCTGCAGCGGAAGTCGCCGATGGTATCCGGAACAACACGCTGCCACCGTTCATTGGCATTCGCATCAAGCCGTTTACCGAAGAGTTGCGCGCGCGCAGCATGCGCACCCTCGATATTTTTGTTTCCACGTTGCTTGAGAAGTCGGGCGGCAAACTGCCCGATAACTTTGTGGTAACGTTGCCAAAGATCACCATCCCCGAACAGGTCAGCGCTCTCGCTGATGTGTTTGACGCTCTGGAGCAGGCTAACGGCCTTGCTTCCAATTCACTCAAACTCGAAATGATGATCGAAACTACGCAGTCGATCATCAACGATAGTGGGGAAATTAACCTGCCGCTGCTGTTGGCCGCCGCGCGCGGTCGTTGCATTGCTGCGCACTTTGGCACCTACGACTACACCGCGAGTTGCAGCATTACCGCCGCGCACCAACACATGATGCACCCGGCCTGTGACTTTGCTAAGAACATGATGCAGGTTTCATTTGCCGGCACCGGCGTCTGGCTTTCAGATGGCGCGACCAACATCATGCCGGTGGCGCCGCATCGTTTTAGCGAAGGCGGTACGCCTTTGACCGCCGAACAAATCAATGAGAACCGCGAGGTGGTCCATCGCGCCTGGAAGCTCCATTACGATCATGTCCAACATTCGCTCGTCACCGCTTTTTATCAGGGGTGGGATTTGCATCCGGCGCAACTGCCGACGCGGTACGCCGCGGTTTATGCGTTTTTCCTGGAAAGTCTCGACGCGGCTTCCGAGCGTTTGAAAAATTTTGTAGAGAAGGCGGCGAAGGCGACTTTGGTAGGAGACGTTTTCGACGACGCGGCTACCGGCCAGGGCTTGTTGAATTATTTCCTGCGCGCAATTAACAGCGGCGCGTTGACTGAAGAAGAGGCCGTAACGCTTTCCGGTTTGACTGTTGCTGAATTGCGCTCGGGTTCGTTTGTGAAGATATTGAACAACCGGCAAAGTTTGTAACTTGCAGTTCAGGAATTAAGAAGTTCAGAGTACAAGCTTTAGCTTGAGTTGTTACCAAACGGCAACCTAAAGGTTGCACTCTGAACTGCTTGAATTAACTCGAATCTCCGTTGATTATTTCGTTGGAGGATGGAATGAAAATCGTTGTTAGCTTGCTGCTCTTATCCACATTGTTGATGACTAGCATTTCAGGAATGCAGAGGCGCGGGAGTAAGAAGGTCGCGGGAGACCCGGATCTCGCAAAGAAGATCGCCCGTTTTGCGCCAACTACATTGACGGCAAACCTCGCTAAATTGTCGCCGCGCGATCGACAGGCGCTTACTAAAATTATCGCCGCGGCAAAACTTTTGGATCCGTTGTTTCTACGCCAGGTGTGGAGCGGCAACGATGCCTTGCAAGCAAAGCTGGAGGCTGACAAGACTGCCGTTGGCCGCCAACGGTTGCATTATTTTCTGATTAACGATGGGCCATGGTCGCGGCTCGACAGCAATGAACCGTTTATCGAAGGCGTGCCTAGAGAGAAGCCGTCGCAAGCGAATTTTTATCCAGACGACATCACCAAAGACGAATTCAATTCGTGGCTCGCGGGGTTGCCGGGTTCTGAGAAAGAAAAAGCGACTGGATACTTCTACACCATTCGCCGCGACGCGAGCGGCAAGTTGATGAGCGTGCCTTACAGCCAGGAGTACCGCGAGTTTCTTGAACCCGCCGCGAAACTCTTGCGCGAAGCCGCCGCGTTGACTACCAACCGTACGCTGAAGGATTTTCTCAGCAAGCGCGCCGACGCATTCAGTTCAAACGACTACTACGCCAGCGATGTTGCCTGGATGGATCTCGATGCGCCTATCGACGTCACTATCGGTCCTTACGAAACGTACGAAGACGAACTGTTTGGTTACAAGGCTGCGTTCGAAGCTTACGTAACGCTGACTGATGCGGTGGAATCGGCAAAGCTAAAGAAATTCAGCCAGCATCTGCAGGAATTGGAAAACAACCTGCCGTTGGATGCGCAGTATCGCAACCCTAAACTCGGCGCGTCGTCGCCGATGCGCGTGGTCAACGAGGTATTCGCATCCGGTGAAGGAAACAATGGTGTCCAGACCGCGGCCTTTAACCTGCCCAACGATGAGCGTGTAGTTAAAGAAAAGGGCTCCGCGCGAATTATGTTAAAGAACGTCCAGGACGCGAAGTTCAACAAGGTGCTGATTCCCATTACTCGTGAAGTATTGAGCCCCGCCCAGCAGCGCGATATTGCTTTTGATTCTTTCTTTACACACATCCTGATGCACGAGCTGATGCATGGCCTGGGACCGCACAACATCACGGTGGGCGGGCAAGCGACCACCGTTCGTTTGCAGCTCAAAGATAAATACTCTGCGATTGAAGAGGCGAAAGCGGATGTGACTGGCCTGTGGGCGCTGCAGTACTTGATTGACAAGGGCGTCATCGACAAACAGATGCAGCGCACGCTGTACACCACTTACCTGGCGAGCATGTTTCGTTCAGTTCGTTTTGGTTTGACTGAGTCGCACGCGCGCGGAGTGGCGATGCAGTTCAACTACTTCACGGATGAAGGCGCGATCAAGTTTGACGAACGCACGAACAAGTTCAGCGTCGACAATACGAAGATAAAAGACGCGGTGCGCAAACTGACGCACGACCTGCTCACGATTGAGGCGGAAGGTTCTTACGACAAGGCCACGGCAATACTCGACAAGTATTCGGTAATTCGGCCGCCGATGCAGGGTGCGCTGGATCGTTTGGTCGCGGTGCCGGTAGATATTGAGCCGATCTTCCCGCTGGCGAAGTAGTTCAGCTTTGGAACTTGACGCAGTTTTTTTGTACAGCTATTCTGTACATATGGCTCATCGCACCACTTACACAAATGCACGGGCTAACTTTGCGTCTCTCTGCAATAGGGCAGCTGATGATCGTGAAGTCATAATCATCACCCGTCGAAACTCAGGCGATGTCGCCCTTGTCGCCGCCCAAGAGTTATCCAGCTTGCTAGAGACTGCTCATCTTCTAAGATCACCCAAGAATGCCCGCCGCCTTCTCTCGGCCATGGACCGAGCTAAGTCTGGAAAGGGCAGAACCCAGTCGCTAAATAAGTTGCGTCGGGAGATGGGGCTTGAGCCAGTCAAAAAATAATCCTCAACTAAAACGCGAGGCCGTCTTTCAGCCAGAATTTAGGGAAGATCTGCGTTATTGGATCAAGACAAACAGGAAGGTTGCTCTACGAGCCTTTGACTTAATTGAAGCGATCCTTCGAGATCCGTTTCAAGGTTGGGGGAAGCCCGAACCACTAAGACACCTTTTAGCCGGTGTCTGGTCACGCCGCTTAACTGAAGAGCATCGAGTCGTATATATAGTGTCAAAAGACCGGATAGACTTCTTGCAAGCCCGTTATCACTATTAAGAGTCTTGCCATCCTTAGGCGCGTCTAATAAATTTCGCCGCAACCCAACCAACCAAAATCAAAACCGCGAGGATGATCCAATTGTTGCGGTCGCCGTAGGTCACGCCGGGAAAGTGGTTGCTGATCATAAGAAAGACTAGCGGCACGGCCATGAAAGTATTTTGTTTTGAGCGCAGCTTTGCCTGGGCACTCAAGCGATCGTCGGGTTTTTGTCCGGCATTGATTGCTGCAATCATCTTCTTTTGCGCGGGCAGTATGCGCATCCAGACGTTCGCGGCCATGATCGTGCCCATTAACGCGCCGACGTGAATGTACGCCGCGCGCGCGCTAAGGTAACGTGTTAGTCCAAAACTGACGCCCACCAGCAAGACGTACGCGACCGCGGCAAAAGCCTTCTCATTCTTTCCCAACGGCGACAGCATCAGCAGGTCATAAATAATCCAGCCGCCGATTAGCACACCAACGCCGAGCGCCACAGCCGCGCCGACGCTGATGTCACGAACGTCGGGGTCAACCAGCGCTCCGCCGCCGACGTAGAACAGAAGGATTAGAAGCGCCATGCCGCTGAGCCAGGTCGTCCCCGCTTCCCAGCGAAACCAGTGCAGCGTGCGCGAAGCCAGATCGGGTAACTTGCGTTTTTCAACTACATAAAAGCCACCGCTATGGACCATCCAAATTTGGGCCGCATTGCCGGTGTTCGCCATGGCTTTTTCTTCTTCGGTAAGGCGCGCGTCAAGCCAGGTGAAGTAGTAGGTGGTGCCGACCCACATGATGCCCGCGAAGACGTGGATCCAGCGGAATATTAAGTTGAGCCATTCGCTGATGGTTGGATTAAGCATTTTTGTGTTTTATGTCCGACAAACTTCAGTTTGTCGACTGGCTTTTCGAAAAACGACAAGCTGGCGTGTGACGCAAAAGAAACGACAAACTGAAGTTTGTCGGACAATTTAACTGCCGCGATAGGTTGAGTAACCATACGGACTCAGCAAAAGTGGAACATGATAGTGCTGCGCGGCATCTTCCACGCGAAAGACCACCGCAACTTGCGGATAAAAGCATTCGACCTTAAGACTTTGGAAATAAGCTTCGGTGTCGAACACAAGCCGGTAGGTGCCACGCTCGATAGGTTCGCCAACCAGAAAGAAAGGTTTCACACGGCCATCCGCATCGGTCGAAGCATGGCTAAGCTCGGTCCAACTTTCGTCGGTGTTTTGTATTGCAAGTGATACAGCAACACCATTGGCCGGCGCGCCGCGCGCGATGTCGAGAATGTGCGTGGAAATGGTGCTCATGAATTCGTCAGTTGTCGGTGGTCAGTTGTCCGTGGTCCGTTCGAAAACATAATTTGGTTTTCGCTCCAGCGGAGCGAGAAGTTTATAGATAAGACCCTGAAACCCGATAACTCGCGCTCCGGCGGAGCGCAATGTTTTACGTTTGCAGCGAGACTGACTTATGTTTCGCTCCGCTGGAGCGAGGAATCTTTCGGCGGTCGTGCGTTCCATAAACATCTCGCCCCGCTGGGGCGAGAGCAATAATGTTCTGTCGCACTGCTACCTGAATCCACCAGTTGTGATCGTCAAGCCTGGCAGTTTACCAGACAACGGGTTTGTCACAACGGACAACTGACCACTGACAACTGACCACGGGCACAACCGACAACGGACTAACCTTCAACCAGCTTCTGCAAACGCAACTTCGTAATCTTCGCTTGTTCCGCAGCCGCAATGCGCAACTCTTCATCCCTGTCATTCTCTAACCGGCGCTGGAGAATTGCGAGTATTTCCTCAGAACTCTTGCCGCTGGCGCAAACAATAAAGATGTAACCAAACTTGTCCTGATATTTCTGATTCAGCTCGGCAAGCGTAGCCAGCGTAGTGTTTGCGGCATCTGCGATACCTGCTTGTTCCGCGGCGGACCATTGTTTGGATTGCTCGGAGGTTGCGGCTGCCGCTTTCTTCTCACCGATTTTTGGATGACTCAGAAAGGCTTCCAGCCAATCGCCTGGCTCAAGTGACCACCAAACGAGATCTGCTTTACTAAGCAAATCATCAAGACTTTCAAACGGCCGCTCGGCGGACATTTGCTCGGCCCACCGCTTTGAGCCACAGCACTTATGTAGTTCAGTTTGCGCTGCGCCAGTCGTCAGTGAATTCAACGACGCAAGTTTTGATGTTTTCAAGTTTGCTGA
>DATAOU010000139.1:0-3763 GCA_036265575.1 Pyrinomonadaceae bacterium
GCAAATTCGATTTCGTCGATGGTCCATGAAACATTCCGCATCGCTCCTTGGATCACAGGTGTTGTGATGGCGGTGCTCACCGCGGTCGTGATCCTGGGTGGAATTAAGTCCATCGCAAAAGTCTGCGAAGCGCTGGTCCCATTCATGGCGATCTTTTACGTCGGCGGCTGTCTGATTCTGCTGATAATGAATGCATCAGGAATCCCGGCGACGTTGCAGCTTATATTCCAAGATGCCTTTACCGGTCATGCCATGATTGGAGGCTTTGCCGGCGCAACGATGAAAGAAGCGATCCGCTACGGTGTGGCGCGTGGCCTGTTCTCAAATGAATCCGGCCTCGGCAGCGCACCGATCGTTGCCGCCGCGGCACAAACCAAAAATCCTGTGCGCCAGGCGCTCGTCTCTTCCACAGGAACATTCTGGGATACTGTCGTCGTCTGCGCGATGACTGGATTGGTGCTGGTCAACTCCGGCGAATGGGCCAAAGGCCTGAAAGGCGCGGCTCTCACAAAGGCCGCGTTCTCCGATATTCACATCGTGGGCCCGATCATTCTCACGACGGGTCTGCTGACCTTCGTGTTTTCCACGATTTTGGGATGGTCGTACTACGGCGAAAAAGCCGCCGAATACCTCCTGGGAACAAAAGTGATCAAGCCTTATCGATGCCTGTGGGTCGTTGCAGTTCTAATCGGTTCGGTCCTTTCGCTTCCGACCGTCTGGTCGTTAGCCGACGTGACGAATGGCCTGATGGCGATTCCAAATCTCATTTCGCTCATCGCCCTCAATGGAGTCATCGTCGCTGAAACCCGACGCTATTTGTGGAGCAACAACTTGGACGAAGCAGCGCCACCCGCAACGGAACTAGCCGGTGTGTGATCGCAGGATTATTTTTCCATCGCGTATCTCGATCGTGCCGATCTCGTACGCGTTCCGCTGGTCAGCCAGATACTCGCGCAGTTGTCTGGAACGATACTTCCAATTTAAAAAATCAGTCGGCACCTGCTCGCCATTAATGGTAATCCGGCTGAACCGCGGGCTATCCAGTGTCTGCGCGCCGTTTAGTTCAATGATGACGTCGCCATTAAAATAATAACCGGGTCTGCCGAGAACTCCTCCGATCGGCAGACTCGCCTGCAAGCGAAGTCGATTGTCTTCGATGGACGCAAAAACTTTCCCGCGCAGGTCGCCGATTGTTGCGATCAACGCATTGATGTCATCCGCGCT
Source organism: Pyrinomonadaceae bacterium (assembly GCA_036265575.1). Classification (GTDB taxonomy): domain Bacteria; phylum Acidobacteriota; class Blastocatellia; order Pyrinomonadales; family Pyrinomonadaceae; genus PSRF01. The sequence goes on from DATAOU010000139.1 coordinate 1,225, forward strand.
TAACTCAATTTCCGCTGGTTGGCCTGCGCGCGTTTTCTGTTCGAAGTCCTGCCAGCCTTCCCTGGTCCGTTGAATCTGTTGGTCGGAACCGCTGAATTCCGGAACGGGCGTTGGCGCTTCAGCGATTGACCGCGTTTTGGCCAGCCAATAACTACCGTAGAACAATGCCGAATGGCGATGCAGTCCCCAATACATCCCGGCAAAACAAGCAATCGCCAGCACGATCGCAAATACCAACAGAATCAGGCAGCCCCGTCCGAAACAACCCAGACCTTTTCTCGGCGGCGGCGCTTCAACCCAGGTGTTCATCAAGTGATTCGTTACATCGTTACACCGGATTACGATCAACGATTCAAAGTTTTAGCGTGTCGAAGCCATGTTCGCCTGCGCTTCCAGCAGTTTGTCGTACAAGGCGCGCAAACCATCCGAGAGCACGCGCGCGCCGCCGATGATCGGCATGAAGTTCGTGTCGCCGGTCCAGCGCGGCACGACATGGATGTGCAAGTGATCGGGCACACCTGCGCCCGCGCACTCGCCGAGATTCAGACCGATGTTAAATCCCTGCGCCTTTACCGCGGCGCGCAAAAGCGCTTGCGCGTGGACGACCAAGTTCCACAGCTCAACAACCTCATTCTCGCCAAGCGCTGAAAGCTCCGCGACTTTGCGGTACGGCACCACCATCAGGTGTCCAACCGTGTAAGGATATCGGTTCATCATCAGGAACGCATTTTTCCGGCGCGTGATTACAAGATGCTTGGCGTCATCGCTCGCACGTCCCGCCGTTTCCAGAAAATCGTGGTCGCGCGGCTCCTTCTCGAAGTACTCGACGCGCCACGGGGCCCAGAGCGTTTCTACTTCCTTCTTTGGAAATTCGTCGTCGGACATGCGTATCGCCCACTGAAACTAGAATCCTGCAGTCCAAAGTCGAGCGAGCATTTCCATTTCGCTGTAGCCCGAAACTGCTCGGGCTTATCGCTGCTCCGGGAAGCGCACGCGCCTCGCGATCACAGACCTTCAAGTCCCTTAACCACTCAAGTACACGAAATGGGTCCGAAAGTGAATCTCGCCGGAGTGACGCAAATCTTCCTCGGGTCATGCGCGATTACACTTGGGCTCCATGAATGTGCTGTTCGATTCAGCACACCCGTCGCTTCTGCTTGCCCGGCTCGGTGCCGGTTTGCAAACTACAGCTCACGGTCCAATTATCTCCTAAACAACCCGTACTGAGATATCATTATGCGTCGCATCGTTTTTCTAACTGTTGCTGCACACGCGTTAGCTCTGACCTGTCGTCTTCTCGCCGGCGACACGCCGGACTCGGGAAACGAATTCACCAAAGTGAAAAGCGAGTACGCCGACGTCTTGGCCCTTCAGGGTACCGCGAAAGGCGAGATCCTGGCCATCGCTAGAATTCTTCGTGCGAAACCCAGGATTGCGGTCGATCAGACGGCGGCGAGTGGCGAATACTGCTTCAACAGCGGCCAAGGCACGATGGTTCACTTCGCCACGCAGCCGGAAGGCACGGCTGAAGACGTTGTTTACGAGTTCGACGCGTCCGGCCTGATCGCGGCAGGCTTGGATCCGTCGCGATTACAGCAGTTGCCTGAACGAGGTCGAATGACTCCTGGCGTGTGGTATTTCCTTCCAAAAGGCCAGCAGGATCCACATCACGCCCACGCGATGTCTGCGCCCACGATAGCCATTGCAGTTAACGTAAAATGAATTGGCTAACAGGCTGCTTTGATGCCCACAAACCCGAATTGATATTTTCGTCTTATCCAGAGTTTCCCCTGAGGAACAGCCAAAATGGGCGAAACGGGGTTTTCGTCTAGTTGTAGTTAGGCTGAAAAACACACACATACACATGCCCCATTCAAAAGCCCGTTTTGCTGGTTTCGAGCTCTATTTCGACGACCTACAGCGGGCACGGCGTTTCTACTCCATGAGGCTCGGCTTGCCGACGATTGAGCACGACCCTACACATCACGTGAAGCTAGCAGGCGGCGATGCCTTCCTCTGCCTCGAGCGAAAGGGCGTGGAGAGCTATCCCTCAGCCGAGAAGGCAGTCGTATTTGTGGAGGTCCCGGATCTACAGGCGACCGTCGCCAAGTTTGATTCGTCAGAGATCCTCGGAAGCGGCCTCAAAGCGGAACAGCCTTGGACAGCAATCCGCGATCCAGAAGGACATACGGTCCTGCTCTTGCAGAAACGATGAGAAGATTCAACCTTCACTGGTGTCTTTGCGAGTGGCGCCGTTTCCGCCTAACCAAACGCTCCAGGCAACCGCTGGCCGGCCTACTGAAAGGCCGAGAGATGAATTATGAAGGACGAAGTGTAAGCAAAGCTCGTCGCCGCCAGCGGTGGCTGAGCTCAATCTCGTTAGGCGCAAGTAGCGCGTTATGACCACCGAGCTATGGCTCTTAGTCGCGAGCGTCATCCTTGGTCTCGTTCATCTCATAGCGGCTTCGCACCTGATTAGCTTTCAGTATGGTTACCGCTGGACCGCCAGCAGCCGAGAGGAGCCAGTTCCGCCCCTGCG
>DATAOU010000140.1:0-4427 GCA_036265575.1 Pyrinomonadaceae bacterium
GGGTTTTCAACGTCAAACACGCGACGCTCTGCCAGTGACAGATTTTCAATCGGCACCGAAAGTTTTTCGGCGACTGCCATAACCAGCAATTCGCGCGCGCGCTCGGCGGCCTGAATCGCGGCGTTGCCAGTCATCAAGGTCACGCGGCTCGAATAACTACCTAAATCTACCGGCGTCAAATCGGTATCCGCGGTGACGACGCGAATGTCGAAAGGATCGATGCCAAGCACCTCAGCGACGATGTAGGCAAGTATCGAATCAGATCCTTGTCCGATATCGGTCGAGCCGCACATCACGCAGACGCCGCCCTGCCGGTCCAGCCGCAACTGCACGCCTGACTGCGGCATGTTATTCCAATAGATTGGCAGGCCCGCGCCGCAGATATAGGAACTGCAGGCGATGCCGATACCTTTGCCGTAGGGAAGTTTGCGATTGTTCTGGTCCCAGCCTGAGAACCGATTCTTCCAATCCGAGCCGGTGACGACTTTGTCGATGCATTGGCCCAGACCCATGCTGCCGATGCGCAGATAGTTTGCGGTGACCGTATTTGGCTTAACCAGGTGATTGCGCCGCATCGCCGCCGGATCGAGTTTTAACTGCTCGGCAATCTTGTCCAGGTGAACTTCGAGACCAAAGCGTGGTTGTGGTGTGCCATGCCCGCGCTTTGGACCACACGGTGGCTTGTTGGTAAACGCCCGGAGGCCCTGAAACTTGTAACGCGGCACATCATAGGTAACGGTCTGCAACGCGCCAGTGTAGAAAGTACTTGCAACACCGTAACTGCCATAAGCTCCGCCATCGAGGAACGACTGAAAATGCATTCCAGTTATCGCGCCGTCTTTTTTCACGCCCGTCTTGACGTGCATTAACACGGGATGGCGGCCGCGGTGGCAGTAGAAGACTTCTTCGCGGGTTAGCGTGTTCTTGACCGGCCTACCCGTGATCATCGCAAGTTTGCAAACTACGACTTCGTGATTGAAAGGGTCGCTCTTACCGCCAAAGCCGCCGCCGTTGGGCGTGGCTATCACGCGAATATGACTTGCGGGAATTTCCAAAACTTTGGTCAAGGCGCGATGAACGTAGTGGGGGGTCTGCGTCGAACTCCAGAGCGTCAGCTTTTTGTCGGGATCAAAATAGGCGACGGCCGCGTGTTGCTCCATCGGCAGATGCGTGTTGCCTTCGTAAAAGAAGACGTCTTCCCGAATCAGATCCGCTTCAGCAAAGCCTTGTTCCACATCGCCAAATTCCAGCGACACTTTTTTGTGTATGTTGCCGGCATCGCCATAGTCCTGAATGCGAGGCTCATCAATCATCACTGCTTCTTCGATCGAGGAGATGGTGTTGAGGCGCTCATACTCGACTTCGATTAGATTCATCGCGTCGAACGCGACGTCTTCGTCAATCGCCGCGACAGCCGCAACCGGGTCCCCGATGAAGCGTACCTTGTCGATGCAGAGCGCGTGTTCGTCCTGGCTTACAGGCAGAATCCCGTACGAGATGGGCAGGTCCTTGCCGGTGATGATCGCGATCACTCCGGGCAGCGCCTGCGCTTTGGAGACATCAATGCTCTTGATTAGGGCGTGCGGCTCGTGGCTGCGCAGAATTTTACAGGCCAGCATGCGCGGCAGCACGATGTCGTCCGCAAACTTCGTCTGGCCAGTGCACTTAGCGCGCGCATCGACCTTGCGAAATGGTTTGCCGACAACATTCAGTGGCTTCCCGTTATTGTGTCCGTTTTTAGCCATTAAATCCCGCTCAAGAAGTTCAGAGTCCAACCTTCAGGTTGTCTTCGGCGGCAAGCTAAAGCTTGTACTCTGAACTACCGGCCTTTACCGAACGTTAAGCACCCGATTGATTCTCGGCTGACCCTACTCCAGGCCATAAACACTCTCTCGCGGTAGCTCCATCTCTTCGCCGCGCATCCGCGCCGCAGCCAGTTCAACTGCTTCGTAAATCTTTATGTAGCCAGTGCAACGGCACAAATTTCCTGAGAGCGCTTCTTTGATCGTTTCGCGATCCGGATTTGGATTCTTCTTTAATAGTTCCTCAGCGACCAGCAGAAATCCCGGAGAGCAATAGCCACACTGCGCTGCGCCTGTATCAGCGAACGTTTCCTGAAGTGGATGAAGCTCCGCGCCGTTTGCCATGCCTTCGATGCTCTTGACGTCCTGGCCTTCCGCATCCAGCCCCAGCATCAGACAGGAGAGAATCGAGCGGCCGTTAACCAGCACGGTGCAGGTGCCACACTCGCCTAGTTCACAGCCATGCTTGGTGCCCATCAACCCGAGATCTTCGCGCAGAACCTCAAGCAGCGTCTTGTGCGGCGCGAACGCCACTTCCGCCGTCTCGCCGTTCAGGACAAACTTAATGTGCGCTTTTTGCTTATTCTGATCAGACATACGTTAACAATTGGATTTTAACAGAGGAGGAGGAAAACCGCAGGTAGGGCGAGATTCAGGCTTTCGAGGTGGCCGCGTCCTTCTTAACTTTGTTCACCACGATGTTGTCGATGAGGCGCGTCTTGCCGATGTAAGCGGCCACTGCGATCAGCACCGGCCGGTCTTCAATTTTCTCGAGCGGCTCCAGTGTTTCGGCATCAACCACGCTGACATATCCGAGTCGCGCATGCGGTTCTGTTTCAATGGTTGATCTAATAGTGTCGGCGAGCTTGGCGGCGTGACGCTCACCTTTTTTGAAACTTTCTTTCGCCTTGGCGAGTGCCTGATGAATGATGGCCGCTGACTGGAGCTCTTCCTTGCTCAGGTAAAGATTACGTGACGAGATCGCCAGGCCGGAATCTTCTCGCACCGTTGGCAGCACAACAATCTCAGTATCGAAAGCCAGATCCTTGACCATGCGCCGGATGATTACCGATTGCTGTGCGTCCTTTTGTCCAAAAAATGCGAAGTCGGGTCGCACGGTATTCAGAAGAATGGAAACTACTGTAGCCACGCCGCGAAAATGCCCCGGCCTCGATTCGCCTTCGAGCAGTTTTGAAAGACCACTGACATTTACATAAGTGCAAAAGCCCTTCGGATACATTTCCTCCGCAGTTGGCGCAAAGATGTAGTCAACGTTGTAATCGGTGAGCAGCGCCGTGTCTTTGGTTAGGTCGCGCGGGTAATGCTCGAAATCTTCGGTGGGACCAAACTGCGTGGGATTGACGAATACGGAAACGACGACGATGTCGCACATTCGGCGCGCTTCTCGCACCAGGCTGAGATGACCTTCGTGCAGCGCGCCCATTGTCGGCACCAACCCAATCGTGCGGTCCTGGTCGCGACGGATTTTGCGCGCGACGGAAGCCATGCGCTGGCGGCGATTGATTATCTCCATAGCTAGTTAATCGTAAATCGTGAATCGAAATAGATGCAGCGAACGTCAAACCCGGGCAAAAGAAAAGGCCATAAAATCAAAACCGCAAAGCGACAATAGAACTCCTATTCACGATTTACGATTCACGATTTACCAGCCTACGATTTACGACTTAGGCTCTTTCTCGACGTGCAATTCCTCGGCGGCGTCGGCCGGCAGCGCATACGACTCAGCATCGGAAGGATAAACTCCGCTGCGTACGTCATCGGCGAAATGGCTGACGGCATCAGTAATAACTTCATGCAGGTTCGCATAAGGCCGGACAAAACGCGCGAGCTTACCAAACGAAAGGCCAAGCATGTCGTGGATTACCAGTACCTGAATGTCGCAATGCACGCCGGCGCCGATGCCGATCGTGGGAATGCTGACGCTCTCGGTAATCATCTTTGCGATTTCGCGCGGCACAACCTCCAGCACAATCGCAAAAGCACCCGCGTCTTCCAGCGCGCGAGCATCGTCAATCAATTGTCTGGCCGCAGCAGCGGTTTTCCCCTGTACCCGATAGGCGCCGAGTTTGTTGATTGATTGCGGCGTCAAACCGATGTGGCCCATCACGGCAATCTCTTCATCAACTAAACGCTTTACCAACTGCACGCGCTTGTGGCCGCCTTCGAGTTTAACGGCTTCAGCGCCGCCTTCTTTCACCAGGCGCAACGCGTTTCGTACCGCGTCATCGGCGCCGGTATGAAAGGAACCGTACGGCATATCGGCAACGAGCAGAGCGCGCTGCACGGCACGACGCACCGCTTTCAAGTGAATCAAAATCTCATCGAGTGTCACCGGCACTGTATTGCCATAGCCGAGTACCACGTTGCCCAGGCTGTCGCCGACGAGAATGATGTCGATGCCCGCCTCGTCAACGATCCGCGCCGTCGGATAATCGTAGGCAGTCAAACAAACCAAGCGCTCGCCGCGCTGTTTGCTGATCTTCAGGGACGGGGCATTAACTTTTTCGGGACGTTCAGGCTTTAGATAGGGCATTTTTCGGCCTCTGGCTACTTTGGTGGCCCGCTAGATTGCCGTTTTACCGGCACATTTGAAATGTGTAAGGC
>DATAOU010000141.1:0-4664 GCA_036265575.1 Pyrinomonadaceae bacterium
GGTGAGTTGATTGAATTTATTCACCGCGGAGACACAGAGGGCACAGAGGTTTCACAGAGAAACTTGAATCAAGACACTTCTGTTTTACGCTTACCGTTTCCTCTTCGGGCATTCCATTTCGCAAGGTCAACGCCTTTTGCCAGTAGCCATATCGTCATCACCAGCCCACCAGGAATCATCAACATCAGGAACAGGTCTGACGCGTAGGCCGGGGCGAGGATCAGGAGGAAGTTTCGCACCACAAAGCCCAACCCACCGATTCCCATGAGCACGCCCAGAAACTTTGGCAGATAACCGGAATTCCATATTAGATAGGCCCGGACCAGCCAACTCATGCCGTAATAGGCGGTGAAGATCATACCGGCGAACCCATAAAACTTCATGGATAACAACACGAGAGAGTTGAGCTGGTCGGGTGTAAAGGTTTTTAAGTAGTCGAGCGAACCTCCGCTGATCAGCAGCGGCGCGAAATAAAATAGTTCTGCAAACGCAAAGAGAGCGGTGCCAATCAGCCCAAAAAATGCCGCCACCAAAGACAGCTCTTTGCTGACGGGTTTAAGCAATGCATAAAAGAGAGCGACAAGCGTGATGTCGCACAGCGACTCAATCAAGAAGGCAGCGAAGCCGAGTCGGTATAGAAAGTCGAAGTTCTTAATGTTCGCTACCGTCGCGGCAGCATCGTGGGCGGAGATGAGTCTGGAGGGCGCGTAAGCTTCGCCGAACCCGCCGGCCACCAGTGAGATTAGAAATAGCACGCCCGCGAATCTTGCGTAGCGCTGTACGTTCATGTTGAGTTCCTCCCCAACTTAGCTTGCTGGTCTCTATGGCGCCGGGAAATTGTCCCACTTGTTAAGACGAATGAGAGCGAGAAATATTTCAACCTTTGAGGGATTTCGGATTTGGAAGGCCTGCGCGAAGCGGCTGACGACATACTGTGTTCCACACTAGCCGAAATGCTCGGCTGTGGATCCCGCCGGGGGAGAAGAGGAACCGTGCGGATCAAACTTGTCAAAAATAAATTGAGCCCGCGACGCGGGCGACGGCATAAAGCCTGGGCTGGAGCGCCGCGGAACCCCAGGATCAAAAGTCATCAGAAATGATTGAGCCCGCGAAGCGGCCGATAGAGGTTACAACGAGAACATTTCCTCGCTGACTCGACTGTCGGCCGCTCCGCGGACTCCGGGATCGCAGCCGCTGGAACCTCCCTGGGGTTTCGCTGTGCTCCACCCCAGGCTTTATGCCGACACCCGCTCCGCAGGTTAATCGCTAAGATTCAGCGAGTCCGCGACATAGCTATTGTTTGTCGTACACCGCCCGGGTGCTGAAACGCTTACCTTTTTCATTAGTCCCCGAAGTGGTCACGGTGCGACTTTTTCCGTTGGGTGAAACCATGATGCGACCGGTGACGGTTACCTTCCCGGCTTTCTTGTTGGTCATTGCCAACGTACGGCTGTTGATCTTCCGATACGAACGCGTGTCCGCAGTTGCGTCACCAGTGACGGCGTAATCTTTACCATCAAACTTGCCAGTCCATTCGCTATGGACCGCATTGCCAGAACCATCGACGCCATCCACCGTGACTTTGGTGCTGTCGCCTGAGGCTTCGTAGGTCACAGTATTATTCTTCGTGGCGCCCTTAGGGAATTTCGACTTTGCCTCATTCAGTTTCCAGGTGCCCATATGCGGACTCTGGGCTGAGCAGACAGTGGCGCCGACAAACAAAACTGCCACCGCTAATAGGATCACTCTTCGTTTCATATCACCCTCCTAATTGAGTTGCAGAATTTGTGACTGATTGGAGCGGCCGGATTTTATTACCGGGTGATCCAAATTGGCAAGAATCATTCGTAAAGCAAAGTGTTGGTTTGTTAGGAATTACCCTTCAACACTGTGCCCACTAATACGGAACCGGGAGTGGTAGCGACCGGGTGACGGCAAACCAGATAATCGAGCTGCAAATGTCGGCTAGCGTCCATGCTAAGGTTCACCCGGTCGCTACTGCTCCCGGTTCCGTATTTGTGGATCGTGTCACTCGCCAAACTAAAGCAGAATCTCGGAAAGCAGATGTTGTTGTGCGATGATTGAAGGGTTCCACGACTGCAAACTAACAGTTTGCTTTACAGTATTTTGCTATGTCGAAACTTTCCCTAATCATTCCCGCCTACAATGAAGAGAAGTATCTGCCCGCAACGTTGGAACACATCAGCCAGGCGTTATCCAAACTTTCTGGAGCTTCTGAAATCATCGTTGTTGACAACGACAGTAGCGACGGCACCGGTCGCATAGCGGAGTCGTTTGGCGCGAGAGTAATTTCAGAATCTGAACGTAACATTGCGAAGGTGAGAAACACCGGAGCGCAGAATTCCAGCGGCGACATTTTGATTTTCATTGACGCCGACACGCTGATTCCTGACACGCTCCTCCAAAGAATTGCCAAAGCGATGGCGGACAAGAACTGCTGCGGCGGCGCGGTGGCCGTTGAGTATGCGCGCCCGCAACGCGGATGGACCAGGATCTACCTTTTGGGTTGGAAGTTTTGGGGAACCATTTTCAATATGAAACAGGGCGCCGCGCAGTTTTGCCGCAAAACGCTTTTTGCAGAACTTGGCGGCTACGATCCAACGGTCTTTGTGGGAGAGGACATTGAGTTCTACTGGCGGCTGGCGAAACTCACCAAACAGCATAAAGGTCATTTGGAGTTCATCGAAGATGAACCGGTTAAGACTTCCGCCAGGCGATTCGACCAGCAGAGTTTCGCAAAAACGCTGCTACTCACAAATCCAATTTTCATTTACCTGGCGTGGCGCAGGAAATCTTTTTGGAAGGATTGGTATGAGAAGGCGATTCGCTAATGCGAATAACGAAACAGGAGGGGTGAAGCTCGTTAAGGTTGTAATGGCCAGAAAATAGGAACCAACCACATCACAATCGCAAACACAACGATCGTCAGAATCGAACCGACTTTCACAAAATCAAAAAAGCGGTAGCGTCCGGGGGTGTAGACCAAAACGCAAGCTGGTTCAAGCGGAGTCAGGAACGAACAGGACGCGGCGTAGGTTACCGCCACCGCAAATGTTCGCGGATTCAATCCCAATGCGAGCGCCGACTTGGCCGCAATCGGCAGCATGACGAGCGCCGCAGCCTGGTTGGACATCGGCTGGGTCAATGCGACCGTCATGATGAAGAAGCCCGCCAGCACCGCGGTTGGGCCGTAATGGCCGGTCGCCTGGACGATCAAGTTGGCGAGATATTGATCCGCTCCACTCTTTTCCATCGCCAGCCCAAAACTCATCATGCAGGCGATCAGAATAATCAACCGCCATTCGATCATCTCGTAAATTTCAGAAGTACGCAGCGCGCGGCTGGCTAATAATATTAGAACGCCGATCAGCACGGCGATCGGCAGCGGAACCAAATGGGTTACCGAGAAGAATAGAAACACTCCGAAGGCCAGCAGGGCCCAGCGCCTTTTTGCCGGCCGCGCCTGCCGTTCGGAAATTTCTTCCAGCAGTAGAATCTGATCGTCAGCCGCCAGGCTCTCGACGTGCCCCCGATTTCCTTGTATCAAGAGCACGTCACCAAACCTGATTTTTACCGTGCTGAGTTTCGACAGCAGGTTTACTCCGTGTCGATTGATTGCCAGGACCACCAGCTCGTAGCGCCTTTGAAACTGGAGTCGCTTCAAAGTACGACCAATGAAGTCCGAACCCTTCGGCACCATGGCTTCAAACAGTTCTACATCGGCGCCTTCGAGCGCCGCATCATTCAATGTAAAATCGGGCTTGATCTCGATTCCCGCTTCGCTCTTTACCCTGAGAATGTCCTCGACGCGTCCCTGGACCATTAAGAGATCGTCAGCTTTGATTTGCTCGTGAGAATGCGGCGCAACTCTGTACTGCTTGGGACCGCGTAGAATTCCCAGCACTGTCAGGTCAAGTTCGTCACTGATGCGAGCTTCTTCGAGCGTCTTTCCAATCAACGGTGAGTCGTCCAGGACGATCACTTCCGTCATGTATTGCCGCACGTGATATTGCTCGGTGAGTGACTTCGCAGATTCACGTCTAGGCAACAGGCGCAAACCGACCAGCAGCATGTAGAGCATGCCGACGCCGACAATTGGCACGCCAACTTTGGTGAGTTCAAACATCGTAAACGGCTGCATGCCATAGCGTGGCAAAGCGCCACTCACCGCCAGGTTGGTGGAAGTCCCAATTAGCGTGCAGGTGCCGCCGAGGATAGCGCCGAATGCGAGTGGGATGAGCAGTTTTGAAGGACTAATGTTTCGTCGCGCACCAATGCCGAGCACTACCGGCAGAAACATCGCCGTCGTCGTCGTATTTTTCATGACAGCCGCAGACAGTGCGGCAGCCACCATGATTAGAGCTGTGATGCGGAACTCGCTATCGCCGGCAACACGATGAAGGCGTCTGCCGATTGCGTCGACGACTCCGGTTTTAGCCAACCCGCCGGTCAGGATAAAGAGGCCGGCGATGGTGATGACAATGTCGTTGCCAAAACCCGAGAACGCCTCGGTCACGTTGAGTGTGTTAGTGATGACCAGGGCCATCACGAGAACGACTGAGACAATCTCAATAGGTATGCGCTCAATTGCAAAGAGCACGAGCGCAACGAACAACAAACAGAGGACGATAAGAATTTGCGTG
>DATAOU010000142.1:0-7851 GCA_036265575.1 Pyrinomonadaceae bacterium
TTTATGAGGTGGTCAATCTAAAGCTGGAAAGGGTTCTAAGCGTTTCCTGGAACAAACAAAAACGGCGGCCCGAGGCCGCCTCACCGTCTGCCGCTGCACTAGCCCGTCCGTTTTTCCAGGATAGCTAACTAAAGTCTGAAAGCCTTCGATTCTCCAGAAATATTTTTTATAAGGGAAAGCCTGAGCAGGTTTGCATTCTGCTCAGGCTTTTTACTCAAGGAAGGAGAAGATCACTTATTCAGGTTTTGCGGCGTTGCGTCGTTTGCGAATTGCGCCGACTGTTCCCGCGAGGCCTGTCCCGAGCAACAACATTGTGGCTGGTTCAGGGACCTCTCGGCCCGGATCGCCGCAGCCTTTGCAAAAGAAGAAGCTTTCGTGGCCGCCTGACGCATCCGAAACGCTCGCCGCCAGACCCAATCGCAGGTTCGGGTTTGCCGCAATCGCCGCAGCCAGAGCCGCAGCCGCATCGGGATTGAGCGCGAAAGTGAAATCCGATTTGCCCGTGCCGTTGCCATTTAACGTGGCTTCGCGCAGAGTCAAGGCATCAGCGAGATGTGCAGAGAAAACAGCCGTTCCTGATTGGTCGTAGGCGGTTAATACCAGTGTATTGAGAACAATCGGCCCAACCGGTCCGGCATTACTGCCACCCTTGTTTGGGTCATTAATGTTCATGTTAATACAGAGGTTGCCGTTGGTGACACCCAACTCAGTGACGGAATAGGTTTGATTGTTGGCACCGGCGACAGTTTGGCTGCCACTAATCAGATCACCTTTGCGATTGGAGTTCGTATTGTTTGGGTCATATGCGACTGAGCCGAACCCGGACGTCGCGGAACCCTTAGTCTGAAGAACCAACACAGTATTCACTGTTCCTAGTCCAGCTGGCTGCACGATGGTTGGGCCCGCCGGTACGATCAGAAAGTTGTCAGCGCGCGCAGTGCTGCCGGCCAATGACAGAGTTAACAATACCCCAAGAGCAAAAATGCCCCGCGTGAAAAGCTTGTTCATTTGTTCGATCTCCTCCTCGAGAAAGTCGCTGTGTGATTCTGAGGGTTCGCCCTTTTCACAGTGACTGGTTGAATTTCCTTACTCTTGGGAAAAGAACCAATAAACAAGGGCTTTCAGCTTTTTCTGGAAGTGACGAGAAGGGGAGGACAAAGCGCCTATTTCTTAAGCTTGTTCAGACGAGGCAGCCTATCCCTAATAGCTCGAGAGGCGCATATGCCGGGCGCCTGCTCGATCGTTTGGGGGGAATGGAACTTGTTCGGAGGCGGTACGTCCGGGTTGGAAGAATCGGGCATCTGCAATCAAAGATTGTAGTCTTTTATTTTGCTTAACAGCGTTTTGTAGCTGATGCCCAATTCTTCGGCGGCTTCATTCTTGTTGCCGACATTATTCTTTAGCGCTGTGGCTATTTTGCGTTGCTCGACAAAACGCAGAGCACGCTGACCTACGTCCGAGAGCGTGCCGCTGAGATCGAACGAACCCGGTGTTTGCTCATTTGCCGTGCGGGTCACGAGCCCAAGGTCCACTGGTTCCAGAACCAAAGTATCCGAGAGGATGCAGGCGCGCTCAATCGCATTCTCCAACTCCCGAACGTTGCCCGGCCAGCGGTGGGCACGCAACGCGGTTGAGGCATCATGGCTGAGGGTGGCTTCCCGGCCGCGCAATTCTTTTCCGAGTTCAGCCGCAAAATGTTTTGCCAACATCAGCACGTCACCTTCGCGTTCTCGAAGCGGTGGAATCTCGATGGGGAAGACCGCGAGTCGAAAGAACAGATCGCCGCGAAACTCGCCATTGTCGACGGCTGCCTTCAAGTCCTTGTTCGTCGCCGCCACCACGCGAACGTCCACCGGCACGGGGGCCCGGCCGCCGATGCGATCCACCATTTTCTCCTCAATCACGCGCAGCAGTTTGCCCTGAACCGCTAACGGCAGTTCGCCAATTTCGTCGAGAAAAACGGTGCCACCGGAAGCCAACTCAAATTTTCCCAAGCGCCGGTCGCCCGCTCCGGTGAAAGCGCCGCGTTCGTGACCGAACAATTCGTTTTCAATTAGCGTTTCCGGAATCGCGGCGCAATTAATGGCCACGAAGGGCTTTTGCCGGCGAGGAGAAAGATGATGCACAGCACGCGCGAACAGTTCTTTGCCGGTTCCTGACTCACCCAGGAACAAAACATTGGCCTCGGTCTGAGCCACGCGTTGAGTTTCGGCGACAGCGCGCTTGATCGCGTCCGATTCACCAATGATGCGCGGGAAGCCATACCGGCGCGACCACTCTTCCCGCAACAGAATGTTTTCCGTTCTTAACCGAGCCTGTTCGAGTGCGCGCTCGACGATTAATAGAAGGTGATTTGAGTCGACGGGCTTTTGCAGAAAATCGTGTGCGCCATCTTTCATTGCCTGTACTGCTTCATCAATCGATCCGAAAGCAGTCATAACAATTACCGGTGTCCCGCTGTCCGCCGCACGTGCCGCCCGCAACACATCGAGCCCTGAACCATTGGGCATGCGCAAGTCAGTTAGAACAAGCTTGTGCGGCGTGCCGGCGATCTCGTTGAGGGCAGAACGCGCGTCAACGGCTTCGCTAACCGTGTAGCCGGCGCTTTCCAGAGTCAAACGCAAGACGCGGCGCAGGCTATCTTTATCTTCAACAAGAAGGATGTCAGGCATTGTTTAGTGGACGCTAAGAGGCGGCCACGGAATTGTACAACAGTTTGCGAAGGCAATAGCTGTCGGCGTCAGGCGGCGGTCAAAACAAAAAATCGAGGGTATCGTTTTTGCCGCTAACAGCGAAAGCGATACCCTCGGGCCATCCCACTAATTTTCTACGTTCTTCTGCTATTACCTTTCGACGAAGCCCAGTGCTTTCTTGGGGGTGAGGTTCATAGCAGTTTCCGCAGCTGTGGAATCGTACTGAACATTTGTGCTGCCGCCCCCGTTGACGTCGAAAGTTGGCTCAAGAAAGTCCCCGGTTGGTCCAAAGCGAGCCACCATGATCGAACCGTAAGTGTCTTTGTTGCCGCCGCCGGTCTTTATAACGCGCCCGTTCCCCAATACCAGAATCAGACCCTCAAAATTTATGCCTGATCCGGCAATGGACAAGGTGCCTTCAACTACCAACAAACCTGCCCCGGCAGTCAGTTGGCAATTTCCCTTTACGACAGTCAACCACGGATTGCCGGGTCCACCTGCAGCTCCATTTAGGGAGTTCAGAACGACGCCTTTTTGACCAGCATCTGCGAGCTGTTGAGCTTGCTTCTCCGCTTGCGCCACAAAAGTTCGAGCATCATTTGCAGTTTTTAAGAACCACGGAGGCTCAACCCCCATGCTGGCCGGCGAAGCCGGCTCATTTGGCAACTTGAGTATCTTGTACTGAGGATTTGTCAATACCTTAGATTTTAGCCCTGTAATAGCATCAACAAACGCCGGAACGTCGTGGTTGCTTATGGCGATCGCAGGTTTGATCGGATCCAGTGCTGCATGATCTACGCCGGAGTAGGTTTCGGCGCCGCTGGATCCCAGATCCAAGTTCATTTCAGTAGAGCGATCGTCATTTCCTCGCAAAACAAGAGCAGCTGGCACTTCATCGATAATCAAAGCAAAGCTAACTAACAATGAAAGTGTCTTGCGTGCGCCGCGTGGTCCATATCCGGTAGAAGTGATTAGTAACCGAACGGGCACCGTTTTGCCGTCAGGATCGGAGACGATCACGCTGTAGGCGATGCCATTCATCGGCGTGTAATTTGGGCTAATCGGAACGCGATCAGCGAAACCACTAGTCGGGTAAGAGTAAGTTAGCCAGCGCGAGAGACGAGGAAGTGTGCCGGCCGGATCGGTCGCAAGATTCGACGTTGCGGTCTGAACTGCCTTCGAGAATGAAATTTGATTAGCGGGAGCCACTCCGCCCGCAGGGTTGGCAGCGAACAACGGATTCGGCATTACGTGGCCACGCAACACGTTAAGCGACGCCTGCAAGCCAGCTTCGGCACCGTAATATGCCTGGGATTCGGCGGCGGAGTCGATACTATTCAGGCCGCTCATTGTGGTAGTCAGAATCAGCATACCTCCAGCCGCGAAGAGGAGTGCCGACAACATCAAAGTCGTGACCAGAGCAGCACCTCGCTCCGTACTGCGTTCTTTACTGAGTGAGAGAGAATTTTGGGACATTACTTTTTCCTCAATTACCGGCGCGTTCACGCTGGTTGACTCAAAAACTATCAAGCGTGTTGGGAGCGTTCCGAAGCGCCACGTCGGAAACAAGTTTGACGGTTGTTGCTGGCTGTTCAAGGCTTGCCGGCAGATCTACTCTAACTTCGATAGTAAGACGCTCGGCGTTGCCGTAGTTCGCAGCATTGGCGATTACGTTTCCATTTACGTCGAAATAAGTAAGAACTAACGCGCTGATACTCGTGGCCAGCACGACATTGCCGGCAGCTCCCAGAGAGTTGTCGTAACGAACAATCGAACCAGTTGTACCGCCGGAATTTTGGTAGACGTAGCGAATGTCTTCATCTGCACCGGTTAGATAAGGATCGTTATTCAGATTTGCTCTTACACGGATGGAACTAGTGCCTGAATCCGCTATGACAATACCGTTGTCAGCCAAGCCATACCCCGTGTTTCCAATTTCACGTGACATTATGTTGAGAGCTCGCTGGGTCGAAGCCAATGCTTCCGACCTGGTATTTTCGCGCCCGCGAGTGCGCAGCGAAGTGGCAAGCAGCGTAGTGGCAGCGGCCATCACAGCGAGCGTTATAGCCATCGAGATGACGAGTTCAAGTATCGAGAAGCCCGCTGCGTTCGATATTCGTGATGAGACCTGTTGGGATTTCATTCGTGTTCCTGACGTTATCAATCAGCCCTGGTGCGTTGCGTCATCAAGGTCACCGTGCCGCCGGCCCCGGAAGCCCATCCTTTCACGATGCTCTGTGACTGGACGGTGAGAGTTATAGATTTCAAAGTGCTGGAATCGTCGGTAATAGTCTTGGTGATTTTGAAGTAACGCTGATTGATGAAAACATTGTTCTGCACCACGACGCCTGCGTTCAATCTGACATCAGTATTGGTGCTACTAAACGGCGCGGTACGCAATATCTCCATTGCTTGCTGAGCCGTTGCCAACGCCACAGCGCGATCACTACCGCCGGAATTGTTATAGACAGAAAACGAGAACAAGCTTGCAGAGCCCAACGCAACAATCATCATCAAAACGAGCGCGATGACGGTTTCGAGCAGGGTGAAGCCCTGCTCAGATGAGTTACCCCTCGATGGGCCAATCTGTTCTGTGCCGCAGTGCTTGGTGAGCGTGGGATTTGTTGTCTTTGGGATGCTCATGGAAATTGAGTGACTGGACGAAAATTGGGAGTGGGTGCCGCCGAATTATTGACTGCACTACCAACCGGTGCTCCAGATAAACTCGGCTGTCCCTCGGTCGTTAAATCAATTCGACTAGTCAACGTATTCGAGATAGTCACAAATGACGGCGAAGCTACGTTGCCGCTCGCATCGACTGTTCGCCCGCGCCAGTTGAAATAGATCGTTCGAGGGAACGGCCCATTTAACTGCAGGCCGTCGGGGACCAGACTTACCACGGTCGGCGCATCGAGTGCGCCGTCACCATTGGCGTCGATTGTCACTGTGTAGAACGTTGCATTGATAATCGAGACCTGAGCCATTTGTCCCGAAGTTGCTGGGTGACGGCGCAGTGAATCAAGTCGGGCTTTTTCGAGATAGCCGGCGAATTGTCGTGCTGCGTTTTCTCGGATCATTGCCTGGCGCGCGCGCGTAATTTGCAATAAAGCGAAACCGCTGAGAACCGAGATGATGGTCAGCACAATCATTAATTCAATAACGGTAAACCCGTTCTGTTCTGCTCGTACTAAACCCGTCTCGGGAGGCACGCCGTTGCTGTTCTTTGAAACGCCTCGCCGGCTACGCAGAACCTGCCGATCGATTTCATCGGTTAGGTTGGTGGCCATGGCGGTTTCACCTAGTTCCGTTATTGCCTTCTGGCATTGCACTGCACCTTCCCAGTCTTCAAGATCAAGGTAAACGAGTCCCAAATTGTAATGAATTGCCGGGTCTTGGGGATTCAACTCCAATGCTTGCTTATAAGCTTTTATTGCTTCTGGATAACTGCCAACATTGAAATAAGCGAAACCAAGATTCTTGCGCAATTCCACGTCATTTGGCCGAAGACGAATTGCTTTCATGTGCATGCGAATAGCATTAAGAAATTGACCTGACCGGTCATAAGCGAGACCCAGGTTCCGGTACCCTTCTGTAAGGTCCGCCTTGATGCGTATTGCCTCGGAGTAAGATTTAATCGCCTTTTCGCCACGCCCGAGTTGTTCATAGGAAAGTCCCAACGCGAGATACGTCTCGGCGAGATTGTCACCGGTCTGCAGGGCACGGTTGAACTGCGACACAGCTTCATCATGACGCCCTTGGCGGGCCAACTCGAGGCCTAATTCGTAGGCAGTGTCCTCGCCTACAACTGATTCCTCAGCGCTGCGAGTACGAAGCTTTGAGAGGATTTTCTTTCCTAGCAACAAGAGCGTTCTCCAAACGTCATTAATATTCACTCACCGCTAACACAAACACCCCGCCCAGCCGAAGTGCGTTTCTTACGTTGTTTCGATCAAGCTGCAATCCAGATGTTCCACTGCCCGAGGACACAAAACTGGGGTTCAAGAACCCGCCAGAGCTTCCGAATCTCGCGAGGACGAACGCGCCGAAGTTAGTTGCGCTACCGCCACCGGTGCGATTTATCACGCCGTCTCCCAGGACAAGCACCAACCCATCGAAAGTCTTGCTACCGCTCACCGTGAGAGTTCCGGTAACCACGAGTAAGCCCCTTCCGCCGTCGTTTGGAAGCGTTGCGTCACCATCAACGAATGTGAATAGACCCTTCGCGGGAGCGTCGGATTCAGCGCCAAAATCGGCGGGGCCGGTATCTCCGTTCCGTGTGTTGAAATAACGGTCACAAGTGGCATCCTGATCAGTAGTGCACTTATAGAACTGCTGTTGAGCCGCTAAACGTAGCTGCTGAACGAATGCGCGAGCTCCCGATACTGGGTCAGAGGTCGTCTGCAACCAGGAGGGCAACTGAGGCAAATCGGTCGGTAGACTCAGCGGTTTTAGGACTGGAATGAGGCCGGTACTGTCACCATCTAACGGTAGATCATTGTTGCTTTTTAGGGTTGTGAGCGTCGTGTAATCGGGATTATTGGTGACAAGAAAAGCAGGTAACGGTTGTCCCCCGGCGTTATCTCTACCGGAGTAAACAAACTTGGCGCTGCTACCAACAGAAATGGTTGAAGCAGTAGAGGAGTCGTCGTGTCCGCGCACTACGAAGGTAGCAGGCGGGTCATAGTTCGCCCCGAAGTTGCTGACCATTGCTTGCAGATTCTTGATGGCGCCGTGCGGTCCATAACCCTGCACTTTTACTATCAACCGTCGAGGTTCCGGAGTGGTAACAGCGGTGGCTGCTGTGGCACTCGTTCCGGCAGCAACGGGAATTGTTAGCGACGCGGGGACTGTAAACAGCGTGCCGACGTTCGGAATTTCCAAGGAAGGGTTATTAAAGGTGAGCGTAACAGTGGGTGCGGCTAAATAAATTCTTCCACTGAGAGTACCTTTTATTGAAACAGAAATCGGAGTGCTACTGCCGACGGCTAAAGGGGCAGTTTCCGTAAGTTGTAAGGTAAAGGTCGTACCCGCGGGAATCATAATGTCCGTGCTGTTCTTAACGCCGGTAAAAGTAAAGGTGCCCAGAGTGGGACTGCCATTTGTAGTGATGTCCGTCGACGCCTGCGGTGTGTAAGAAAGGTCTGGTCCATTCCCACCG
>DATAOU010000143.1:0-2537 GCA_036265575.1 Pyrinomonadaceae bacterium
AGGACTCGCATGATTTGCTCGATACTTGAAGCATCCTTATCACCTAATCGGCCAAAACCACTCGCATACGCGTTTTGTTTGTGAAGATGCGGATTCTGGTCTCAAACGACGATGGTGTTTACAGTCCGGGGATCGCAGCGCTGGCGAAAGCGGCAAAGCAGTTCGGCGAGGTGCGCATCGTCGCGCCCGATGTGGAGCAATCTTCGATGGGACATGCGATCACCGCGTCGCGACCGTTGCGTCTTAAACGTATTCATCTCGACAGCTTCGAAGCGCATCGCGTTAACGGAACGCCGGCCGATTGCGTTGCGCTCGGTATGCACCGCTGGGGCCACGTTGACGTCGTTCTTTCGGGAATCAATCTCGGGCTTAACCTTGGCAACTCGTGCTGGCATTCCGGCACGCTTGCAGCGGCGAAACAGGCCGCATTGCTCGGCTCGCGCGGCATCGCGTTCAGCACAAATGTGAGCGACAGTGGTGAACCGGATTTCGCAGCGCTCGAACCCTATGTTGTGCGTGTGTTCGAGTTGCTGTTGCCGATCAAAACGCTTTCGCTGGTCAATGTAAATCTGCCCGAGAAGCCGAAGGGCATCCGTTGGACGCGGCAGTCTGTGCGGCATTACGATGGTAAAGTTGTTCCCGACAAAGACCCGGCCGGCCGGCCGATTTTTTGGTTCACAGTCACGCCACTTGAAGGCGCCGCGGAAGGGACGGACCGCTGGGCAGTCGAGCACGGTTGGGTATCGATTACCCCGTTACGTCTCGATCTCACAGACGAGGCAGATCTTGCCCGAGCTTTGGCCTTGTCAGATACGCCTGCTGCGAAGCTCTCCCAGAAGCGCCCACGTTCCCGACGCTCACGCACGAGAAAACAGAAGGCTCGTTAGGCCCGGCAAGCTGCTAGTTGCGTTGGGACCCGATTTTTCGATAAAACTTTTGTGCGGCCGAGGGAACCAGATCAGAGGGAAGGTTCGAATCGTATTCGAGAATTGCGGTCGCAGCCAATGCCTAAGAACTGGTCCACTAGCACCGTACTGCACGACACGGCCGAACAATTCCACATTCTGGTGGATAGTGTCGAGGAGTACGCCATTTACATGCTGGATCCCGACGGCAATGTGATTACGTGGAACACAGGCGCGGAGAAAATCAAAGGTTACTCCGCGAAAGAAATCGTCGGGAAAAATTTCGCGTCCTTTTACACCGCAGACGATGTTGCCGCCGGTAAACCACAACGGAACCTGCGCGAAGCTGCCCGTCGCGGATATGTTCGCGATCAGGGGCTGCGCGTCCGCAAAGATGGATCAACGTTTGAAGCCGAAGTTATCATTACTGCGCTTCGTGATGATACCGAGAGAATTCGCGGCTTCTCCAAAGTCACACGCGACATCACCGACCAGATTCGGAGCCGCGAGTTTGAAGCGGAAAAAATTGCGGCGCAGAAAGCGAGCAAGGCGAAGGACGACTTCCTTGCCGCGCTCAGTCACGAGCTGCGAACGCCCCTCACCCCTGCTCTGGCAGCAGCGACATATTTGGAAGACAACGCGGAAAAACTTCCGCCGGATTTCGTACAGGATGTCGAGATTATCAAGCGCAACGTGCAGTTGCAGGCCCGGTTAATTGACGACCTGCTGGATCTCACGCGAATTGCGCGCGGCAAGCTTCATCTGGAATTAGAAGATTGCGACGCACACACCATCATTAAAAACGCGCTCGAAATCGCACATTCAGCCATCGCGGCGAAACAACTGAAGATCTCGACCCAGCTTGAGGCGAAAGAGTGTCACATCCTGGCTGATTGCATCCGGCTTCAGCAAGTGTTTTGGAACTTGATCAACAACGCGGTGAAATTCACCTCGCAAGGCGGACAGATCACTATACGAACCTTCAACGACAAAAGTAAACGTTTTCATTTCGAAATTACCGACACCGGGATTGGAATTGAGCCGCAGCGATTGTCTTCGTTGTTTCGGCCATTTGAGCAGGCTGATCCTTCTGTAAACCGACAGTTCGGCGGACTAGGTCTCGGACTCGCAATTTCTAAACGTCTCGTCGATCTCCACCACGGCAGAATTGAAGCGGATAGCCGTGGCCGAAGTTTCGGCGCGACGTTCAAGGTTACACTGGAGACTCTGCCACAGGGATCCGCAGCGATTGGCCTGAACCATCGTGTCGGCGGCAAGACATCCAAACCGCTGCGTATACTGCTTGTGGAAGATCACCAGGACACCCGGCGCACATTGTCGCGTCTACTTACCCATTTTGGTCACAACGTTGTAACTGCAGATAATGTGGAGGGCGCGATGGCCATCATGGCCTCGAACAACATCGACGCGGTGTTGTGTGACATCGGTCTGCCCGATGGAAGTGGTTACGAGGTGGCGGCACAAGCGCGGGCAAACGGGGGAATCAAGGCAATCGCGCTCACCGGCTTCGGCACCGAGCAAGATGTGCAACGTTCTAAAGAAGCCGGATTCGATTTTCACCTGGTCAAGCCCATTAACTTCCAAGAGCTGCAAACCGTTCTTGACCAGCCA
>DATAOU010000144.1:0-47503 GCA_036265575.1 Pyrinomonadaceae bacterium
TCATAATCGAGCGCGCTTTTGCGGTTTCGATTCTTTGTTCAAGTCGCGCTTGAATAAACAGATCCGGAGAACTTCATGGCGAAACTAATTTCTTGCCAGGCGCGTAGTATGCGAATAGCGCCGCAGTCGGTTCTGATCGTATAATTTTCAAACCCGAAATTAGCACGCTTTACATGGCAGTTTTCGCACCAGTCTCCCTTTTTGGCTCAAGCGCCACCCCGCTTTCTTAACACTCAAAACGTACTTGCGTACGAAATAATGGAGCACCTATGACTAACTCGCAAAAATCTTTCACCGCCCTTGTTTTAATGCTCGCGTTCGGGGTGCTGACAGTGTTCGGACAAAACGGCCACACCTTTGACGTGTCCGGTATCGACACCAACGCCTCCGCCTGCACCGATTTTTATCAGTATGCCAACGGCAACTGGCTGGCGAAAAATCCGATACCCGGAGCTTACCCGAGCTGGGGTGTCGCGAACGTCCTGAACGAAAAGAATCGCGACACGCTGCACGAGATTCTCGAAGCAGCCGCCAAGAATACGAAAGCTGCGAAGGGCAGCAGTGAACAAAAAGTAGGTGACTACTACGCGACCTGCATGGACGAAGCGAAAATCGAAGCGGAAGGCCTGACGCCACTCGCTCCGGAATTTGCGCTGATCGCAAAAATTAAAGATCAAAAATCTTTGCAGCAGGAGATAGCGCATCTGCACTCGCTCGGTATCAACGCGCTGTTCGCTTCCGACTCAACTCAGGATTTCAAAAACAGCGCCGAAGTGACTGCGGAAGTTTTTCAGGGTGGGCTGGGACTGCCTGACCGTGATTACTACACAAAGACCGATGACAAATCCAAAGCCACGCGCGACGCCTACCTCAAGCATGTGGCGAAGATGTTTGAATTGATGGGCGACGATCCGAGTAAAGCCGCAGCTGAGGCCCAGACTGTGATGGCGCTTGAGACCTCGCTGGCCCAAGCCTCGATGACTCGCGTTGAGTTACGCGACCCGGAGCGCGTCTACCATCGCATGACCGTGGCACAGGTAAGTGAGCTGGCGCCCGGCTTTGATTGGCCTGCCTACCTGAGCAGCATGGGAGTCCCGGCCAAGGCCGACGTTAATGTAGCCACGCCGGATTTCTTCAAGGTAATGAATCAGCAACTGGCGTCCGTGCCGCTGGCAGATTGGCAGACTTACCTGCGCTGGCATTTGATTAACAACACCGCCGCCTCCTTGTCCTCGAAGTTTGTGGATGAAGACTTCAACTTCAAAGGCAAGGTCTTGCAAGGCTCGACTGAAAATCTGCCGCGTTGGAAACGTTGTGTTGGTAACACCGATCGCGTGTTGGGTGAAGCGCTCGGGGAAGTCTACGTGAAGAAAGCGTTCCCGCCGGCGGCCAAGGCCCGTGCCATGGAAATGGTGCGTAACCTCGAAGCCGCTTTGAAGACTGACATCGGCACGCTGAGCTGGATGGGAGATGCAACGCGCAAGCAAGCCATCGTCAAGCTCGACGCTTTTCTAAATAAGATCGGTTATCCGGACAAGTGGCGTGATTATTCTTCAATGCAAATTGATCGCAGTTCCTATGTGAACAATCGCTTCCACGCCAATGCGTTCGAGAGGCGCCGCGATTTTGCCAAGATTGGTAAGCCGGTAGATAAGACTGAGTGGGGCATGTCACCGCCGACTGTCAATGCGTATTACAACCCGCAAATCAATGAGATCGTTTTCCCGGCGGGAATTTTGCAGCCGCCTTATTTCGACGCCGAAGCTGATGACGCATTCAACTATGGCGGCATGGGTTCGGTCATCGGCCACGAAATGACGCATGGTTTTGACGACCAGGGTCGGCAGTTTGATTCAACTGGTAACCTTTTCAACTGGTGGACCGACGCCGACCTGAAGGCATTTCAGGAGCGCGCGCAGTGCGTCATCGATCAGTTCAGCGGTTTTGAAGTTGAAAAAGGACTGAACGAAAATGGCAAGCTGGTAGTAGGAGAGTCAATTGCCGATCTCGGTGGGTTGGTTGTCGCCTATGCTGCTTACCAGAAAGCAATGGAAGGTAAGCCGCGGGTGACGATCGACGGGTTCACGCCGGAACAGCGATTCTTCCTTGGCTATGCTCGCGGTTGGGCCACCAGCACGCGTCCGGAGTTTGCACGTTTGCTGGTTAACGTCGATCCGCATCCGTTGCCGAAATTCCGCGTGAATGGGCCACTCTCAAACATGCCGCAATTCGCAGCAGCGTTCCAATGCAAGGCCGGGGACGCGATGGTGCGCGCGGAAAAAGACCGTTGTCAGATTTGGTAAGACTCGTGAGTATTCCTCGTGGAGGGCCGAAAGGATCTCCGCGAGGATTCCTCAAAATACAGGTTACGATCCAGCAGGCGGTGGTGCTAACTTCAGTCTCTGTGCGTCCTCTGTGCTCTCTGCGCCTCTGAGGTGGATCTTATTAGCGATCGCTCACCACAGAGGCACAGAGCACACAAAGGACGCACAGAGACTAATTCAAACCAGGACGCTACACAGCAGGTCGCTCTCTTGAAGGCAACCCTACAATTGTCTAATCATTTCTAATAGGAGACCCGCCATGACTTTCGTTAAACGTTTATCTGCTTTTTCATTCGCTGCAACGGTGATACTGCTCGCAACGCAGTTCGCGTTCGCGCAAGCCCCATCCGTGCGTTTGCCGCGCCCGAGCCAGAAAGCAAGCGTGACGCAGACAGTGGGCGTGACGGATGTGACCATTACTTATAGTCGTCCCGGCGTGAAGGGCCGCAGAATCTGGGGCGATCCCGTTGCCTCGCAAGCCGGTACCAAAGGCGAGGCGACGCTCGACGATCAAAATGTGCGACCAAAGGATGCGCCTATTGTGCCCTGGGGACATGTCTGGCGTACCGGCGCTAACGAAGCCACTCAGTTCGTAGTTACGGACGACGTTTTGATAAATGGCCAAAAACTTGCCGCCGGTAGTTACAGTCTGCACACCATTCCCACCAAAGATGAATGGACCATCGTCTTTAATGGCACGGCGAACCAGTGGGGCAGCTTCAGCTACGACCCGGCGAAAGACACTTTGCGCATCAAGGTGAAACCGCAATGGGTGAACGACAACCAGGAGTGGCTCGAATATTCGTTTCCGGTAGTAACACCGAACTCGGCGCAGGTTCTAATCCGCTGGGAAAAAGTGGCAGTGCCGTTCACAGTTGAAGTGCCAAATGTGGAAGCCGTATGGCGCGCCAAAGTTGACGCCGCGATCGCCGCAAATCCGAATGACGAAGCAATTCCGTTGCAGGTAGCGAATGCCTACGCCGGCGACGATAAATGGGACGAAGCCTTGAAGTGGGCGGACCAATCGATCAAGGTCAAAGAAACTTTCCGGAATCTTGCAACCAAGACGCAACTGCTTTACCTCGCCGGCCGCAAGGACGAGGCGTTTGCATTAGCGGATCGAGCACTCGCCAAAGGTAAAGCAGACAAAGTTGATACGACCAATTTTGAAAAGCGTTTGGCCGCGATGAAGTCCGGAAAGATGTGAGCCAAACCGTTCGTAGTGGGTCGACGAATACAGAACCGGTAGCGGTAGCGACCGGGTCCAGCAATTCTGATGTGGGTCGCAGCGAACACTGATCTACGGAGTCACTGCGAACTGGAATCCTTTTTTTTGGCGAACGACGGAATTTTCCGGTTGAGTGAAAACCCGGTCGCTACTGCTCCCGGTTCTGTGTTCGCGGACCCACGTACAAATAAGTAGGCGAAAGTCTTGAGTCTAGCGTCGGTTCGGATTTCGTTCCGTTGTTGGCGCTGTTACGAGTTTTGTGTAAAGCCAGGGACGGCGGGACGTGTCATCCCCTATTTTCTTAGCTCCAGACGTGAGCGGCAATCCTGGTATCCAACTGCCCTCGGCTCTGGCGAGATTTCTAGGCTAAAATCTCCACCATCATGAAAAACTCAATCCCCTTAACGCTGACGCGCGCGCTGACAGTTCTCCTAATTACTATCTTCTTCGTTTCTCCGGTATGGGCCACCTGCGGCGGCGGGGGTGGCGGCGGAGTGGGCGGCATGTCCGGTGGCAACGGTGGCGGCTCAACGCCTACTGTCTATTACGTGCCGTGGAAAGTCCGAGCGCCAAAAGATCCGGCCCCGTTGGGACTGGTCTTGTACTGGTTTCCCGCGTCAATGGATGAGTTGCAAAAATCGAGTTTGCGCGCGTCGCGTCCGCTTTCTCTTTACGCGACTCAGTGCATTTCGATGGAAGTCGCGGACACGCAACTCCCCAACGCCGAGAAGTTGATTGGGAATTCCAAATTGCCTGTGGCCGTGTTGGCGAATCCTGACGGGACGCCCGTTACTAAACTCGAGAATACCGACGGCAAGCTAAAGGTCGAGCTGGTGGAAAAACTCGTCGAGGTTGAAGTAAAGCAACGCGAAGCAGCGCTTGATGGCCAACTAAAAGATGCACGGGCCAAGGCGACTGCCGGCGACAAAGACGCAGCCGTCAAACTATTTCAAGCGGTGGCGGCACAGAAGTGCATGTTTCCTAAGAAGGCCAAAGACGCGGCCAAGGAGTTGAAGAAACTTGGCGTTGAGGATGTTGCCGCGATTCCAGCGGCTCCGGTTTTTGACCGGCAGTTAAGCGAGCTGATCGAACGGACCATGCAGCGTGGGCTGGTTGCCGAAATGAACGCCCGTTACACGTTAGCGGAAAAGTTTTATGTGAAGGCGAACGCGATGGACCCCGCGGATCCGGCGCCGCTGCGGTATCTCGGCGAACTTTATCGTCACCACATCGGCGACTGGACTAAGGCGCGCACGACTTTCGAAACGATTCTCAACATGCCTGCCGATCCGCTGTCGCGCGCAGTGGCGCTGCACGGTCTGGGCAAGATGACGATTCATGAGGGCGAGTTCAAAAAAGGACTGGGCCTGATGGAGCAGTCGGTTGCTGAGTTTCCCCTCGCGCTTGCTTACCGTAACCTGGCGGTTTATTGGAATTCGGAAGGAGAATTCGCGAAGGGCAACGAGTACACCCAAAAAGCGCTGGCGCTCGACCCGAAAGATCCGTACAACCTGGTGTTCGCCGCTGTCTTCATGGCCGCTGGCGGCAAACGCGACGAAGCGCTGAAGATTGCGCGGGCTAACGTTAAGCTAATGCCAGCTTCTTACAACCTCGCCGCCATCTATGCGCAAAACGGACAACGCGAGCAAGCCCTGGCGTTTCTCAAACGCCACTTCTATCAATACGAGCGCTATCAGGCGGTGCGCTCGAAGGAAATGATGGAAGCGCGCGTTGATGCGGTGTTTGATTCGTTGCGCGCGGATCCGGCTTTCCTCGCCTTAACGCGCGATGCCGATGGTCGTTTACCAATGCCGATGAAGCCGATGGGTGCTCGCACCGGTGCGAACAGGTAAGCGATAGTGGGCGTAGCCAAACTTACCGATCAAAACACAGTCGTTCCCAACGAGAGCAAGTATGCGCGCGTGGAACGCGAGCGGCGCTATCTGTTGCAGGATTTGCCGGAAGGATTAACGCGCGCGGATCCGCATCTGCAGATCACCGACAACTACATTTCCGGAACGCGTCTACGCATCCGCAAGGTGCGCGATCCGCGCAGCAACAAATGGACTGTTAAGTTCACGCAGAAGTTTGCGCCCGATCCAGCGGATTTCTCACATACGATAATCACGAACATTTATCTCAATGCGTTGGAAGCGGAGACGCTGGCCATGTTTGATGCCAACGAAATTCGCAAGAACCGTTACTCGTTTGA
The DNA here is from genome assembly GCA_036265575.1 of Pyrinomonadaceae bacterium. Lineage (GTDB taxonomy): Bacteria > Acidobacteriota > Blastocatellia > Pyrinomonadales > Pyrinomonadaceae > PSRF01. Next base: position 5,765 of record DATAOU010000144.1, read on the forward strand.
GTTCGAAGATCATCGGTTCTCAGTCGACATGTTTCTGGGAGACTTGTTTGGCCTGGTCCTGGCCGAAGTGAGTTTTGAAACTGATGATGAGCTTGAGAGGTTCGCGCCACCATCTTTCGCGATCGCTGAAGTGACCAACAATAAGCTCTTTACCGGCGGCGAACTTTGCCAGCTGACCTTTTCAGACATTCGCGCAGAGATTATGAAGAGCGGTATGGCGCGCTCACACTCTGCTGCAGATTGAGACCCGCTGAGAAATCCGCAGATCCTCGTGAAGAATGGACCACTGGATTAGTGCGTTTTCGTAAACCACTCCTTATCTTGTTGGCGTTGATCGCGGCGTACAGCTTTGCTGCGTGCCGCAAGGCTTCCGCGCCCGCAGAACAGAGCACAACAAGTGGGCGGCCTGCCGGCGAGTCTCAGCATCCGCAGGGTGGCATAGCGCCAACTGAGACGTGGTATTTCAAAGGCTCCATCGGCAGCGCGCTCGGTTTGCAGATGAAGCTGGTGCGCGAAGCGGATAAACTCACCGGCACCTATTTCTACCAGAAGGTGGGAACCAAAATTGAAGTGCGCGGAACGATCGACAGCGGAAACAATGTCGTGCTGGAAGAGTTTGACGCAAACGGTAAACAGACCGGAGTCTTCAAAGGACTCTGGAAAACCGGAGACAACGGCCTGATCGAGATTGCCGGCAACTGGACCAAACCCGACGGCAGTAAAGCTGCGGCATTCTCAATCCAGCAGGAACCAATCGAATTCACCAATGGCGTCGAAATCATCGCCCGGCAAATCCAGGAAAAGAATAAGAAGCTGAAATATGAAATCGATGTTGAGTACCCTCAATTAACCGGTTCGACCGATGCCAACGTTGAAAAGTTTAATCAAGCCGCGCGCAGTCTGGTTACAAAACAGGTTAACGCCTTTCGCGCGCAAATGACGGATAGCGCAGGTGAAGAAAATCCGGTGGAGAGCGAGTCCGGAAGTGACCTCGGTGCTGGTTACACCATCGAGTTGGCGCAAGACGATTTGATTAGCGTCCAGTTTGATATCGGCGGCTATTCGGCGGGGGCGGCGCACCCAAACTCGTATACCGACGTTATCAATTTTGATTTGAGCAACGGCAAGCAACTAAAACTTGCCGACCTGTTCAAGCCCGGCGCGAAATACTTGCAGACGCTCTCTGCTTATTGCATCCAGGATCTCAAAAAACAGTCCAGGGACAAAGGTGAGGACGGAATGCTGGATGACGATTGGATTCAGCGTGGCGCCGGGGCTGAGACAAACAACTTTCGCAGTTGGACCATCACCAGGAACGGTCTCGGTATTAACTTTGATTCTTACCAGGTTGGGCCATATGCGGCAGGGCCGCAGTTTGTGTTAGTGCCTTACTCGGCACTAAAGGAAATTATCAAACCGGACGGGCCAATAGCGAAGTTTGCGAAGTAGTTAAGTGGCATAGACTTTAGTCTGTGCATGCTACGGAGGCGCAGGCTAAAGCCTATGCTCTAAACCCATGAATCGATTAGCGGGCTTATTTGTAATTGTTGCTGGCGTTTGCCTGATCATCGTTGGCCTGTTGATTTATTCAGGCGGCTTGAACTGGTTTGGAAAGCTGCCCGGCGACATTCGCTATGAGGGTGACCGCGTTCACTTTTATGCGCCGATCGTTTCGATGTTACTTGTCTCACTTGCTCTCAGCCTGATTTTCTATCTGCTACGAAAATTTTTCTAAGCAAGACACATCCAAGCTGATCATCTTTTGAATCGGGGGAAAGAATATCTGGACTACTCAAGCTGCTTCAGCGACGCCGTCCTCGGAATAGTCCGACGCGTGCACGCGAGTGAAATAGGTAGCGAGCAGGAACGCCAGGAACATTATTGCCGCTCCGGTCCAGAAGGTTAGCTGCACAGACCGGTCACTCATGAAGTGCGATTCACCATCCGCTCCGCGCTGAGCGATGGCGCTGTGAATTAGAACTGCAGCGAGAGCCGGACCCACCGCTCTCGCCAGGCTCGCCACCGATTGGGTAACACCCAAAACGCTGCCCTGCTCACCGCGCCCGACACTCTTTGACGCCAGGCTTGTCAAAGAAGGCGTAGCCAGCGAGTTCCCTGCGGAAAAGATGCCGCCTCCAATTAGTAACGCCAGCAGGCCGCCGGCCTGTGGACCAACGAAGGGCACCGCAAAAAGACTGCCGGCAAAAAAGAGCGCTCCCACGATTACCAGCGGCAACTCGCCAAAGCGCTTTACCAGACGCCCTATCAAGCCGCCCTGAATAATGACCGCGATGATACCAACGTAGGCGAAGAGATAACCCGTGTGTTGTGCGTCGTAGCCGAAACGAAACATGGTGAACAGAGAAAACGACGTAGTCATAATTGAGAAGGCAACGACGAATAGAAAATATATAGACAGCACAAAGCTTAGGCGCGGCTCCTTCAGTGATTTGAGCAACTGCCCTAAGCCGCGACCGCCTGCTGCTGAGTGACGCGCCGGGTGATCGGGCGTGACCGTTTCCGGCAAAGTGAAAAAAAGCAACACTGCGTTCGCGAAACATAAGCCCGCTGCAAAGAAGAAAGGGACAGCAACTCCCCAGCGGCTAAGAATCCCGCCAATCGCTGGCCCGAGCACAAAGCCAAGACCAAAAGCGGCGCCAATCAGACCGAGTCCCTTGGCCCGATCCTCTTTCGTTGTCACGTCGGCAATGTAAGCCTGGGCGGTCGAGATATTTCCGCCGGTGATGCCATCAAGAATCCTACCCACGAACAACATCCAAAGCGTGGTTGCAAAGCCGAGAAACAAGAACCCGATCCCGGTTCCAATAATAGAAATCAGCAGCACCGGGCGGCGGCCGTACTTGTCGGACAAGCGGCCCAGAACGGGCGAGAAGATTAACTGCATGACTGAATAGGACGCGAAGAGAAGTCCCACAGTGCGCGGCGTGGCATTGAAGCGCGTTCCTTCGGCGTAGAAAGGAAGCACCGGGATGACAATGCCGAACCCAACGAGATCGATGAATACGGTTGTGAAGATTACGACGAGTGGAGAGCGCTTCATAGAGATCGTGAAAAGTTAAAAGTGAAAAGTGAAAAGTAATGGAAAATCGAAGCGCGCAGATCCCGCAGTTTCAATTGAAGAGTCATGAAGTTGGCAACAAACATTCGAGGTTAAAAGTGAAAAAAGAAGAGCAACGCACGCATGGTATTCAGCGCGCCGCTGTTCACTCTTCACCATTCACTCTTCACCATGTACTTCACTGAACTCATCGTCTCCGGCCACTGGACATTGCAAGATCGACAGACGCCATTCCGCCTCCGGAAATCAACAACGCGAGACAAATTGCGAACAACGCTAACGGGTATTCAATCCCTTTTGGCATAAAGAAACCTGGCCAATGTACTGAAATCAAGGCAGTGATCATGGTGCAGGCAATTAAGAAGGCGCCAAGTCTGGTGAGTAGGCCAAGAAACAACAGGATGCCGCCAATCAGTTCTGAGAAAGCAGCAGCGCCCAGCCAGAGCCAGCCCGGTTTCATGAAGCTGAAGGGCGCCGGGATGGAAACCCATTTTTCCAAGCCTGGTCCATTAAAGCTGCCCAATACTTTCTGTGCGCCGTGGGCGACGAATATCACACTCATCGCCAGGCGGAGCGGCAGCGGTATCCAGGTGGCGGAGGTGGAAATCAATCTTCTAAACATGCCAAGGAACCTCGCATTGCAATTGGGAAAGCGACGCCGATATTAACGGCCAAAGGGCAAAGCGCAAAGCGCGAAGGGCAAAGCGCAAGGGGCAAAGGACAAAGTGCGAAGTGCAAAGCGCGACGTGCGAATGGCTTAGCCCTTTGCCTCTTAGCCCCTGGCCGCCACTTGCGCCATCACTCGCGCGGCGATTGCCGGTTTGGGCTGGGCACCGATCAACCGGTCCACGAGCTTTCCGTCCTTGAAGATCAGCATCGTGGGAATGCTCTGAATCTGGAATTGGCCGGCGATGCGCGGATTGTCATCGACGTTTAACTTCGCGACGCGGTAACGGCCCTGTGCCTCGGCGGCCAGCTGCTCCATAATCGGGCCAATCATGCGGCATGGACCACACCAGGGGGCCCAACAGTCCAGGAGGACGACGCCTGAAGTGTTTATTATCGCTTGCGAAAAAGTTTGGTCGGTTACCGTTATTGGTTTGTCGGAAGGCGGGGAGGCGGTGAGCGCGGAGCCACACTTTCCGCATTTTGCAACGCGGCCCACTGGAGGGTTCTCGTCTACCCTGTTTTTGCTGCCGCACTTTTCACAGGTAACGATCGGCATCTTAACTCTCCAACCAACAGCCAGGGGTATAGCCTTGTGTTTGCCGTCTAATCTGAAGTTAACTCTGAATTGAAAAGGTACCACGGCACTCGTGCCGAAAGTTTTGCAAAACTCGATTATTAGTGCCAGTTGGCCTATAGCGCCAGTAAACACGTACAATTGCGGCGGTCGAATCAATAGTAATGGCAGACAATTTCAACCACATTAAATTCATTCTCGAAGACCGTGTAGGGTTCATTACCTTTGCGAGCCCGCCGCTCAACGTCCTGAACATCGCCATGATGCAGGAGGTAAACAAGGCGCTGGACGAATGTTCCCAACAGCGTGACCTGGCAGCAATTGTATTTGCCGCAGCGCCCGATTGCCGCGCCTTTAGTGCCGGCGTTAGCGTTGAAGAACACGCGCACGAAACGATCTTTCAAATGCTCGACTCGTTTCATGCCATCTTTCGCAACCTCGAGCAAATCAGCCGGCCGACCATCGCCGTAGTTAATGGGCCAGCTCTAGGCGGCGGCTGCGAGTTGATAACGTTTTGCGATTTTGTTATTGCCAGCGAGCAGGCGCGATTTGGCCAACCCGAAATCAAGCTCGGCGTATTTCCACCGGTTGCCGCGATCTTGTTGCCACGTATTGTTGGTGACCGGCGAGCGCGGGAATTGATGCTGACCGGTGAGATAATCGAAGCACGAGAGGCCCTGGCGCTGGGATTGATTACCCGAGTTGTTCCGGCCGCTGAGCTTGAAGCAGAAACAGCGCGCCTGTTGACACAACTGCGCGGGCTTTCGGCACTGGCCCTGGAGCATGCCAAGCGAGCAATCGATTTAGGCCAGGGACGCTCGCTGGATGAAGCGCTGAAAGAGATTGAAGACATGTATCTTCATGAGTTGATGAAGACCCAGGATGCAGTCGAGGGAATCAGCGCCTTTGGCGAGAAACGCAAAGCCGCGTGGCAGCATCGCTGATGCACTCTAAAAAGTAAGACGATGAAACTGTTCCGCAAACCTATTGTTCCCGTCAGATTGCTTTGGGGCACGGCGATGTCACTGTTGTTGATGGGCGCGACGGTTGTGCCTCGCACCACCCCAAATGTTCCGGCGCAAAAGCGGCCGGCGCGTGGTTTACTTACCAGCCATTCGCGCGATCGAGTTTCAACCGAAGCAAGTGAAATGGTTGAAGTAGCCAGTGAAACAGTTTGTAACGAGCGCGTTCGCGATGCGAAAGGCAGCGTGCCTATCGACGACATGCAATCCCGGCCTTCTCTGCCGGTAGACAGTCCCGAGGCAGTTGCGGGCGCCCAGCGCGCGCTGCGTTTGCTGCCCATAGCCCAGCGCCTGGTGGTGATTTCGTTAAGACAGTTAGCCCGCGATTACAACATACCTGAGACCAGAGGACAGGATCTAAAACTTCAACGTGCCATCGCGCGCGTCGAAGCCGTAAAGGACGTTCGTCCGGACGTTGACTCGCGCGACAATGCGTCCGTGCTGATGCGCAATCCGCGCACTATTATATTTGGCACCATTTTTCTGGCGGGCCTGCCTTCGGACGAAGGAATTATCAGCGTGCTCTCTCACGAGTTGGTTCACATTGCCGACGGCAGTCAGGACAACTTGAAACTTTTGTTTCGCGCGGTCGGCAATCGTGCTTCTTTTTTGACGGGCTTGAAGATCAGAGACCAACGAGCAGAAGAGTTGACCTGCGACCTGCTGGGCACGCTGGCAACGCGAGCTTACGTGGCGGGAACCCCGACATACGAAACCTTGCCGCAAAGGATCTCACGGTCGTTGGAACACAACTGTGTGGATACGGACGAAGGCGATGAAGATCATCTTTCACCGCGCGATACAATCCGCGCAATATTATTCTTAAGACCGGCGTTGTCGCGCGAACTTGTTTATGGCCGTTAGCCCAAAGAGATTGAAGCAGAACTCCAGAGAGCCGAATCGAGTTGACCAAATCCCCTTCAGCTAAACAGCGGAGCGACTTTAGAAAACATTTGCAGAGACGCTTTTTCCGCGGTCCTCTTTTTTTTGTGACTAAAGAACGTTATGCGTCTCTTGTGATTTTCGCTCTGTTCGCGGCCTCATGTTCGACGATCATGGACCGCCGAGAAGCGCGTCCACTCGTTTTACGAGATGTTCCGGCGCAACGACTGGCGTACCGTTTTGAAGCTGACGTTAAGGTGCCTGAGGATCTGGCGAATGACGACGTAGCGGAAAAAATCGACGCCATTCAACTCGATTTCAACACGCGGCGAGAGAATGACGCGCTCTTGCGCACCGTTCGCTCTCCCGACGGGCAGCGCGCACTCGTTCTTTACGGCACTGAAGACCAACCCGGCCCCGCCTTTAGTATCGACATTTATTCGTCCGATGGTCACTTCTTGCGCAACCTGACGCCACCGGATCTTTCCTGCGTTTTTCCGGAAACCGTCTCCTGGTCGCCTGACGGTAACTTCATTACTTTTATTGCGCACCGTGGCGTAAAGCCGACGCCAACGCCAACCCCGCCGGGAGCGACTTTGCCTGAAGACGCGCAAGCTTCACCGCTGCCATCGATCGCTCCGGCTTTTCCCGCCATCGCAATGTTTGATACCGAGCAGATCTATATTAGCAATCGCGATGGCTATGATTTGAAACCTCTGACAACACGCGAAGGTCTCATCTATTTTTATTCTTCATGGGCGCCGGACAATCATGCGCTGGTGGCGCTGGCTTGTAGAGAAAGTGAATGGGATGCGCGCGAAAAGGAATACAAACTCCCGGCCGGCCGGCCGCGGCTGATCAATGTCGATGGTTCGGAACGATTGCTTGATGACAATCTCAGCGACGCTTTGCCCGCCTGGTCGGCGGACTCTTCAAAAGTTGCTGCTGCCTTCGATACGGAGGTGATGATTTACGACGCCGCTACAAATAAGCCGACCCAGGCGCGCATTCGTCTACGCGATGCATTGCTTTCTGCCTCGCGGGTTTTCGAAGCGAAAAGCTCTGCAGTAAACAAACCGGGCGAGGCGAACGCAAATAAAGCGGAAACGGCACCGCAATCGACGTCCGCCATTCCCGCCTCTTTTAATCCCATCGTCCGGCTCGCGTGGCCCACGCCAGACAAGCTTTTCCTGCAAACTGCGTACGTCCGTGTTTTGCCGAACGAAACGATCAATACGTTCCAGCGCTGGCACCTCTTACTGATCAGCCCACAACCGGCCGTACTGAAGTAAACTCGCCCGAGTCAGTCCTGGTCCTTCACAGCTGGTTGCCAGAAGGTGCCATCATCAAATTCAATGCGGCTGATGAGCACTCGTTCCGAATATTCGTTACGCTTTGGTTTATCTGATTTCGATATTGACAGAATGCTAACGGCCGGGGTTGTGCTGTAGCCGAAGAGACTGGCGCTTTTTCCGGGACGAATCTTTGTCGTGTCCACGAAGTGGTGACGACCGACTTGCGCCTGGGTGTCCGCATCAAAGACCAGGTATTCCCATGCGATCGATCGGATTGGCTTAGCTCCGGTGTTTTTGATTTGTGCTTCGTACAGATACCCCACTGAGGGACCATCAGAAGCTGCGCGTCTGGTCGATGCGATTTCTCTGGGAGGTTGCGGAATCGGTGCGTCGCCTCGACGAGCCCGGTTAGCGTTCTCTCTGCTTATTATTTTTTGTTCGCGGTCCAGGTCTGCCTGATCCTGACTGGCTTGCATGGGATCTTCGTAGAGCGCGGGGATATATACGATCTTGCGCCAGTTAATCTTGCCAATGACCAGGCCAGGAACGTCCGATGAGTTCGCCGGCGATTGGCCAAAACTGGTAGTTGCGAGGATAAGTCCAAGTAGGAGCAGATTAATAAATCTCATAACGTCTCCCCTGTACCGAACAATCTGCTGACGGTTTAATTTCCCGCCTTCCAAATAAGCGCGCAAACAAATTGTGAGTACTTGTGAACGACCTCTGCCGTTCTTAAATCACCGTAGTCGCAATTAAGACGACTGGAAATACTTAGGGCGTTGCTTCTGGAAAGAAGCAACGCCCCAAGTTGTAACGAGCCTGAAGGTCAGGTTCCGAATTAGAACTCAAAGCGCGCGCCGAACTGCACGATGCGCGGAGAGTAAACACTACCGGACGAGGTCAGACGGCCAAAGCTCGTGCTGCCGACGTCCAGTATCGATGGATTGCTGCCAGCAAAGAAGTTTGCATGGTTCAGCACGTTGAACATCTCAGCCCGAAGTTGGATGTGAGTGTTCTCAGTTATCCGGATGTTCTTGAGCAAGCCGGCGTCCCAGTTGATATACATTGGGCCGTTGAAGGCGTTGCGCTGTAAGTTACCGGTCGATCCCGCGGGGTTGGGGAAGAAAACCTGACCCGGGAAAGGAGTCTGGCCGGCAGGGTTCGCTCCGCGCACGCTGGTAAGTGTGTAGCCTGCGGGAAGTGGCTGATTCAGATCAAACCCCGTCAGCGTTGGCTGGCCCGGCGCAGTTGCCGTAGCGAACAACACTTTAGGATTAATGATGAACACTCCGTTCGGCGTTTTGAACACACCAAACAAGTCTTGAATCTGATGAGCGTTCAAGGACGAGGTGGCTGGCTGAGTCGCTGAGCGGCCGGCACGATTTACAGTGCCGCGCCCATCGATGATGCCGGTCGGTACGCCGGAGCTGATGTTCACAATCGACGAAAACTGGAAGCCGCCGAAGATTCTGTCCATCGCGCCGCCGTCGTTCAGGAAACGCTTACCTTTGCCGAAGGGCAGTTCGTATTGCCCGTTAAAGTTGAAGGTATGCGCGCGATCGTAAATAGCACGACCGTAGTCTCGACTCTTATCGAAATTGTCGAGGAACGGCTCGACGCGCGTTTGGTTAACTTCATCGGTGCTGCCGGTTACGTCCGTTAAGATCTTCTGGAACGTATAGTTCGCCTGGAAGGCCAAACCGCCCGTAAAGCGACGGCGAATCTCAGCCTGAAGCGAATTGTAGTTGTAGCGACCACCATTCGTTGTGAAATTGACGACGCCCGAATTCGGGTTCGCCAGGAATTGCACACCGGTGAAGCCGTTCAGAACGTAAATTTCCGCCAACGCGCCAGGCGTCCCGTTTCGGATCGGGGTGTAAACCACGCTGTTATTCAGGAAGCCGCCGCCATCGAGCAGACTGATAACGGGGAGCGGTTGGCTACCCGGAATCGCTGGATTGTAAGAGGCATCCGTACAGCGGGTTATAGGATCGCCCGTGCCGGGAATCGTCGCACCTTGCAGACGGCAATTCTGCATCGCTTTCAAGAAGTCAGGCAGGAAGCCGTTCTTGCGAATTTCAAGTTGGTTGTAGTCGATCGATCGGGTCAGCTCTTTGCTGTAGCCACCGACGTAACGGATTTCGATAACACTCTGGAATCCGATTTCGCGCTGGACACCAAAATTGTATTCGTAGTTCCGTTGAACCTGAAAATTCGGGTCGATGAGTGAAATGGTTCCACCGATCGTGCCCGCGCCGCCGCCGGCAGCCTGATTGTTCTCCAAAAATGTGCGCGTTCCCGAACCGCCGGGACCGAACGCTGAGACTGGAATAAAGATTGGTGCTTGAACCGGAGCGTTGCTCACACCGATAACCCTGAACTGCGTCGTTCCAGTTGAAGTCCCGCCAAGACGGGCGGAAGCACCGAAGGAGCCAAGCCCGGCGTTGTTGAGAATCGCGTTATCCTGAGAGCGGACGTACTCGTCGTTGACGTAGTCAACGCGATATCCGCCACGAATAACCGTTCTGCCTTCGCCCGGGAACAAGGACCCGAGGAAGCGATTTTTGAAGGACGGCGAATAGGCCACGCTGACGTTTGGTCCAAAATTGTTTTTATCAGCGTGAGTGAAATCTCCCGGATGATTGACGTTGCGACCGACAGGCGCGAAGGTTCCGATTGGGTTAAGAATCGTGGCGATCGGATCGGCGCCCGCAGGTACAACCGGTTCCAGAGAGACCTGGGACGGATTATTGAGCGGCGAGTAGTACTCGTAACGCAGGCCGAGGTTTACGGTCAACCTGGGGGACACTCTCCATTGATCCGCGATGTAAGGCGCATAGTTGTTGAAGTTCAACTGTCTAATCTGGGTTGCGTTCTTAACGAAGCCAGAATTGACGCTGGTAGCGTAAAGCGTCTGAGTACCGCCGCCGATAACACCACCCAGCAAGAAGCGCAAGCTGTTAGCTCTGGCAAGGTCGGTCGAGTTGATACCGCCAGGGAAATTCGCATTGACCAATCCAGGGGCGGCAGTGGTAACACCGGTAATGTTATATACCGCTGTGCTGCCGGCGTTGTTGATGGATTCAATTCGGTAAAACTGACTCAAAAAGCCGAAGCGTATCGAGTGGTTACCCCTCGAGTACGAAGCGTTGTCCTGCACGTTGTAGTAATCCGTATTGCGACCCTGGCTCTGGAAGGTTGGCTCCGGAGTGGTGGCAAGTGGAATACCGATCAGGAACGGATAGTCCCTGGGGTCCGTGGTCGACAGAAAGAAAGGCTCGCTGCGCTGATAGGCTGCCCGAACCTCGTTAGAGAACGATGGTGTGGGACTGATCTGGTACGCGGCGTTATACAAAATCGTCGGACCACCCTGGGTATTGAAGACGTCATTGCTGAAACCAGCAGCGATGTCCGTACGGGCGTCTTGAGTTTTGTTGTACTTGTAAATGAAACTGAAGGAATGCTTTTCGTTCGGCTCAGCATCAAAGCGTCCGATAAAAGAATTCCGAACTTCAGGATTGTTACGATTGATGGTAATTGCCTGGAGTAAATTGATCCCGGTGAAAGCTCCGTTTCCGGCCGCCGGCATCTTATCCAGAACCCTGGCCTGAATCACAGGATCGACTGCGAGTACGCCGCCCTGCGCAGCACTAAGCCCCGTAGCAAAGCCCGAGCCAGTTAGCACATTGACGGTGCGCTGAACGCCAGCATTGTCGATATATGAAAACGTCCCGTTGCGCGCCGCTGGTAACAGAAGCGTTGACGTTCGCGGATCCTGGTTAGTCAAACGGTAGGCTTCATAGTTAGCGTAGAAGAACGCCTTCTGTCTGTATGTCGATAGACCGCCTTCGCCGAAACGGGGAAGAATGGTTGGCCCGTTGATGGTGCCACCGAACTGGTTACGTTTAAGTGCAGCTCGGGGGACGCCGTTAAGGTTGTTAAAGAAATTGTTCGCAGCAAATCTCGAGTTGCGATTGAATTCATAAACATTGCCGTGAAAATCGCCGCCACCACGGGGCGTCACGAGCAGGACCTGGGTCGAGCCCGTCCCGTATTCTGCGCCTGCGTTCTGAGTGATGACAGTGAACTCACCGGTATCGTCGACTGTCGGCTGATCCGACACGAAACCATTGCGAATAAAGTTATCTTGAACGTTGACACCATCGCGGGTGTAGTTGACCGACGATGAGCGCTGGCCATTGATTGAGCTGCTCGTAGGATTTGAGCCAGCAATAAGGTTAAGCAGGTTAAGAGGATTGCGTCCATTGATGGGCAATTCCTTTACCTGACGCGGGGTCACTGAAGTGCTCAACTCGCCATTTGAAGCATTGACGACGTCCGCGCCGGCAACGACTTCAACTGTCTCGCTGATGTTTCCCACTTCCAGTGTCGCATTCAGCGTGTAGTCGCGGGCGGCATCGATTTTGAGGTTTGTGGTACTGAAAGTCTTGAAACCGGGTGCCGTGATGGTCACGGTGTAGGTTCCGACCTCGAGCTGCGAGATAGCGAAAGTGCCATCGCTGCTCGCTTGAACCGTCTGCTCTTTGCCGGTCTGGTTATCTTTGACAGTGATATTGGCTCCCGGAATATTTCCATCCGGGCCGGCCACATTTCCTACCAGACGGCCGGTATTTCCCTGGGCGAATGCCGACGCTATGAATAGGCACAGCGTCAACACCGCCAACGTAAATCTCTTCATAGTAAACTCCTTAGACATAGTTATGGGCTCCTTAGACCTGTTAGCTTTTGAAGGGGCTGCCGTGTGAATGATCCTCAACAGGCTCACCGGCAGTAGCAGAAAAAGATGTTTTGCATCGAGAACGGCTAATCAGGAACGCGATCTTCGTAATCTCGATTCGGAGAAGCAAACATTATGCCCCGCCTGGCACGGAACATAAATCATTCAAAATGTTGAAATTAAGGTACGAAGCGGCGGGCGAAAACAGAGAAATATTCGTAAATTTGGATACTTATTCAAATCACTAAAGGGGGACGCTTTGTCCCCTCGTGATCTTATGCAGTTAGATTGCATATTCGGTCGGCTCTGGTAACAGGCTGCCGCGACCAAACATCCGGCAGGGGCGTCGACGCTGGCGATCGAGTTCAGCTTCCTTCTACCTTAAATCCGCTTTCGTCGATTTCTTGATTAAACTTGAAGTCGGTGAGATTCATTTCCCACTTGTGTGTAGAACTTCCCGTTGTTGAGGCTTCAATAAGTAATTCAAGTTTATAACTATGAGGCAGTGTCAGCTTACCTTCCTGTTTGTAGTCTGAAAAATCCTCAATCATCTTGAAACGCGTGGCGCGCTGGCTGGTCTGATTATCAATACCTCCGCCGCTAAGTCTGGCGCCCACCACGTGCTCATACTGAGTTCTCAGATGACGGAAGTTTTCTGTATCAAAGTAAAGGGTAACTTCCACATCGGAACCCTTGTCAGGGGAATACCTAAGTTTGTGAGCTAGCCTGGTGCCGATCTTTTCTGTGCCTGCATATTCCAGCTTAGCCTTTCGTTCCGCCATATTGAGCAACGGCCAGGCCGAAGAAAGTGTTCCGCCTATCAATCCCTCCTTGAAGATTGCATCATGAATCACGATGAAAGCCTCAAGCGGAGAACGCCTGCCCGGTGTAAGGTAGCCGACGGTTAACTTTTTCCCGTCATAGCCGAATTTGTCCCCAGGATAATCCGACGCTGCCATTGAAGTGGCAAAAAGGATTTTGCGATTAAGCGACCCCAGGATAACGCGTCCGTCGATTGTGCCTGTGTTGCTGCGCACTGTGAACGACATCCGGCAATCGCCCAGGACTACGCGGCTATGCTCGCTGGAACGCTCTTCAACTGGCCCAATCGATTCCAGGTGTTTCGCAATCACATCCTCCGCCTTCACTTTATCCACCGCGAGCGCTACTGGCTGCATAGATGTGAAGGGTGACAACAAGGCAGTAGCAAGAATGCACATACATGCCAGTGCGCGACTATGAAGGCGTAAGACAGTGATTCTCATTTCAGTTCTCCATCTCAAGAATTACATTTTCCGGAAAACAACTCGCCGGATCTAATTGGGTGTAGGTTGCTGATCGTGACAGTAATGGGGGAGAACCATTGTAATCACATTGGAAGTTCTATGCAGCGCACACATTGTATATTCATTTCATAATCTAACCAAGCCCTCTTGGATAAGTTTGCCGATTGATAGCGAGGTGTAGCGGCAAGTAACCAGAAAACGATGCCGCACTTAACTCAGTAGACGTTTGACTGTCGAATTCCAAACGCCTTCTTTCCCCCGCCAGTCGATGCCAACCAGCTCGCAACGCTTTAGCGTGAAGCGAGATGAGTCCTCGTGCTGATCGAGATTCGTTAGCGACTCCGATCCCACTGCGCATCAGAGAGAGACTGCGAGCGGCCACAGCAATAATTGTTCACGCGCGACTTCGAGGGTCGCAAGAAAGAAGATAGCGCCAGGATGTGGCAGGCCATAGGTCCTGAAATGACCTCACATTTTTTATTCTCATTAACCGTTGCCAATTTGGTGGTGTCCTAGTCCAAGACTCCTGTTCCCCGACCTCCAAAATCTCGGATAATAATTCAGATGATCGGATCGAGCCGAAAAAAGGGGGCCGAAAACAATCGATAATTCCTTTCCTAACAGGTGTCGAAAGATTGGAATGACGGTTGCCTAACATAAGGCGCAACATCTTTCCATCTAACGATCTAACGTTCCATAGCGCGGTTTAGGTTAGAACCCAACCTTAAAAATTTCTTAGGAGGTAGCTGAATGTTTGAACCTAGCTTTAGGAAATTCGAGCAGTCACATGTAGGCGCCCGTTTATTTCCATGTATGTTAGCCGCGCTTTGTGCGCTGCTTGTGACGACGTCATCGGCGTTCGCCCAAGGTACGCGTGGCACAGTTAGCGGCACGGTTACAGATTCCGCGGGAGCGGCTGTGCCCGGTGCAACCGTCAAGCTAATTTTTCTCGCAAGGAACCAGGAGGTCCGCACGGTTACGGCCAACGAGAACGGAGAGTATCAAATAGTCGAAGTCGAACCGGCGACCTATGATGTGGTTATTACGGCAACCGGTTTTGCCGAAACGCGGATCAGTAATGTCATAGTCGAACCAAATCGTGCCGTTCGGCTCGATCCTGTTCAGCTCGCCGTCGGAGGCGCCACTGCCACTGTAGAGGTTAGCGCGTCTCAAGATCAGCTGCTTGATAAAGAATCAGGAACGCTGGGTACGACCGTTGAGGGCGTCCGCATATTGGGCCTGCCTTTGAATGGCCGTAACATTCTTGATCTCGCTCTCGGCCAACCCGGTGTCACGACCACGTCAACTGGTGCGATTCGTGCTAACGGCGCACGCGCTGTTGAGAACAACTTCCAGTTGGACGGCTCCAACAACAACGAGATCGCCGTAGGTGGCCAGACGGGCGCTCAGCCACGGCCGGACGCTGTGCAAGAGTTTCGTCTGTTGACTTCCAACTATGAGGCTGAATTTGGTCGCAACTCAGGCGCTGTTATTAACGTCGTAACCAAGAGTGGCACCAATGACTTTCACGGCAACGTTCGCGCTTTCTACCGGCCAACGGTGCTCTCGGCGGCTCGCTTCTTCGATCAGAACGCGAATCAAAAGCCGCGCGAGGGAACCAAGGACGACTTCCGTCGCCGCTTTGAACGAAAAGAATTCGGCGGCAACATCGGAGGCCCCATCTATCTCCCGCGTTTTGGCGAGGGAGGACGTTCCCTTATCAGCGGCAAGAACCGGGCGTTCTTCTTCGTCGATTATGAAGGTCGTCGCCAGTTGATTGGTTCAACGCTTACGCTTTCTAATTTGCCATCGGCTGAAGAGAAGGCGGGGATCTTTACACGTGCGGCTTCGAAGCCCCTTATCGATCCCGCAACCGCTGCACCTTTCCCGATCATTTCAACCTCGGGCTCAACAATCAGGCAGCAAATTCCGGCTTCCAGATTTAGCCCTATTGGTCAGTATTACATCGGGTTTATCCCGACCGGGAACGCGAGTGGCTCGGCCACGGTTGGCGCTCCTGAAATTTCAAACTTTGATCAGCTCACATTCCGAGTTGATCCCTGGAACACTACCCGGCAGACAGTAGGGTTTACTTTCAGTCGCTACAATATTGCGACCCAGAGTCCCTTTCCGTTCTTCCCGACTACTAACGGCGCAAATGTTCCGGGATTTGGCTCGGTTGACCTGCGTAAGACTTACAACGCGGCGTTGCGCCATACCTTCACGTTCTCGCCAAACGTGGTTAATTCCTTCTTAGCGGGATATGCCCGCAATGGCCAACCAAGTCTTTCTCCCGTCAACAAGACCACTCCTTCGCAAATCGGATTCACGGCCAACTTTGTGGCCGCGCCCCAATTTGCTGGGCCGCCGTTCATCTTTCTCGATGATCGTGGCATTAGGCTTGGAAACACATTCCAAGGTCCGCAAACACGCTACTCATCGAACTTCCAGATTCAGGATTCTTTGAGTTGGGCAAAGGGCGACCACCGCTTTAAGTTTGGTATTGACGGGACGAAGTACATGCAAGACACCTCGTTTCTCTTCATCAACCAAGCGATTATCGGTTATGGCTCGATTGAAGATGCCAATACCACCGGCAACGATCTGGCTGACCTGCTGATCGGAAACTCGCCCGGATACATTCAGTTTGGTTCAAATGGAGAGCGTGACTATCGCCAGTTTGGTGGAGCTGCTTTCGCACAAGACACCTGGCGCTTTTCAGACACGCTGACCCTTTCGCTCGGCATTCGTTGGGAATATGTAGGACCCTTAACTGACAAGGGAAATCGGGTTGCCTACTATCGACCCACGGCTGCAGCTCGCGGCATATCATCAACGCTTTTGTCGAGTGGTCAACTGCGCGACGCTCAGGGAAGAGTTATTGCAGTTCCTCCCGGACTCCGTGCTCCTGTTGGACTGCTTTACCCGGGTGATCCGGATCCAGACCTTGGCGGTGTTGTTCCCGATGGCGGTGTCAACCGCGACCTGAACAATTGGGCACCGCGGTTCGGTTTTGCTTATTCACCACGATCGAAAGAAGGAACATTCCTTCACAAGCTCATGGGTGACCAGCAGATGGTGATCCGCGGCGGTTTCGGTGTCTTCTACGGTGCAATCGTCGGCGACACCGCGCTACAGCAATTGACCGCTCCTGGTTTTCAAGGCACCAACGCTTACTTTGAGGAAGTGGGCGGGACTCTGGCGAACCCCTTCGGGCCTGATCCGTATCCGAATTATGGAAATTCGGTCGGAAACGGATTCGGAGTGTGTACGCCCGCAAGCCCTCCAGGCTGTGGAACAGATCTGACCCAGCCCACAATTCCTAACCCGTTCCTGACAGCCGGAGCGGAGACTGTTGGCGTTAGCCTGGTGACCAGAACTAACCTCGTGGCCCCGACTAGAATCGCCAATACTTCGCGCGCGATTGATCCGCACATTCGCACGCCTTACACGTACCAGTACAACTTGACGCTCGAGCGCAGCTTCTTGAAGAACTATGTTGCCAGCATTGCCTACGTCGGCAATCGGGGCCGCAAGCTCTATGCTATCGAGGCGATCAACTATGCGTTGGGTGTTCCGGGCTTCTTCCCGTATCCGCCTGGAGTCACCGCACCTCCGGGAGCGACAACGCCGAGTACCTCTGGCGCCAACATCAACGCTCGACGTATCAACCCGGACTTCGCTCTCAACATCTCGTCGCAAGTCGCAGGTGGCAACTCCTGGTACAACTCACTGCAAGTGAACGTCTCGAGACGTTATGCTAACGGGTTGTTGTTTCAGGTAGCTTACACCTACTCGAAGTCCCTTACGGACACGGCCGGAACCGACACTAATCGCGGTTCTCTGGACGCGATTAATCGGAACTTCGGTAAGGGCTTATCGAGTGATGATGTACCGCATCGCTTAACGGGAAGCTTTGTTTATGATATTCCGCTCTCCCGCTGGCTCGGCTTTAGCCAGAATGGCCCTCTCAATACTATCTTTGGCGGGTGGGGCATTGGCGGTATCTACACAGCAGAGTCGGGCAGAGTGTTCTTCGTGAACAACCTGTCGAACACGACTGGTACAGGCGGCGGTGTCGTCTCGCTAGCCGATCTCGGTGATCCGTTCGTCGTACTGGATCCGCGGGCAAACAATACACGAGTATTTAGCCCGACGGCTTTCAAGAACGCGACTCTAGCTTGCGGAACTCTCGCTTGCGCGCGTCGTGGAACGTCCGGCGTGAACCAGTTCCGAGTGCCTAACGGCATTAACAACTGGGACATGATCCTGTCAAAGAAAACACGGCTCTGGAGCGAGTCAACGGGCTTGGAGCTTCGCTTTGAAGCCTTCAATGCGCTGAACCACACCCAGTTTACGACGTTGAATACCACGCTGCCGGCGATCGGCACAGATCCGCAGAAGTCTAACTTCGGTAAATTTACAGCGGCTCGCGAGTCTCGTGTTGTCCAACTCGGCGTGCGCTTCACGTTCTAACTGCTTTCAACTGCACCTCAATGGTGTTGAGGGTCTGCCGGATAATTCCAGGCAGACCCTTTTTTTGTGTTTAAGTCCTGGCGCTCCTGAGGGGGTGCCGCTGTCTTAGGTTGGAAACGAAGAGTTGGATTTGAAGGTAACCGGTCTGCAGCAAGTCGACGAGCTGTCTTAGCATTGTCGAGAGGAAAGGACCCACCGCGAACTTTTCAATATTAATGTCGCAGGTGATCGGCAAGTTTTCTCGCAGCATCCGTGTCAGGCGCGTCCGGCATAAGAGCGATGTACGCCTCAAGGTGTACGATGGCGACTTGTCGCATGCCTTGTGCATCCGCGAGACGCGCTAGCGCGAGATGTGCGCGAACCGCCTTGCGCTCGTCAAGTTCAAGCGCACGCTTAAAGTGGGTCTCGGCTTCCTGGGGTTGCGATTCCAGCAGCGCCCATCCGAGGTAGAGATGCGTGGCCCAATTGGCTTCTTCTAGTTTAAGCGCCTCGCGCAATTCTGTTGCTGCCTGGTCAGGACGTTTTAACTCCAGCAACACTATGCCGTACTCCAATCGCGGCTCAGCGTGTCTGGGAGCAATTGCGGGTAAAGGGCTGAGAACATCTTCCGCTTCCTGAAAGCGTTTTTCGATCCGTAATTCGCGGCCCAAATCGAGGCGTGCCGCAAAGTAATTAGGATAGGCTGCGATGGCCGCTCGCAATTCGGTTACGCCATTCAGAGCATCTCCACTCTTTAATGCTTTTACGCCATTTCGGTAATGTTTGGATGCCGCTTTGGGAACGTTTAGATCCACATCCGCGGCGATTACGCCTGCCGGTGTTTTGGCAGCAACACTCTTGGAGGGAATGTCGATAAAGACATTCAGAGAAATAGGTCGTCTGGGTCTGGGGCGGAGGATAACTTCTGTGCTGGTGGCCTCCAGCGTCTCGGTTTCGAAAGTTTCGACGAGATAATCGCCGTCAGAGATGCGAGTGAAGGTAAAGGACCCGTCGGGGTGACTGAACGTATCGCCTACTGGCTCCAGCGAGTCTCTTCGTAGGAGTCTGACGCGCAGACCAGCGACCGTTCCGGTTTTGAATTGAAGCCGCCCCTCAATTTGATGGACCACTTCATTCTCTTGCGCTCGGGCCGGATCAGCGAGCGCAAACATGGCTGTCAGCGCACAGACGATCGTGATCCACAGGCCGACACTTCTCATCAAAACCTCTCAGGTCAACAACACTAGCTCGCGCATTAAGATCGCTCTGCCAATCTGCCGGTTACCGCAGAATCTCTAAACCAATCCACTGCGTTGCGGTGCTCTGCCGTTTGTTTTTCGCAAGCGAGTCGGTGACGGTGACTTGCAGGACGTACTCTCCGGGTTCAAGATTAGCGCCCACAACCAGTCCGCCACCCGCCTCAAGGCGCTTCATGTCCTTTTGCACGCCGGCATTAAAAGGCTGCAGTTTTCCGCTAAAGGCTTCCTTTCCATCGCGAAATAATTTCATCTGCGTTTGGAGTTGTGGGTGGCCGGCGGAGTCGAGCTGTGCGTTGTAAATAATATAGGAATATTTTAGAAGCATGCCTTGACGCAAACGACGCAAAGCGGGACCCGCCATCGGGTCCACTTCGTAGGTTTTCTTCTCCTCGTTTGCCGCCGACGCCGGGCGCGAACCGCTGACATATATGCCTGACAACGCCAACTGGTTTGTGCTCAGGTCGGGCACCTGCACAAACTCGTTGGCCGACCCCACCCGCTCAGAAGTGCTATCGCGTACCGCAACTCTTAGTTGCATTGGCCCACCCTTCCTGGTTGGCACATTGAGAATGAAGACGAGCCCGTTCTTGAGCATGTCCTGGTACGCGTCCTCTTTGACCTTGATCGTTTGAGTATCTGAAAACTGATCAACTACTTTGCCTTCACTACCGAAGGTGACGGCCACCAGATCCATTACGGCTTGGTGCGAGCCATCTGGCTGCGCTGAAAATGTCAGGTCTCCCGTGTCGACATGCAGCAACACTCTTAAGTAAGAGCCGGCTGTAGGATCGTTTCCGAAAATAGGAGTTATATCCAAGCCAATGCCACTGGCTGCAAAAGGAGAAGTGAGGGCCGCGGCCAGTTGCTGGTCGCGCGTTCGCGGTGACTGAGTGGCAGCGGCCTTCAGATTTACTCCGTAAAAGCCGGCGCGTGATCGAACGTGGAGGCCAGGGCGCTTCACCTTGACCTTAATGTCATGGAACCGTCTGCTGCCGGTGGCGGGATCTATGGTGGTGTCTGCTGGACGGTAGCCGATAAGATAATAGCCACTCTCATTCGCCAGCATGCGTTCAGTGCCGAGACTAAGATCGTTGGTGTTCTTCGTGAATGTGCCGCCTGTTTGTTCGGCCAAAAGAGACAGCACTGTCTGTGACTGATACTGCGAATTTTCCTTTTGCTGCAATAACGCATCAAGTCTGCGAAAAGCCGCGGCGGAATCCGATTCAGCTTGCGCGGCAGCAGACCGGGGAGCGTCTATCCGTTGCGTCGCCACGCGATTTTTTGGCTGCGGCACGCTACCAAAGGCTTCAGGGTCGAACGTATAGGATTGCCCACTAACTCTATCCGAGGCCGTTAGGTCGAGGGGGTTCAGTCCGCTGGCGTCTATGGTGTAGATTACGGCCGAGCTCTGATTGGCCTGGTCTGTTAATTTCTGCAGAGCATCCAGCAACTGCACATTCCGTCCTTGCGAAGTGAAGAGCATGAAAGATTCCGAGTACAGGACTACGGATTTACGGCCCGGCAGCTCCTTCAGGCCTTTCAAAATACGGCTTAACGTTTGAATCGTCCCCACCGAGTAGGCAGCAGAGCGCGCCTCTTCCGCTTCGTTAATCAGTTGAGCGCCCTGAGTCGAGTCTTGTCCGAGTTGTGTATCTATCTGCGGATTTGGACTCAGACCGCTACGTCCAGATGGGTACCAATTAATCTGATCGATTGCCGCAAGC
The DNA here is from genome assembly GCA_036265575.1 of Pyrinomonadaceae bacterium. Classification (GTDB taxonomy): domain Bacteria; phylum Acidobacteriota; class Blastocatellia; order Pyrinomonadales; family Pyrinomonadaceae; genus PSRF01. The sequence goes on from DATAOU010000144.1 coordinate 26,748, forward strand.
AGTTGCCGCTTGTCGGAAGTGAATTGTTGCAAAGAGCCGATCCCTCGACTGGTGCGAAGAACCGCTACCAAATCGTTTGGCTGCATCTGCTGATTAACGAACTTTTTGAGAGCGTCTCTGACTGAAACGGTCGATTCGAAAGAGAGTCCTAAATCATCCACCACCAGCGCGATAGTGCGGTGCACTTGTTCGGGTTTCAAAGGGGCAGGAATGATGGGCGCTCCCTTGCTCGAACTAGTAGCCGTAGGTTGTGAGATGCCGACGGATGGACCCAATGTGACGTAGGAAAAGCTGGTGACTTGCTGTTTATTTTTATCCTCGAGGATCTCAAACTCTTCGGGCCGCAAGTCGCTCACAAGGTTACCGTCTTTATCGGTAACCACAACATCCAGCTGCACCAGGTTGGTAGTAACACGCAACACATCTTCTGCAGGAGTCTTCTGTGGCGAAGGAGACGGAGTCTGGCCCTGAGCGATAGCGGAGGTAAAAGGAAACACTGCCAGTAAGAGCAGGATCAATTGCCTATTCTTCATAAAACTCTCCGTCACAGGGTAGGTTTGCTAGAGGTACTTTAACAGCACGAACAAACAGGGTAAGTTAATGTTCTAGGATCGAATTCTATCATAGGGTATCTCACCCGGCGATTCTCTGAATTAGGAGGAACCAACCTGCGAGAGCCAAAAGCGTCCTTAGGAATTATCATGAGGCGGCAAAGCAATATTCTAAAAATATCAGCCGCAACCTTTAGACAGTGTCAGCGCGAAATCGTTGCCTGTGCGCGAGCAACTCGATTTCCCTTTGCCTCGTTACATCAAGGACGGAGTTGACCATGAAGCGATCTCTGCTCGCGTTGCCAATTGTCTTTAATCTAATCATCGGTGTTTCCGCGCAAAACCCGGCCACCTCGTCCTCGCCCCAGCCACAACAACCCGATCCAGATACCGTCGTGCGAATCACTTCGAACCTGGTTCAGATAGATGCGGTCGTCACAGACAGCAATGGCAGGTTAGTTACTGATCTTCGTCCTGAAGAAATAGAAGTTCGCGAGGACGATCGCTTGCAGAAGATCACAAACTTTTCGTTTGTTGCAGTGGCACCAACGACGGTTAGCTCTGAAAAGCCCGGTCCGGTCGATAGGAGTGCTCCGCCCGTTACTGCCGTGCCCTTAAATCGAGAGCAGGTGCAGCGCACGATTGCGCTCGTGGTTGATGATCTCGGGATATCGTTCGAGAGTATAGGTTTTGTGCAAAAGGCTCTGAGAAAATTTGTCGATCAGCAGATGCAGCCCGGCGATTTAGTCGCCATTATTCGCACCAGCGCAGGCATAGGGGCGTTACAGCAGTTCACATCCGATAAGCGAGTTCTGTACGCGGCCATCGAGCGGGTGCGCTGGAACGCGCGGGGTCGCGGCGGACTCAGCCCTTTTAACGCGACTGAGGCGGATCCTCGTTCAATGGTTCCGGCAGACACTCATATTGGTGGCCCGCCTCCTCAAGAACCGACTCACGACAGCGGCAGCAGTCAGTTCGGCAAAGAGAGTGTGGTTGATGTGAGTGACCTCCACGTTGAAGATGATTTGACAGAGTTTAGAAATGCCACCCTCACCGTCGGCACGCTGGGGGCAGTCGATTATGTCGTCCGCGGATTGCGCGAGTTGCCGGGCCGCAAGTCAGTACTCTTAATCACCGATGGTCTGACCTTGTTTGGTTATGATCCACATCGTGACAATGGTCGAGACCATCTCTTGATGAAGGAAAGGTTGCGTAGGCTGGCGGATCTCGCCAATCGCTCTTCGGTCATTATTTATGCGATAGATTCGCGGGGGGTACAGCCCTTTGCTTTGCCGCCCGACGACCTTTCTTATCTCCCGGATCAAACTGGGGGATTTACTGTAAAAAACCGGAATGATTTGGGCGCGGGCATCAAGCAGGTACTTGACGATCAACGAGGCTATTACCTAATCGGCTACCGCCCGGACGACTCCACCTTTGATCCAGGAACGGGACGGAGGATCTATCACACGATGACAGTTAAGGTGAAAGGGCGACCCGGTTTGAAAGTGCGCTATCGCAACGGGTTTTACGGCATCACGGATAAGGAGTTGCAACCGGATCTGCGTACGCGCGCGCAGCAGCTCATCAAAGCTCTCACCTCACCGTTCGCTTCTGCGGGAGTTAAACTTCAACTCACGTCTTTGTTCGGTAATGATCGGCAAGTAGGCTCTTTTGTTCTCTCATTGCTCTATATCTATGGACAGGATCTAACTTTTACAGATGAAGCAGAAGGTTGGCACAAAGCGGTGTTCGATGTACTTGCGGTCACGTTCGGCGATGACGGCCGGATAGTTGATCAGATAAGCAAAACACATACGTTGCGGGTGCGGGGAGACGTCTACGAACGAGTACGCAAAAGTGGGCTCGACTATCCCATAATCTTGCCGATCAAAAAGGCCGGAGCTTACCAGTTGCGGACAGCAATTCGTGACGCGGCCAGCGAGCGGGTTGGCTCGGCCAGTCAGTTTATTAATGTTCCGAATATCAGCAAAAATCGGCTAACGCTCTCGGGCTTGGTGCTCAGTGGCATTGATCCGGCGCACGCGAGTAGCAGTTTGCCCGAGAGTGCGACGACAAATGGATCAACGCCTTCCATCTCACGACTGGGATCGGGGGCAGGCGATACTTACGATCAGTTTGATCCACAGGCTAGCGCGGCTGTTCGTAGATTCCGCCAGGGGATGATGCTGCGCTACAGCTTTGAGGCATATAACGCTAAGCTCACCAACGGAGCCATGGTTCCGCAACTACACGTACAGGTTCGCCTTTTTCGCGAAGGTAAGCCGGTGTTTACCGGCAAAGTGCAGACAATTGATTTCCAGAACCAGGAAGACTTAAAACGTCTCGCCGCGGGGGGAATCTTGCGGCTCGGAACCGATTTGGGCCCCGGCGAATATATCCTGCAAGTTACCGTTATCGACCCTTCAGCGAAAGAGAAGTATCGCAGAGCCACCCAGTGGATGGACTTCGAAATCATCAAATGAAGCCGGCGATCGCATAGAAGGCTTACTTCAAGTCGTCCTGTTTTTCACTACCTCGAATTCAAAATGCAGTTCCTTACCCCTGCAGATCGATGACAGGTAGAACTCCCAAAACTTACGAGTGAAGCGAAAAGAGGGTGCGTGCTGATCCAGGTTGGTTATCCACTCCAACCCGACTGCGCGCCAGAGATTAGCGAGTGATACGTAGGTGCTGATAGGGCGCAACTCGACGGTCGTATAAAACGGGAACGGCGTGCGTTCGGGCATGAAGCAGGTAAAGGAATAGCTGTTGAAGTGGTTACGGTGAGTCGGGTCCGTGGCCCAGTCTGGATTAGTGCAGTGAGGGGTGACAACCTTGATGCGGCCGCCTGGTTTAGTAATGCGATGCAGCTCGCTGACAAAGGACATCACATCGGGAACGTGCTCGATAACGTGCCGGCAGATGATCTCGTCGAATTCGTCGTCAGCGAATGGATAGGGCAGCACGCCAAGATCGTGAATGACGTCGGCGTCGGCGCGTGGGTTCGAGTCAATTCCGATTGCGCCGGGATACTTATTTTGGCCACAGCCGACATCAAGGATCTTTGGCGCTGGGCTGGATGGTTGGGGGACTGAGGCAGTCATCGGTGACTTTGCGTCAATTCTTCTGGAAGATGAATTGGCTGAATGATTTCATATCGAGCGGATAAACCGGAACACCAAGTTTGTTGGTTAAGTCGGGCAGCGTCGTGCCATCCAGCATTATGTCTTCGTCGCTTTTCAATGTGGTTTTAGGAATGATTGCAAAATCGCCGGTGATCTGCGATTTCGCGGCCAGAAAATCACCGCCAGTCAGCAACCCCGCCACTGAGACATCGCCGCCAAAGTAATTGTTCGCAACGGCTGCCACTTTCAGTCGCGCGGCAAAACGCGCGTTGAAGTTTTCGATCGTCTTTTGCAACTCCGGAGCGAAAAGGGTCCCTGTCAAAATAGTTCCGTTTAGTTTTTCTGCCGCCGGCAACGACTGGCGAGTTGCTCGCTTAACCAGCGAAGCAAAACTGTTATTAAACGAACGGACCATTCCCACGCCATCTTCGATTTGCGGCAGGTTGCCATAGTGCGCGCGCGAAGGCACAGCTGCGCCGGCACGCAAGTAAAGCTCGTCGCCGAGAAAAGCGAAGTTAGTTCCCAGTTGCTTTCGCAACTCCCGTTGTAACCCGGAAACTTGAGTGATCGTTTGGCGGCAAAATTCTGGAGTCACCGCTGTGAGTCTTGCATCGGTGTTGTAACGTGTTAGACCGAGCGGAACAATGGCGACGCTCGAAATGCGCGGATACTCTGCAGCCAAATCCCGAATAGTTTGTTCCAGGACCGCGCCGTCATTGATTTCCGGACAAAGTACAACCTGGGCATGAATTTCAATGCCGGCATCGAGCAGCGCTTGCAGTTTGCCGCGAATGTCGGCGCGCTTTTCATCCACGCCCAACAAATAAGCGCGAACCTTAAGATCCGTAGCGTGAACCGAAACATACTGTGGTGTCAGTCGCTGTTCGATGATGCGTTGCAATTCATCATCAGTTAACGAAGTCAGCGTGGTGTAATTGCCATAGAGAAACGAGAGTCTGATATCTTCATCGCGGATGAAAAGCGAAGGGCGAGCGTCTTCAGGATTGCCTTTGCAGAAACAGAAGATGCACTCGTTGGCGCACTGCCGCGGAACGATTTGTTCAAAACTAAGACCAAAGTCTTCGTCCTCGCCTCTTTCGATCTGTAGTTCCCAGTCCTCGCCGCTGGCCTTGCGCACCTCAATCATCAGTTCAGTTTCGCCGGCTGTTTGAAAGCGAAAATCGAGGTAGTCGCGAACCGTGCGACCGTTAACCTTGATGATCCGGTCGCCAGAAGCGAGCTCCAATTCATACCCCAGGCTTTCGGGCGAAACGTCCGCTATTTCGACACCCCGGCGGCGAATGCTGGTGACTGCGGGAGTGACCGCAAATTCGTACATGTGAGGAATAATGTCCGACAAAGTTTGGTTTGTCGAGCAGGGCGAGTTCGACCAACTTAAGTTTGTCGCTTACCAACCCATCCACATGATATTGCCGGCGAACGGAACGATAAACTCAAGTTTGTCGGACAAGGCCAACTAAATCATTCAATTTTATTGACATTCCCAGTCCGCTTTGTTAGTTATTCAGGTCGATTTTCCAGACCTATCCTAATTTATTTTAGTTTGTCCGGCTTTCTCCAGCCTGAATCTCTGAGCTACTACCAATGAACAACAAACTTAAGCCAGCACTTCTAGGTGGATTGATTGTAGGTATCTTTTCGGCAATCCATTCCTTGATTCCCATAATCAGCCTTTGCTGTTGTATTTGGAGCATTCTCGGCGGAGTGCTGGCCGCGTTCCTTTACATAAAAAGTTCACCCACGCCTGTGCCGATGGGTGATGGCGCTATGGTGGGCGCCCTGGCTGGAGTTGTCGGCGGAGTAATTTACGTCGTCATTTATTTGCCCATCGCGCTGTTGTGGGGAATGGCAACCATGCAGGAGCAGTTGGACCGCAGTGGCGTGCATCTGCCGTTCTCAGGATCAATCCTGATGGTCGTCGGCAGTCTAATCGGCGCAGTCTGTCTTGTAGTACTTGCAACGCTGGGCGGCGTAATTGGTACCGCAATCTTTGGCAAGAACAAGGGAGGCAATGTCGCACCGCCACCGCCACAAAACTTTGGTGGCCCGGGCATTTAGGCATTGCACAATAAACAGCTTCGTTAGAAAACTATTCAGGAGAAACTACTAGATGGCTCAACAATGGACTCCTCCGCCTCCGCCGACCGGTGGGGCTGGGAACGTGCCAAACTATTTGGTGCCGGCGATCATTTCGGTGTTTTGTTGCTGGCCGCTGGGTATCGCCGCGATCATTTTTGCGGCGCAGGTGAACGGGAAAGTCGCTTCCGGAGATATAGCCGGCGCGGTTGACGCCTCGAAGAAAGCTAAACTCTTCAGCTTTATTTCAATCGGAATCGGTCTCGTCGTTGGTGTCATCTATCTGCTGCTAACAGTTTTGGGTATCGGGATCGGGGCACTAAGCGGCCGTTAGACCAGAGTGGTCAATTAATATTTGGTTCGAGTGCGGTGCAGGAATTCCGCCTCCGGATTTGTTCCAGACCGCCGCACTCATTCATTACGGAGAGCAGAAGTCAATGACGAGATATTGCACAAAATGCGGCGCAGTAAACGACGAAAGCGCTCAATACTGCGCCAGTTGTAACGCGCCAATGAGTTCACCCGGAGGATATCAACCGATGCAGTCGGTTAATCAGGGTGCTTCCGGCGCAATGACCGACTGGAAAGCAATGGGCGCTGACAAGAAACTTGTTGCCGGCATCTGCGGCATATTGCTCGGCGGGTTTGGCGTTCATAAATTTATCCTCGGTTACACCACCGAAGGAATTATTCAGATTGTAATCACGCTGGTAACGTGCGGCGCCGGTTCAATCGTTGGTTTGGTTGAAGGCATTATCTACCTAACAAAGTCTGATGAGGATTTTGTCAGGACGTACATTCAAAATAAGAAGGGCTGGTTTTAAGACTTTGGTTTCAGTTGCGTTGCGCCGAAAGTTTTCCGCGTCGGCGCAATGCGAAGCTGCCAAAGTGGCACAGCTGTCCCGCCGCATTTCCTGCCAAACATTCCCGCATGATAGGTTAACTTCTCGTGATGTTCGCTGAGACGTTAAATCCTCGTTTGCTGGCTGTATTCAGCTGGTTAACCCTGGCTGTTGCGGGCGTCTACCTTTTCATTTTTGAGCCTGGGAAAACCGGATTATTCCCCCTCTGTCCATTTCGCGCGTTGACCGGATTTGCCTGTCCCGGATGTGGCAGTACGCGCGCCATGCATGCGCTGGTGCATGGCGATGTCGTAGCGGCATTCAAGTTCAATCCGTTGTTAATTGTGTCGCTGCCGTTTCTGTTTTATGCATTCGCGCGATTTACCAACGCCGCAATCCAGGGTCGCCAGTTAAAAGGAAATCAACTCGACGCCAAATACATCTGGACAATTTTTGGGGTCATTTTGTTCTTTTGGATTTTCCGCAACACACCCCTTTATCCATTTGCCTCGTAAGCATTCCACGGCTTTCTCATGTCTGACGCAAATCAAAACCTCAAGGAAAGAGTGCGTGCTTTCTGGCAGGCAAATCCATGCGGCGTAAAATTTGCGGATGCCGCACCGGGAACCAAGCGTTTTTATGAACTCGTCGAGGCGCACCGGTATACAAAGGAATGGCACATTCCCGCAGCCGCGGATTTTGCCGGCGCGCGCGGTTTGAAAGTTTTGGAAATTGGTTGTGGACTGGGAACTGACGGCGCGCAGTTTGCGAAAGCAGGCGCGGACTACACCGGAGTCGACCTGACTGAGGCTGCGGTTGAATTAGCTCGCCAACGTTTCGAGTTGTTCAATTTTCCGGGTAAGTTTCAAACCGCTGATGCCGAAAAGCTCGGGTTTGCCGACGCCAGTTTTGATCTGGTTTATTCGCACGGAGTGTTGCACCACACACCAGACACCGCCAGGGCGATTCGCGAAATTCATCGCGTGCTGCGTCCCGGTGGACGCGCGATCGTTATGCTGTACCATCGCAATTCTTACAACTATCGCGTAAACATTTCGTTGCTACGACGCGCGGGCGCGCAGTTGCTGAGGTGGGACGGTGGCGTGCGCGTAGTCCATAAGCTAACCGGCGAGCCCCTCGACAATTTGCAGGAACATGCCAGACTATTGAAGACGCAAAAGAAAACCTACCTGAGCGATGAAGAGTTTTTGAGCCAGAATACCGATGGCGCCGGCAATCCTTTGGCGCGCGTTTATTCAAGAGCGGAAGCGGGCGAACTGTTCAAGGATTTTTCTGATGTTACTTTGAAAACTTATTTTTTTAACAAGCGCTGGCTGCCATTGCTCGGGAAAATATTGCCGCGCTCATTGGAATCTCAGCTGGCCGCGCGTTGGGGCTGGCACTTGTGGATATACGCGACTAAGTAGCCTTTCACGCGTTTTAGATGGATCGTTGTGGCATGAAAAACATTCTAATTACTGGCGGCGCCGGGTTCATCGGCTCCAATCTTGTTGACCGTCTGCTGAATGAGGGCGAATGGCGGATTACTGTCGTCGACGACTTTAACGATTTTTATGATCCGGCAATCAAAAGTGAAAACGTTCGGCTGCAACTTGAGAATCCTAACTACCAATTATTCAGGATCGATATTCGCGATAAGCCGGGCTTGGAATCGATTTTTGAAAGCGGCAGTCTTGATTGCATAGTTCATTTGGCGGCACGCGCGGGTGTGCGCCCGTCGTTGGAGCAACCGCTGCTGTATGCCGAAACAAATATCAGGGGCACGATGAACTTGCTGGAATTGGCGCGCGCCCATGGCATAAAACAGTTTGTGTTCGGCTCGTCGTCGTCCGTTTACGGAATCAACGCAAAGGTTCCTTTCAGCGAAGACGATCCCATTCGTCAGCCAATCTCACCCTACGCGGCGACCAAAGCTGCCGGGGAGTTACTCTGTCACACCTATTCCCATTTATATGGAATACGCTGCGTATGCCTGCGCTTTTTCACTGTCTATGGACCACGCCAGCGCCCCGACCTGGCGATTCACAAGTTTGCGCGGTTGATAACTGAAGGCAAGGCGATTCCCGTTTTTGGTGATGGCTCGACGCGCCGCGACTATACCTACATCGACGACATCATTGCCGGGGTTCGTGCCGCCATCGACTATGAAGCCAGCAATTATGAAGTAATCAATCTCGGAGAGTCGCGCACCGTCGAGCTTCGCGAGCTGATTGAATTGCTGGAAAAGGAATTGGGAGTCAAGGCGAAAATCGATCGGCAGCCACTGCAGCCGGGAGATGTCCCGCAAACTTTTGCTGATGTAACGAAAGCGCGACGGTTACTCGCTTATAACCCCCAAACCCAGATTGAAGCCGGGATAAAGAAGTTTGTCGACTGGTTTCGGGAAAATAGCGGGGGCATTTCCCCCTCCCAACCCTGAGTTTCCTGCCCAAATTGTTCTACAATGCGAACTCATGGCAGCAGTGACGGTAGGTCACTGGGCCGAGGTTTACGTCTAAGTAATGTCTACGACAAACATCATCGACAAACCGCTGCCACGCGAAATGCAGCAGCACACGTACTCGATCATGCATCGAGTCGAGGAGACGCACTGGTGGTTTGTCGGGCGCCGCAAGATTATCGAAAGTTTCCTTGAACGGGTTTGTGCCGGACTTACATTGCGTAGGCGCGCGAACGAGTCACTGAATATTCTCGACGTCGGCTGCGGCACGGGCGCCAATTTGGAAATGCTTTCGCAGTTTGGCAGGGCCGAGGGCGTCGATGTCTCCGCCGAGGCACTCGAATTTTGTCGCCAGCGCGGCTTGCAGCAAGTGAAACAAGGTGCCGCCGAGGCTCTTCCTTACGAGAACGATTCATTTGATTTGGTCACCGGACTTGATGTGGTGGAGCATCTCGATGATGACGTAGCTGGTTTGCGGGAAGTGCGGCGCGTGTTGCGTCGGGATGGCCGCGCAGTCTTGTTTGTGCCAGCGTTCATGTTTTTGTGGGGGGTGCAGGACGACATCAGCAATCATCGCCGTCGCTACACAATGGCCGGGTTGAAAGATGTAGTAAGAAAAGCAGGCTTTGAAATAGAGCACGCGAGTTACGTAAATCTAAGCTTCTTCGCGCCGATATTTTTTGGCAGGCTGCTAATGCGTGTGACCGGCCTGCGCCCTGCTTCTGAAAACAACATCACCATTGGCGCGCTCAACGGAGTTCTGGGAAAACTGTTTGGGGCCGAACGATTTCTGTTACGTCATCTGAATTTTCCCTTTGGCGTTTCCATTATTTGTGTGGCGCGACCAGTGGAGTAGCACCGACGTAGCATAGACTTTAGTCTGTGCTGGGTGCGGAATCTTCCCCTCCCTGTGGGAGGGGTCAGGGGAGTGGCGAAGCTTGACCGAACAAGCCCTCTCCCAGCCCTCTCCTAAAGGAAGAGGGAGAGACAAAGAAAATGAAAATCTACGACGAACAGGAAGAAAACCTGGCGGCGAACCTGGCCCGAACTGAGACCGGCGCCAGGCCCGAAGTCTCGGTTTTTCTTCCTGTCTACAATGAAGAGCCAAACCTTTTGCCGCTACACGCCAAGTTGGACGAAGCGCTGAAGGCTTTGGGCCGGTCCGCAGAGATCATTTACGTGGATGATGGCTCAAGCGACGGCAGCTTGAGTGTGCTGCGGCAAATTGCTCAGCTCGACAATCGTGTTCGCGTGGTGGCGCTCAAACGCAATTACGGTCAGACCGCGGCGATGGCGGCGGGAATCGATGCCGCTAAAGGCGATGTGCTAATTCCAATGGATGCTGATTTGCAAAACGATCCGGCGGACATTGTGCGCTTGCTCAACAAGATGGATGAGGGCTACGACGTGGTTTCGGGCTGGCGCAAAAACCGGCAAGACACGCTCGTGACGCGCAAAATCCCATCGATGATCGCGAACCGGCTCATCTCCTGGATTGGCGGAGTCCCATTACACGATTACGGCTGTTCCTTGAAAGCATATCGCCGCGAGTCACTAGAGGACGTCAAACTTTACGGCGAGATGCATCGCTTTATTCCGATTTACGCCGCCTGGGCGGGCGCGCGTGTAACCGAGATTCCGGTAACGCATCATGCGCGCACGATGGGCCAATCGAAATATGGACTTTCGCGCACTATCAAAGTTGTTTTCGATTTGATCACGATCAAGTTCATGGCTTCCTACCAGACCAAGCCGCTTTATCTTTTCGGCTTTGCCGGATTGCTGACGTTTGGTGTGTCGCTGCTCTCAGCTTTGCTCGCCTGCCTGATGAAGTTTGCGGACTGGCCTCATCACGCCGACTTTATCCAGACACCTTTGCCGGTGATGGCGATGGTGATGCTGGTGTTGGGAATTCAACTTTTCCTGATGGGTCTGCTGGCGGAAATGCTGGTGCGTACCTATCACGAGTCGCAGTCAAAAAGGATCTACGCGGTGCGCGAACGGATTGGCTTTGAATCGTAAATCGTAAATCGTGAATCGTAAATCGATAAAAAGTCGCCCTAAGTTGCCGCTTTGAAAGGAGTCTCAATGAGACCTCATCAAAAGTTGGATCTTTGGAGAAGAGCTATCGAATTTGTGGTTTCGATTTACCGAACCACGGAACGTTTTCCTAACGAGGAGAAGTTTGGGTTAACCTCCCAGGTAAGACAGGCCGCGGTTTCGATCGCGGCAAACGTCGCAGAAGGTGCTGCGCGAACCTCGACTAAAGAGTTTCTGCAGTTTCTATCAATATCTCAAGGATCTGCGAGTGAGGCGGACACTGAGTTGGTAATAGCTTGTCGACTCGGGTATCTCACAACGACTGAATACGAACATTTTGGCCGAGAGCTCGATGACATTGGACGCATGATTACGCGGCTCTCGCAAAGTCTTAGACGCCGGTAGGACAGCCTCCGAATGGCTTCGTCACGATTTACGATTCACGATTTACGATTCACGAGCTATGTGCGGCATAACCGGTTGGGCCCATCTTGATTCTCGCACGCCGCCGGCGGACGGCGCCGAGGACCTGCTGCATTCAATGTGCGAGCGCATGGTCCATCGCGGCCCTGACGGTGAAGGCTTGCTAGTCTCTACCGGCGTGGCGTTGGGAATGCGACGGCTGGCCATCATCGATCTCATCACCGGCGACCAACCTGTATTTAACGAAGACAAGAGCATAGCGGTAATTCTTAACGGGGAAATCTATAACTACCGCGAGCTGCGGCGCCGTCTTGAACAGCACGGGCATTCGTTTCGCAGCGAGTCGGACACCGAAGTGCTGCCGCATCTGTATGAGGAACACGGCGCGGCGATGCTTGAGCATCTGAATGGCATGTTTGCGTTTGCGCTCTGGGACGAAAAGCGCAAAAGACTTTTCGTGGCGCGCGATAGGTTTGGTGAGAAGCCCCTCTACTGGGGCGTCTTTGACAAAACGTTATTATTCGCCTCTGAGCCGAAGGTTTTGCTGGCCCACCCGTCCGTCAAGAGTTCGCTCAATCTACAGGCCCTGCGCCAGTACCTTTCATTCGACTATGTGCCCGCGCCGCTTTCAATCTACGAGGGCATTAATAAGCTTCCTGCCGCGCACACGCTTACGCTCGAAGACGGCGAAATAAAAATCGAACCGTACTGGCGACTCTGCTACGAAACTAAACAGCCGGTGCCCAGCGAAGCCGAAGCTGCCGAACATTTGCGCGAGCTGTTGGCGGACTCGGTTCGCATGCGCCTGGTTTCGGATGTGCCGCTTGGGGTTCTGCTTTCAGGCGGAGTCGACTCGTCGGCCGTCACGGCACTCGCGGTGCGCGCGTCTTCGGATCCGGTGAAAACGTTTTCAATTTCTTTTGCAGAATCTTCCTTTGACGAATCGCAGTATGCGCGAGCGGTGGCAAAGTTTCTGGGCACCGACCACCACGAAGAACGTTTGAGTGCAAACCTGGCAGCGAACCTCGTCGGCGAGATTGGTTCGTGGATGGACGAACCGTTCAGCGATCCTTCGCTGGTGCCGACTTACCTACTGTCTCGCTTTACGCGCAAGCATGTGACGGTTGCGCTCGGTGGCGACGGTGGAGACGAGCTGTTCGCAGGTTATCCGACGTATAGCGGCTACCGTTTAGCGGAAATCTACGAACGAATTCCGCGGGTCATGCGTGCAGGAATAATCGAGCCGCTGGTTGGTTTGCTTCCCGTAAAAGACAAGAACCTATCGCTTGACTACAAGGCGATGCGTTTTATTGCCGGCGCCAAGTACGACCAGGTTGCGCGTCACCACATTTGGTTTGGTTCTTTCACTCCCGAGGATCAGCAAGCGCTGCTGACGCCCGAAGTCTTGCAGGGAACAGATGGTGATATCTATCGTGACGCGCGGCGTATGTTGGGCGAATGCGAGTCGTCGAATGTTGTCGAGCAGATGCAGAGCCTGGACACGCGACTCTATTTGGCGGAAGACATATTGACGAAAGTCGATCGAGCGAGCATGGCTGTCTCGCTTGAGGTACGTGCGCCTTTTCTCGACCAACGAGTGGCTGAGTTTGCTGCCTCGCTGCCGCCAAGCTACAAGCTGCACGGCCGCACTACGAAATATATTTTGAAACGAGCCGTTTCCGGTTTGTTGCCGCCCTTCGTTACTCGCCGGGGAAAGAAAGGTTTTGGAGTGCCGGTCGCGAAATGGCTAAAAGAAAACCTGCGACCACTGGCTCGCGACCTCCTGTCGCCGGAACGCGTGCGACGCGCTGGCGTTTTCAACCCCGACTATGTGACCAAACTGCAGGACGAACATGAACGTGGAGTGGCCAATCATCGCAAGCTGCTCTGGACGTTGTTGATGTTTGAATTGTGGCATGAAAGCTTTATCGAAACTCCTCGGCGAATTGAGACTTCGGTCACAAAAACCAGCCGCGGATGATCGGCGTTAATCAGCAGCGATGTCTTGATGCACAATTCAATTGAGCAGGCTCTTAACGATCTTCTCAAATGGTGCCGCGCGCGCAATTTTGCCGGCGATGATCCTTTCGACGCCCTCAACAGCCGAATCTTTCAGGCCACCCCTTTCGCAAAATCCGAGACATCGCGATTAGTTTGGACGCAACTCAGTAAACGCTCGCCGCTAAACTTGCGGCGCCTGGCTCGTGTTCCAGCCCAAAAAAATGCCAAGGGCATTGCTCTATTTGCGCTCGCAGCTCTGGCAAATTACCGGCGCGTGAAAACTCCAGAGGCGGAAAGCGAAGCACGGAACCTAATCAGCGAGTTGCTCAATTTGCGCATCAGCGGCTACAGCGGGGCGGCGTGGGGATACAACTTCGATTGGCAGAGTCGCCATTTCTTTGCTCCGCGTGATACGCCAATGACCGTGCCAACCGCGTTTGCTGTGCGGGCCTTACTCCAGGCAGCCAATACTTTCGATGACCAAAGTTATTTGGAGCTCGCGCGGAGTAGTTGTGAGTTTATTCTTCGCGACATCAAACGGAGTGTAGAAAACGACGATGAAATTTGTTTCAGTTACTCACCAGTTGATCAAACGCGCGTTTTCAATGCCAGCCTTTTGGCTGCCGAAACGCTGGCCGCTGTCGCAGCCGTTACTGGCGAGTCCCAGCTTTGCCAGTTCGCCGTACGCGCCACGCGCTACGTGGTGAAGAGACAGCGCGACGATGGGGCCTGGGTCTACGGCGCGGCGGAAAATCAGAATTGGGTGGATAACTTTCATACCGCTTACCTGTTGTATTCGCTTTCGGTCATCACAAAGAGTTGTCGCGCGCCAGACATGCACATGTTTGGCGAGGCGCTTCAGCGGGGGTACAGATTTTGGCGCGAGCGGTTCTTTCTTGCGGACGGATGGCCGAAATACTACGATGACGCGCTTTATCCTGCTGACACGCACTCGGGAGCCGCAGCGATTGTCACGCTGCTCGAGTTGCGGCACCTGGACCAGCAGGCGCAATCGCTGGGGGAAAAAATTGCGGCTTGGCTTATAAATAACATGCGCGATAGCCGCGGCTTTTTTTACTATCAGCGCAAACGCTTTTATACGTTGAGAACGCCTTACATGCGCTGGTCGCAAGCATGGACCGCCTATGCGCTGGCGCGTTGGTTGGAGGAAACCTGGGACAGGCATTCCAGCTTGTCAGGGTAAGACAGCATTCTTGCCTGTCCTCGCTGGACAGAAAGAAGGACAGACAGGCATGTCTGTTCTACGAAAAATATGCCGATCGCTCCTGATGTCACTCTCGGAAAAGACGTGCGTATCTTTCAACCGGAACTCGTCAATCTGTATGGCTGCTCCATCGCGGCGGAAACAAAGATTGGCGCCTTCGTCGAAATTCAAAAGAACGCTTCGATTGGTACGCGTTGCAAAATTTCATCGCACACGTTTATCTGCGAGGGCGTAACTATCGAAGACCATGTCTTTGTTGGCCATGGAGTAATGTTTACCAACGACCCTTATCCGAGCGCGGTCAACGCCGACGGCAGTTTGCAGACCGAAGTGGATTGGACGGTTGTCGAGACGCGTGTAAAGACCCGCGCGGCGATCGGCAGTAATGTGACCATTATGGCCGGCGTCACGATCGGAGAGCATTCATTGATCGGCGCCGGCGCGGTCGTCACGCGTGACGTGCCTGATTTTGCCATCGTGGCCGGTGTCCCGGCGCGCGTCATTGGCGACATTAGGAATCGCGGCCGCGGAACCGAGCAGAACAACAAATGATCAGAGTCGGAGTCATCGGTTATGGTTACTGGGGGCCGAACCTGGTGCGAAATTTTATGGACGCACCCGGCTCGACTGTAGTCGCCGTATGCGATTTAAGACCGGAGCGGTTGGGCCAGCTACGCATTCGCTATCCGACTATCCAAACTGTCAGCGACCCCAACATTCTCTTTAATGATCCGTCGCTAGACGCTATGGTAATTGCCACGCCAGTCTCGTCTCACTTCGAGCTGGCGATGGCTGTCCTGCGCGCTGACAAACATGTGTTAGTCGAAAAACCGTTGGCCGCAAACTCTGCACAGGCCACGCAACTGATCGATGAAGCGGCGCGTCGTCGTCGCGTTTTGATGGTGGACCACACCTTCGTTTATACCGCTGCCGTTAGAAAAATCCGCGAACTGCTCAACGCTAATGCTTTGGGCGACATATATTACTACGACGCGGTGCGCGTTAACCTCGGTCTGTTCCAGCATGACGTAAACGTGATTTGGGACCTCGCAATTCATGACTTGTCGATCATGGATTATGTTCTGCCGGCGAAAGCGACCGCTGTCTCCGCGACCGGCATCAGTCACATCAACGGTCAACCGGAAAACGTAGCTTACATGACCTTGTTCTTCGATAACCGCATGATCGCTCACGTTCACGTCAATTGGCTGACGCCTGTTAAGGTGCGGCACACGCTCATTGGCGGCAGTGAAAAGATGATTCTTTATGACGACCTTGAACCCAGCGAAAAGGTGAAAATCTACGACAAGGGCGTGACGATTTCGCAGAGTCCCGAGGCCGTTTACGAGATGCTGGTTAGTTATCGTTCCGGTGATATGTGGGCACCGCGTCTGGATGCGACTGAAGCGCTGCAAACAGAAGCACTTCATTTTATTGACTGCATTGAAAACAGTAAGCAGCCGGAAACTGATGGCCAGGCCGGCTTACGGCTGGTGCGCACCGTGGAGGCAGCGGAAAAATCTCTGCGCGCAAAGGGCCAGCTTGTGGAAATTCAGTGAAGCTCCTTGCCAGGCAGATAGTTTGAATGCCTGCCACTTGTTCGAATAGCCGATGCAGTTTTGGATAGCTAATGCGAATCTGGATCGATCTCGCAAACTCTCCGCACGTTCCTTTCTTTCGTCCACTCGCAG
Organism: Pyrinomonadaceae bacterium; assembly: GCA_036265575.1. Lineage (GTDB taxonomy): Bacteria > Acidobacteriota > Blastocatellia > Pyrinomonadales > Pyrinomonadaceae > PSRF01. Next base: position 43,207 of record DATAOU010000144.1, read on the forward strand.
ATGAGTTCACGCGGCGCGGTCATCAGGTTATTGTGACCGCACGCCGGTTTGCCGAAACTGTTCCGCTGGCCGAAGCCGCTGGGTTTGCCGCGCACGTGATCGGTGGCCATGGTGGCGCGAGGCTCAGCGGCAAAGCAGGCAACCTTGTAGGTCGAGGTTTGGACCTGGCGCGCTGGGCGCGAGGAAAACAAATCGACCTGGCGGTCAGCCACAATTCCTACTCGCAAATTCTGGCTGCGCGCGCACTGTCGGTGCGTTCGGTGACGCTGATGGACTACGAACATCAGCCGGCAAATCATCTCGCCTTCCGTCTTGCTTCGCGCGTAATCGTGCCGCGCGCCTTTCCCGAAGCGGCGTTGACGCGCTTCGGCGTCGCTCCCGCGAAAGTGAGACGATATGATGGCATTAAGGAAGATGTTTACCTGGCGGGCTTCGTTGCGGATCAGAATTTTCCGGCAGAGATTCAGAAGTTAGGAATTACCAGCGGCGACATTTTGGTGACCGCCCGGCCGCCAGCCAGCGAGGCGCTCTATCATCGTTTCGAAAATCAGTTGTTCGATCAATTGATCGATCGCGTACTTGAAACTCCCGGGGTGAAGTTGGTGCTGCTGCCGCGAAACGACTTGCAGCGCCAGTATTATGCTCGCGAGCAGATTATTGTTCCGGCGCGTCCGCTGGATGGTGCGAACCTGATTGCGCGCAGCGATCTGGTGGTCAGTGCCGGCGGCACAATGAATCGCGAGGCGGCAGCGCTGGGCGTTCCCGCGGCATCAATTTACCAGGGTGAATGGGCCGCGATAGACCAGCAACTGGTGGCGGAAGGGCGCCTGCAACGAATTGCCACGGAGGCAGATGTGCGCGCACTGAGGATTCAGAAGAAGACTACAACGACAACTGAATTCTCCGGCGCCGGCGTGTTACAGCAAGTGGCAAATCTGATACTCGAAGATTAAACTTTTGTTATTCTGTCTCTGCAGACAAAAACCCATCTTTACCCCTTGCGGATTTGCTGAATGGCTCAAAACACCTTAAGAGCGGACCGGATCGCGAAAGCCAGAATTGGGGCCAGCGTGGTGCAGGCTTCGGCCCGCGCACCACATTGGGTCCTGCCCTTAATCAAGACCGCGCTGGTGATTGTCGACCTTCTGATCTCGACGGCTGCGTTTCCTTTAGCATTTTACTGGCGAGAGGGGTTACCGGTTCTGGCCTCTGGCGGCAACGCCGCTTTTGGCTGGAGCACGCGGTTCGCTCCTTACGGCGCCTTGTTGGTGTTTGTAGTTCTGATCCGCGTGGTGCTCCTGCGCTATTACGATCTCTACCGGTTGCGCGGCGAGTTTTCCTTTCTCGACGATGGCATACGCGTTTTCAAAGCGACAGCAATCGGATCGCTTCTCATTGTTGCGGCCGCATTTCTGTATCGGGGCGGCTTTCATTACCGGGCATTCTCTTACTCGCGCAGCGTTTTCGTCCTTGATTTTCTTTTGGCGTTTGCCGGCTTTGGACTAGTGCGTTTGTTCTTGCGTACGGCGCAAACATTTTTTCGCCAGAGCGGCATTAATTTGATTCCCACCCTGGTGGTCGGCCGCGGCCCGGAAGCAGCATTTTGCATCAAGGAGATGAGGGAACGGCCGTCACTCGGTTATCGCGTGATTGGCGTCGTCGAAAGCCGCGGCGCTTTTGAGCTCGACTCCCCGACTTCCTACGAAGGCGTGCCGGTAATCAGCGATTTGGCTGGATTGCCGGACGCGATCCGTGAAGCGAAAGCTAATGAAGTGATCATCGCCGATGCTAATGTCGATGGTGACACGCTGTTTGAAGTAATGATGCGTTGCGGGCGCCGGCGCGGGATTGAGTTTCGCATTGCCCCGAGCCTGTTCAACTGTCTGCCGAGCAAAACGGAAGTTGACCAAATCGGCGCCTTGCCGATGATTAAGTTGTTTCGCGAACCGCTTTCGGATTTCGCGCGCGGCACCAAACGTATTTCTGATTTGATAATCGCATCACTGGCCCTGGCACTGCTCTCGCCTTTTTGGCTTTTAATTTCCCTCTTCATCAAACTGGATTCAAAAGGACCTGTTTATTATGCGCAGGAGCGCGTGGGCATGGACGGCCGGATTTTCCTGGTTTACAAATTTCGGACAATGCACGTAAACGCCGATAGCGAAATCCATCGCGAGTACCAGCGTAAGTTTATAGCCGGATATGCCGAGGCTAACGTCGGCGATGCTGACGCTCCCGCTTACAAATTGCGCGACGATCCACGCATCACGCGCGTCGGCAGAGTGCTGCGCCGCTTTAGTCTGGACGAAGTGCCACAACTGCTGAATGTCTTGCGCGGCGATATGAGTATTGTTGGCCCACGTCCGCCAATTCCCTACGAAGTTGAAGCCTATGAGCTGCGCCACCGCCGCCGGCTGGATATGAAGCCTGGACTGACGGGCCTGTGGCAGGTGTCGGGCAGAAACCGTTTGCCGTTTGAAGAGATGGTCAAACTGGATCTGTTTTATATTGAAAACTGGTCGCTGCTGTTTGACCTGAAGATCATTTTGCGGACGGTAATGGTAATGGTGCGCGGCGATGGGTACTAGTTGATCAGGTGAAAAAGGAAAATCAGGACAAGAGCCAGGTGGCAAAAGTGCTGGACAGCGCGATCATTGCCTGCCTCTTTCTGTTCGCCATCGCGGCTCCCAATTCCATCGCCGCAACTCAGACGGCATGGTTGCTGGGTATGGCGTTGTGGCTGCTGCGTTTTGCCTTTTATCCGCGACCCAAACTTAACCGCTCGCCTCTTGATTACTATTTGCTTGGGTTCTTCATTCTCAGCGGGCTTTCTTGTCTCTTCTCGTACGAACCGCTGGTTTCGCTCGGCAAGATGCGGGCGGCGAGCCTCTTCACCATTGTCTACCTCTTTTCTCAAAACATACCTTCGCGGCGCGTCATCCAACTGCTGGTCCTTGCGCTGGTCAGTGCCTGCATGATCAATGTGATCTTTACCGGCGCGCAAAGATTGTTGGGATCCGGAGTCAAAGTTCATAACGTCTCTGAAGCCAGCCCGCTCTACAAAGCTGGTGTGCGCGATGGGGATACGCTGCTGTCGATCGAGGGCGTAAAGCTTAACGATCCGCAGGAACTCGTTAACGAATTATCCAAGCCGGACAAGAAAGTCGTAACGCTTAAGGCCTACCGTCATGAGTGGATACTCTCCTGTAAGTTGCCGCGCGGCGTCCTGCTTCCCGGGAACAACGCGCTCGAGCAGCTTGGTATAGGCGGTTGGTCCAAAGGCAGAGATTGGCGCGCGAGTGGCTTCTATGGAAACTTCGTGACTTATGCTGAAGCGTTGCAGTTAATCCTGGCGCTGGCCGTTGGGTTGTTTGCAGCACTACCACGCAAGCGTAGTCTCATTGGACTCGCCCTGCTCGTGGCGCTGGCAGGAATGCTTGGAGCATTAATGCTAACCGTCACGCGGGCTTCATGGCTGGCGTTTGCAATTTCCACCGCGTTGATTCTGCTGGTCAGCGTCAGCAGGCGCGCCGTTTTGTTTGCCGGTGTCCTCGCCATTCCCTTGATTTTGGCCGGGCTATTTGTTCTTCAGCAAAAACGGAATGTTGGTTTTATAGACCAGCAGGATCAATCCACCAGTTGGCGCGAAACTGTTTGGCGCGAAGGTTTTCACCTGCTCGTAAGCAAGCCGCGGCACCTGTTGGTTGGAATCGGCATGGATTCAATCAAATCGCACTGGCGCGCATGGGGCCTGTTCGACAAGGGCCGTTTGCCCTGGGGCCACATGCATTCAAATCTTCTGCAGATTGCATTAGAACGCGGCGTGCCGGCCTTACTCGTTTGGCTGGGGTTGCTATTTATTTACGCGCGTACCATCTGGCGAACCTTGCGGCACAAGGCCACTCTTGATTGGATCGAACACGGGATATTGTTGGGCGCGCTGGGTGGGCTGGTCGGTTTCTTCGTTTCCGGACTGGTTCACTACAACTGGGGTGACTCGGAAGTCATCATGATTTTCTATTTCGTCATGGGCCTGGTGATGGCGCTCAATCAGAAACTCAGATCCGCCCAGCAGACTTGACCACCGCCAGCAAAACAAGCGATAGGCAACCGGCCGATCTGTTTCCGTTCATACTCGCCTCTTCTTTCTCAAACACGATTGCAAAAAAAAAAAGACCGGGCGAAGTTCTTTAGCTTCGCCCGCTTTAGCTAGTCCGCGTTTCAACGCGTCATGCGAGTCTTAGTCGCTAAGCATGATGCCGTCGCTGAGCATGATGCCATCGCTGAGCATGATGCC
>DATAOU010000145.1:0-3345 GCA_036265575.1 Pyrinomonadaceae bacterium
AATCCTTCGTTTCAGGGGGTTGTAGAGAGCAGCGTAAGCCGGAACGACGGCGTTTGCAAACTAAAAATGCTCTAACAGTTCGGAAAAAGAATTAAGAAAAATGTCGGGACCATGACTTTCCAACTTCCAGCTGGTGGGATAGTCGCTGCGCACACCCACCGTGAGCATGTTGGCGCGTCGGCCCATTTCAATATCCTCGGGACTATCGCCTATGTAGGCCGCGTGCTCGCACTTGCAACTAAGGGAACGCAACGCCGTTTCCAGACCTTCCGGATGCGGTTTCTTGTTCGTCATCTGCTCATTACAAACTGCTATTTCAAAAACATTTTCGAGACCCAACTGTGTCATCTCACGAACGACCCGACGTTCGGTGCCGCTGCTGACAATGCCAAGCCGGTAGCCTTTGCGCTTTAGTTCGTTAATAGTTTCCCCTGCGCCGGCTACGGGTTCGGCAATCTGCTCGCCATAGTGATGCACCCACAGATCGTCGGCTTTTTGCCATAGCTCTTTTGGCAGACCTAACGCTTCATAAATGGAATACCAGTTTGGTGAGTAAACCTGGGCGTAGACGTCGTGATCAAAATCGTGGCCCAACGCAGCAAATGATCGTTCGAAAGCAGTCAAACCAAGTTGTGCGGAATCGACTATGGTGCCGTCCCAATCGAAAAGTAACGTATCGATTATGGCCTTTTGCTGGGTCATTAAAGCAGGTTTCGAACTGAGACAAGTCAGTCAGTCAGCGATGGCGACGGTTAACTCATTGAGCGGTTGCGACTGCGACAAATCGTGCATGGTCGATGATTCTCGGTTCACCGGAACGTAGAGAATGTCTCGCTGCTGGGGCGTGAATCCGGCTGTGCGGATTAGGTAACGCAACATTTTTTCGTCAGCACGGTTGTGAGCGCCCGCAGCCGAGACCACATTTTCCTCAATCATGATCGAGCCCATGTCGTTCGCGCCAAACCGCAAAGCTACCTGGCCGAGCTTCAATCCCTGCGTCAACCAGGACGACTGGAAGTTTTCGATGTTGTCGAGGAACAATCGAGACACAGCCAGCATTTTCAGGTAATCCACACCAGTTAGTTCGTCTTGAATGCGCCGGCCAAGCGCGGTGTTTTCGCGCTGGAATGTCCAGGGAATAAACGCAGTAAATCCACCAGTCTCGTCCTGCAGATCGCGCACGCGTTGCAAATGATTGACGCGATGGCTGATGTCGTCACCGATGCCAAACATCATAGTTGCAGTCGATCGCAAACCAACTCGATGCACAGCTTTCATAACGTCCAGCCACTCGTCTGTGGTGCATTTTGTCGAGACGCGTTTGCGCACTTCGTCATCAAGTATCTCGCCGCCACCGCCAGGCAGGCTGTACAAACCGGCATCTTTCAGGCGCTGCATAATCGTTTCGTAGTCGAGCCCGGAGATAAGATGAATATTGTGAATCTCGGGCGGGGAAAAGCAATGAAGTTGAAACGTCGGATACTTCGCGTGCAAGGTGCGCAGCAGGTCTTCATACCAATCGATGCCGAAATCAGGATGGAGGCCACCCTGCATCAGGACGCCAGTACCGCCCAGCGCTATGGTCTCGTCGATCTTCTCGCAAATCTGTTCGATCGTGCGGACGTAAGTATCAGGCGCGCCTGGCCGTCGATAAAAGGCGCAGAAGGTGCAAACTACGTTGCACACATTTGTATAGTTGATGTTGCGATCGATGATGTAAGTAACGACGTTCTCGGGATGCCGGCGTTGGCGAATTTCATCAGCTGCGGCGCCGATGGCCGCGATATCGTGCGATTCGAGCAGGGCGGTACAGTCGTCCGCTGTCAGACGAATGTCCGCGAGCGCGCGTTCCAGAATCGGTTTAATCTCACTCATGTTAAGTCAGTTTCTTTAGTTGAATACTATCCTTGCTTTCTACAAATTCAAAGGCTTGAGCCCGGGAATAAGTCCATGCTTTTGTGCCAGACTGTAGAAAAGCTCAAGGCCTTTGAGCAACTCGTCATCCAGAAAAAAAGTAATGTTCTCCATTAGATAGGTTTCGAGTTCAAGTCGCGAAAGTCCCAGGCTCTGCTCGTAAGAATCGATGATTTCGTTTCGCTGGGCTAACCCTTCTCGAGCAACCTGCGCGAAATCGATTTTGGGCACGTCAACGGTTTTGCCGGCCATCCACATCGCGAAAACGAAACCCAGCCCCGTGAAATCGTGCCACAGCGCTGCCAGATCCCAAACGCACAAGCCACCGCGCGCAAATGTCATCGCCGGATCGCCAATTATCAGTGCTGCATCACTGTGGTGGAGCATCTGTTTAAGATCAGGCGAACTGGTAGTCCACTTCGGTTCCAACTCAAGAAACTCTTTGAAGATTATTCTCACCAACGCGGCAGAAGTGCGGGACGAATCGTCGAGCGCTACCGTTCGGACCTTCTTCAGATTATTCAGCCGCGATACCAGCACAACGCTACGCACTTTCTGCCGCGAAGCGACGCATGCACCCGGCATCAAGGCTGCATCCGGAATCCGCTGGTATTCAATGGCCGGCACCAGTGCGAAATCCACATCATGCCTGGATAACAAGTCGGCACATGAAGACGGTACCGCTTCAAGCAAGGTCGCTTCGTCTTTGCGCGCACCTTGCTTAAAGCTCCAGATAAGCGGTGCAGTGTTCAGGTAATTCGACGCCGCGAGTCGCGGCTTGGTTCTGGAATTCACTAGTTGGTCAGTTCCGTTTTAGCGATGCTAACGAAAGCTTAGCTCGTATCGCAAGTGGGACAAAATTCAAGATTGATTGACACTCTTGAAAGACGGCAACTACTATGCGGCCCAGCGCGAGCCGCACGCGCGTCAACTCCAATGAAAATCTACGACATCAGCGTGCCGCTATCTGCGGGAACTCCCACGTATCCTGGGGATCCCGGCTTCGAGGTCAAATCCTGGTTGGAGTTAGAACGTGGCGACGCTGCAAACGTTTCGTTACTTCATTTTGGCGCCCATTCCGGCACACACGTTGACGCACCCGCGCATTTCATTGCCGGCGGCTTAAAAGTTGATGCTTTGCCCCTCGCAAGTCTCATCGGTGAAGTTACTGTGGTCGACGTACCTGTAGGTGTGATGTCGATCAATGAGCAGTTTGTTAGCAACAACTGCCGTGCAGAGAGAGTCCTCTTCAAAACGCGAAATTCGAGTTTTTGGAACAATCCTGAGGCAGGGTTTCGTAACGACTATACCTATCTCGAGGCAACTGCCGCGCGGCGTTTGATGGAACTGGGCACTCGACTGGTTGGCATCGATTATTTGTCGATCGAACAATACCAGGCCGAAAGCTTTGAAACGCACTTGATTCTGTTA
>DATAOU010000146.1:0-23688 GCA_036265575.1 Pyrinomonadaceae bacterium
GGCACGGGCGCAACCGATAACGGCGCCGGTGTTGCGGTCGCCATGGAAGCCGCACGCATCATTCAAGCTCTGGGCCTCAAGCCGCGCCGTACCATTCGTGTTGCGCTATGGACGGGTGAAGAGCAGGGACTACTTGGTTCAAAAGCTTATGTCACCGAACATTTTGGGGAAGTGCCGGCGGCATCACCGACTCCAACGCCAAACCCGGCTGCGACGAGCGGCACTGACAGCACCGTCACCATGCTGCCGCAAGTCATCAGAAAACCCGAGTACGACAAGTTCGACGTCTATTTCAATCTCGACAACGGAACGGGAAAGATCCGCGGCGTTTATTTGCAGAATAACGAAACGATCCGCCCGCTGTTTCGCCAATGGTTGATGCCCTTTCGCGAACTGGGCGCGGCCACGCTTTCGATAGCGAACACAGGCGGCACGGACCATCTGTCATTCGACGCAATCGGTCTTCCGGGTTTTCAGTTTATTCAGGATGAAATCGAATATGACACCCGGACGCACCACTCAAATCAGGACGTCTTCGATCGAGTGCAGGGAGACGACATGAAACAGGCTGCGACAATCATGGCGGCGTTCGTTTACGACGCGGCAATGCGCGACGAAAAGGTACCGCGCAAGATGAGTGTTCGATAAGCTTTAGCTTGCTTAACAATACTACTCGACGCGTAGCGTCGGTACGAATTTAGCCCGGCGTTTCAACGCCGGGAATGTCGAACGGAGGATTAGCGTCGCGTAGCGACGCCTGAAAGTAGAAATCGGTCGTCGCTACGCGACGAGAAGCCACTGATCGTTTGTACCCGGCGTTGAAACGCCGGGCTAAATTCGTGCCGACGCTACGCGTCGAAGAACCATCTACATCTCTCCTTGTTTGTAAGACTCACGTTCATTGGACACAAAAAAAAGGCGAGCACTGCTGCTCGCCTTTTCTATTTTGAGAGTTCTTCGGTTTCTTAAAACTCTCTTGACTGTGCCAGCGAAGGCTCGTAACTGACACGAGGCTTTTGCTCACTTGCCATCGAAGTAGTCTTCGTCTTATCCGAAAGATCGATGCCAATCCAGCCTTTGATCTTCTTCAATAGAGCCGGCAAAACAACTTGTTGTGCCGTCGTCGAGAGTTCCTCGACCAATCGATCCCCCAGCGATCCTGCTTCTTTACTCAGCCGATCGTAGGCTGATGTTTCCTTGAATCGCTCCAACAGTCCCGGACCATCGTCCTTGCCATTGGTCTTTTGTGTTGAGAGGGCGTTGGCGAGCGGTTCACCAATTAAGCGTTGCGGCTCATACGAACGCATCGTCTGCGAAGCATATGGGATCTCGTCGTCACCCTCGCCTTTGATCGCTGCGGCGAGGCCGTACCCCACGAAAAATCCCACGCCGGCGGCTCCCAAACTCCAGGCCACTGGTTGTCTCTTGAAGTGTTCACGCCAGTCCAGCGCGTCCTTCACATTCTCATATTGCTGTGCCACGTTGTCCTTGATCTCCGTTACTGTGTTAGTGATTGAATCGCGTGCCTCTTCCATGCGCCGCTGGAGCGCCTCCTTGGATGGGTCTTCGACGTCCGCTTCGCGCGCCCGCGCTAGTCCTAAATTTCGTTCTTCAGCCATTGCTTGTCCTTTCTCAGTTCTTCAACTGTCCGGTCGGGCACAAGGCTCTGCTTGGCTAGACGTTTTTTCATGGTGCTCACGATTATTCCGCCTACAATCAGATACAGCGCGCCCGCCACCAGAAAACCAATGGCGTACCTGGCAGCCTGACTGATGTCGACGCTGGCCAGCAGAATCGATATGCCAAATGCGACTGCGACATTCAGCAGTGCAAACCCAATCGCCGCGATTACACCACCGACCGCGATCATTGCACCGCCACGCGCGTAGGCATTCGCTTCTTCTTTTAGTTCGACCTTGAGCAAGCTCATCTTGGTGTCGAAGAGCTGCATTACGTCATCGCCTAGACGGCTAAATAGCGACGGCAAGTTTTCGTTTTCGGTTCGTGACGACATCGCCGCCGATGTCGCACTTGTAGCTGAAGCTGCCATTGGTCTGTCTCCTTATCAACTCGCGCTTTACGAAATAGGTCTCAGCGCCGGCCGCGAATGATCAAGCCGACCAACAGACCAGCCGCTGCCGAGATCAGAATCGCCTGACCCGGATTTTTTCGCGCATAGTCTTTTGCATTCTCGGCGATCTCACCAAGGTCTGCGTTCTGAAGATCCTTCAGTTTGTCACCGACGACAGAAACTTTGTCGCTAACGTAGTCTCTTGCCTGACTGGCGGCGTCGGAAATCTTCTCACCGTACTCTTGAGCGGTTTGCGCTAAGCCGGTAGCCGTCGCGGCGCCAGTGCCTGTGCTGCCAGTTGAACCTGTGCCGGTGCCGGTGGTTCCAGTTGTTCCAGGGAAATTTGTGCTTGATGTGTTCTGTGACATGTTGTCAATTCTCCTTCTTGATTTGCTGAAAATGTGACCGCTTATCTATTGCATCCTCGTTGGGAAGATAAAGAGTGATCAACAAAGAGCGAGCAAACAACGTGCCGGGTGTTTGAACGGTACAAACTGCGAATGAATGCGGCAGTTTGCGCAAATGCCACCAGCATGTGGCTAAATTCTTGTTGTGAAAAGGTACAAGTGCGCAACTGCTGCGGGCCGGGATCGATACAAGCTCGCCGCTTGAAAATGGATCTGTTTTCCTGCTTTTGAGTGCTTGACAGCTGGGGGAAGCGGTGGTAAGTAAGTACTTACTTTGCCACTGGACAGGCGAGTTAAGCACTCTTGAGTAAGCAAATCACCACAAAAACAGGCGTCTCGACGCCAAATGGATCACGGATGGCTGCTGAAGACCGGCGGCTGCAAATTTTGAAAGTAGCGGTCAGCCTTTTCTCGCAAAGGGGATTTGTCGGCACTACTACCAAGGAAATTGCGCAGGCCGCAGGCGTTTCCGAAGCGATGGTATTTCGTCACTTCGCCAATAAGCAGGAACTCTATTCAGCCATTCTCGATCACAAAGCCTGCTCGGGAGACTCGATGAATCCCGAAGAAATGGTGGCCGAGGCGCTGCAGGAGAAAGACGACCGTGCGGTCTTTGAGCGTCTGGCATTGGGCGCGCTCGAGCATCATGAATGCGATCCCGAGTTTCAACGCTTGCTGTTGCATGCGGCACTCGAGGGGCACGAGCTGGCGCAAATGTTTTTTGAAAAGTTTGTACGTCGAGTTTACGAGCTACTTGGCAACTATGTTGCTGAGCGCCAGCGTGACGGTGCAATGATCGCAATGGATCCGGCGATCATAGTTCGAGCTTTCATCGGCATGATCATTCATCACTCCCTCAACAACAATCTTTGGGACCCGCAACGTCGTTTGCTGAGAATTTCCAACCAGGAAGCGGCAAAACAGTTTACCGACATTTTGCTAAATGGCATTAGCCGAAAGGCTGCCTAGGGCAAAGATCCAAAATTTTCCGGATGGTCATTTTCAAGAAAGAGTTCGATTCGTGTTAGCTCGCAAAACCATTTCTTTACTTTCGTTGACAGTGCTTTTGACCCTGGTGGTGCTGCTGGCCATGGCTTGCGGCGGCTCGAAGGCGAATGTCCGGCAAGACCAGGCGCCGGTACAGCCCGCGACGGTTGATGTCACGACTGCGACCGCCATCGTTCGCGAACTACCGCAATACTTCGAGGCCAGTGGAAGTTTGACTGGCGACGAGCAGACGGACGTTGCGCCCTCAACCTCTGGCAAGGTAGTGGCGATCGGCGTTGACCTCGGGAGCTACGTCAAACGCGGCCAGATGATTGTCCGTCTCGACGATGTCGATGCGAGGCTGCACGTGCAACAGCAACAGGCGCAAGTGGATCAAATGAAAGCTTCCCTGCGCCAGGCAGAAGAAAAGGTAGGGATTCGTCCCGGCCAGACGTTTGATGTGAACAAAATACCGGAAGTTACCAACGCCAAAGTAGCGCTTGACCTGGCGGAAAAGAACCTACGCCGCTCGGAAAAGTTAATTGAATCCGGGGATGTTTCGCGGTCTCAGTATGACCAACAGAAAGCGCAGCGTGACCAATTCCTGCAGGTTTACGAGGCAGCGCTTTCGCAGGCCCGGCAAAACTACGCGGCCGTTATGACGGCACGCGCCAATGTCGCCAACGCGGAAAGCCAATTGAATCTCGCGCGGCGCAATTTGTCTTATGCGCTGGTGTATTCGCCTATTGATGGCTTTGTCTCGGAACGCAATGCGGACCTTGGTGAATACGTATCGCCGTCAACCAAAGTGGCGACGATAGTAAAGATCAATCCTTTGCGCGTGCGCATCGACATTCCTGAGCAGGCGATTCCGGCCATCAGCGTGGGCCAGTCGGTTTCGGTTACGACCAGTGCCTGGCCGGACAAGAATTTCAGCGGTCGCATCGCCAGAGTTTCACCAAATGTCACTCCATCGTCACGCACGCTGACAGTGGAAGCAGAAGTTGAAAATGGCAATGGCGCGCTAAAGCCGGGTCAGTTTGCCACCGTAAGAATTCTGCAGTCACAGGCCCAGCCCGCCGTGCTGGTCCCCGCGCGTGCTGTGCGCACCGAGGCAGGCGTTAGCCGCGTATTCGTGATCAAGGACGGCCATGCGCAGGAGCGAGTGGTCCAACTGGGACAAACTGAAGGCGATCTCGTGCAGATCAAAAATGGCATTGCCGGCGATGAACAGATTGCCACCAGCAATATTGAACAACTGGCAGATGGAATGGCGGTAAGACAGTAGTACTTTGAACTTTGTACTTTGAACTTTGCTGATAGCCCGAGCGCAGTCTTTGGTTTTAAGCAATCGAAACAAAGATCAAAGCACAAAGAACCAAGTTCAAAATAGATGCAAAAGTTAGCTGAAATTTGTGTTCGGCGTCCGGTGTTCGCGACGATGCTCATCCTGAGTCTTACCGTCGTGGGGCTCTTTTCCTATAAATCGCTGGGCGTCGATCTGTTTCCCAAGATCGACCTGCCCACAATTACCGTGACAGTAGTCAATCCCGGTGCGTCGCCGCAGGAAATCGAAACTGAGATAACGGACAAGATTGAAGGCGCAGTCAACACTGTCAGCGGCATTGATGAGTTGCGTTCAACCTCGGTCGAAGGTGTATCGCAAGTTTTCATCACGTTCCTGCTGGAAAAGAATCCCGACATCGCCGCGCAGGAAGTCCGCAACAAAATTGACCTGATCATCAGTGATCTGCCGGTAACGGCCGAACAGCCCATTGTTCAAAAACTGGATACGGACGCGGCGCCGGTGGTGCGCATTGCCGTCTCGGCGCCGCGCTCGCCGCGCGAAGTCACCGATATTGCAGACAAGAAAATTAAGCAACAGATCGAATCCATCAATGGCGTCGGCGACGTTCAGATAATTGGCGGACGAACGCGCGAAATTGAGATTTGGGTCGATCCCGACAAACTGCGCGCCTTCAACGTGACAGTCGCGCAGGTTGCCGACGCGGTGCGCGCGCAAAACCTGGAGGTACCCGGGGGCCGCATCGACGAAGGAGCACGCGAACTTACCGTTCGTACGATGGGCCGCATCATTAACCCGGCTGACTTCAATAACCTTGTCGTCGGCAGTCGCGGCACTTATTCCGTGAAGTTAAGCGATGTTGGCTACGCAGAAGACGCGGCCGAGGAAGCGCGCACCGAAGCGCGATTAAATGGTCAGCCGGCAGTGACATTGGTAGTGGCCAAACAGTCGGGGCAGAACACGGTTGCGGTTGCAGACGCCGTGAAGGAACGTCTGCAGGAATTGCAAAAGACGTTACCGCCCGGCTTCCAGACGAAAATCGTTGGCGATCAATCCATCTTTATCAAAGCCTCGATTGAAGCGATTCAGACGCACCTGATTGAAGGCAGCATTCTGGCAGCCATTGTTGTATTTCTTTTTCTTTGGAGTTTTCGCTCGACGATTATTGCCGCACTGGCAATTCCTACGTCGTTGATTGCAACGTTTGGGCTGATGGCGGCCATGGGCTTCACGCTCAATCAAATCACCATGCTGGCGCTGACGCTGATGGTCGGCATTGTGATCGATGACGCCATCGTGGTGCTGGAAAACATTTTTCGCTTTATTGAAGAGAAGGGCATACCCCCATTTCAGGCAGCGATCGATGGCACGAAAGAAATCGGCATGGCGGTTACCGCCACCACTCTTTCGCTGTTGGCGGTGTTTCTGCCGGTTGGCTTTATGGGCGGCATTGTCGGCCGCTTCATGTCGTCGTTTGGTTTGACCTCTTCATTTGCAATTGCTGTTTCGCTGCTCGTCTCGTTCACGCTCACACCAATGCTTGCCGCGCGGCTGATTAAGCGCAGCAATGATAAGGAAGAGGGTGCTTTTGAACGGCGCACCGAGCCGGCCGACCATGGTTCGAAGGAATCGCGCTTCTACCGCCCGATCGATCGCACATACAAACGCATGTTGACCTGGTCCATGGCCCATCGCTGGGTCATTGTGCTCGCCTGCGTAATTGTGATTGTCAGCATCGTGCCGCTGTTCATGCTGGTCGGCAAGAATTTTCTGCCGGTCGATGACCAGTCGCAGTTTGAACTCAACGTGCGCGCGCCCGAAGGTTATACGCTGGCGGCTACATCTGCCCTGGCCGAACGGATTTCCGCTGACGTTCGCAAATTGCCTGGTGTGACTGACACGCTGACGACGATCGGCGGCGGTCAGCAGGAACAGGTTAACGTCGCCTCCATCTACGTCAAACTATTGCCAATAGGAAACCGCGACGTCTCTCAGGCCGAGCTGATGTTGCGCGCCCGCTCTGAAATTCTCGCTAAGTATTTAAAGGAATACCCTGGCCAACTGCGCACCAGCGTGCAACAGGTTGCCGCGATTTCCGGTGGCGGTTTCCGCAACGCTGACGTGCAATACGTCATTGGTGGGCCGGACCTCGACAAGCTCACAAAGTATTCCGCAGCAATGCAGGAAAAGATGAAAACGATTCCTGACGTGGTCGACGTCGACTCGACGCTGATTACCGGGAAGCCGGAATTGCGCGTGGTCATCGATCGCGCCCGCGCCGCCGACCTCGGCGTGCGCGTTGCTGACATTGCCCAGGCGTTGAACACGCTGGTTGCGGGACAAAAAGTTTCGACCTTTAACGCCGGCACCGATCAGTACAACGTTCGCGTGCGGGCCGTGGGCCAATCTCGTTCGAGCGTTGAGGGACTCAATCGCATGATTGTCTCTTCAGCGAAAATTGGTTGGGTCAGCGTCGACAATTTGGTGAAAGTCGAGGAAGGCACAGGACCCTCGGCTATCGATCGTCTGAACCGGCAGCGCCAGGTGACACTCATGGCTAACGTGAAACCGGGTGGATCGCAGGCCGCTGTTATCGCGAAGATGAACCAGTTTGCTAAAGAAATAAATATCGATCCGGCATATTCGACTGGTCTGGCAGGACGCTCGAAGGAACTCGGACGCGCCGGTTATTACTTCATGCTGGCTTTCGTGCTGTCATTTGTTTTCATGTACATGGTGCTGGCGGCACAGTTTGAATCGTTCATTCATCCCATCACGATTTTGTTGACGCTACCGCTGGCGATACCGTTCGGCATCCTTTCGTTATTGATAACCGGCCAAACGGTGAACATCTTTTCCGGCCTCGGGCTCCTGCTGCTTTTTGGCGTGGTCAAGAAGAACGCGATTCTGCAGATCGATCATACGAACCAATTGCGTGCCCGCGGCATGGAGCGGTTGGAAGCGATCATTCGCGCGAACCGCGATCGTTTGCGGCCAATTTTGATGACTACGATCGCGCTAGTGGCCGGCATGTTGCCGCTGACGATTTCGAGCGGTCCGGGTTCGGGTACGAACCGTTCGATTGGCGTGTTGGTGGTTGGCGGCCAGTCTCTGTGTTTGTTGCTAACGCTGTTGGCCGTGCCGGTTTTCTATTCGCTGTTTGACGACCTGGGCAGAAGCAAAGTGTGGGGACTGATTGGCGCCGGCTTTACCAACGTTTTTGGCAGAGTGCGACGCAGAGCGGCGAGCGCCACGGCTTCGTTACTGGGTGTAGTTTCGAAACACTAAGTAAGTTGACGGTTAAGTTTTGTAACGGTTGAGAAGAAATGATTGAAGTTGAAACCAGTTCGAATTTGCGGTTCGTCAAGCCGTTGCTGTTGAGCTCACTCTTTGTGGTGTTCTCATCAACCGCTCTGGCGCAAGAGCCCACGCCATCCCCGTCACCGCAGGATCTGCAGGTGCCGGCAGTCGCCGCTGATTTTCATCCAGAGACAAAGCCTTTGCCTGAATTGAGCCGTGTGGGTGTCGATATGGACCGGCAGCGGCCTCTTTCACTGCGCGAAGCTCTGGCAATGGCGTTGGAAAATAATAAAGACATCGAGGTAGCGCGTGCGAACGTCAAAATTGCCGAATTTGATCTCAAGGGAGCACATGGCGTCTACGATCCCAAGCTGAGCTCGTCCAGCTATTTTGAGCGCATCAAAACTCCCATCTCAAGCTTCTTAAGCGGCGGTTCTAACGGCGCCACCACTTCGAGCGACTACACCGGCACCGCGCGTCTTGAAGGACAGACCCCGGTGTTGGGCGGTAGCTATCATCTGGACTTTTCATCCATTCGCCTTACTACTGATAACCAGTTTGTGCCGCTCAGCCCGCAATACCCAACGGCGTTGACATTCAGTTATACACAGCCGTTATTGCGCGGTCTCCGTTTCGATAATAATCGGCGCACGATTGAGATTGCGAAGAAGAACCTTTCGCTAACTGATGCCCAGTTCCGTCAGCGAGCCATTGAAACGATTAGCAGCGTACAGCGCGCCTATTGGGACCTCGTATTTGCATTGCGAAATCTCCAGGTGCAAAGAGAAGCAGTACGAGATGCACATACCCAACTCGAACATAACCAGCGTCTAGTGACTGAGGGCGCACTCGCGCCAATAGATGTGGTGGCGGCCGAGGCCCAGGTCGCGGGTTTCGAGCAGGCCCTCTTTTCTTCTCTTGAGGATGTTTCGCGTTCCGAAAACAATTTAAAGAACCTGATCGCCGAGAACCATCAATCGGATCTTTGGAATCTCTCACTGGTGCCGACCGATTCGGTGGATCTGGTTCCACCTACCATTTCGTTGCCCGAGGCAATGAAGGCGGCTGAAGACAACCGCCCCGAGTTACAGCAATCATCGGTCGCAAGGGAAATCAATCAGATCGATCAAAAATATTTTCGTGAACAAACCAAACCGCAAGTCGATCTGGTCGGTAGTTACGGTATGTCAGGTCTTGCAGGGCTTCTTAGTTCGACTGCAATTAATCCCATTACCAGTTCCAACATCTTGTTGCGCGATCGAGTGAATGACCTTTCAGTGTTGGCAGGCCTGGATCCGCTTCCGATTACGCAATCACAGTTTTCACCGGACTTGCTCGGAGGATATGGTAAATCGCTGCAAAACCTGCTGAGCAACAACTTCACCAATTTTCGTGTTGGTGTGCAGATTAGTTTGCCGCTGAGAAACCGCACTGCCGAGGCAGCGCTCGGACGTTCGCGGGTTGAAGGCGAGCGACTGGCGACTCAGCGCGAACAACTACAGCAATCGATTCAGGTGGAAGTGAGAAACGCTTTGCAACTGGTGCGCACTGCCGAAGCGCGCCTGCACTCAGCCGTGATTCAACGACAGACCAGCGAGCAGCAATATCAAAGTGAGCAAAGAAAACTCGATGCGGGTCAATCGACCGTGTTTCTGGTATTGGAACGGCAAACCGCATTGACGACTGCTCGTGGCAACGAATTGCGCGCGCAGACTGATCTAAACAAAGCAATCGCCGATCTCCAACGAGCGACCGGCAATGCGTTGACGAGCAACAGTATCGTGGTGCGTGTGCGCTGATTTAGAGGTTTTCCGACAAACCAGCAGCACCGTACGCGAGAGGGCGGTGAGTAACTTGGGGCGAAACTCACCGCCTTCATCTTTGTAAAGCAAACGGCTAGTTTGCGCTCGCGTCGTACTCACTCAAAAAAATCCTCGAGGAGCGGAACATGGACGACAAGTCGTTTCTTGAATCCTGGGAGATACACAACCGCATTAATCTTTATTTGCTTGAGGCAATCGCGCCTGCGTCGTTGCCCGGCCTGTCCGCTTCGAAGGGCCGAAACGTCGGCGAACAGTTCGCGCACATTCACAACGTGCGATTGATGTGGCTAAAGGCCGCAGCGCCCGAGTTGCTAAAAGGCTTGGCGAAACTTGAAAAAGAGGATGCGCTCGACAAGAAGCTATTGCGCAAGTCGCTCTCGGATTCGAGTGTGGCGATTAGATCTTTGTTGGAGCAGAGCCTCGCCCAAGGCGGTAAGGTTAAGGGATTCAAACCTAACGTCGCCGCTTTTCTTGGTTATCTGATTTCCCATGAATCACATCATCGCGGACAAATAGCGCTGTCGCTAAAGCAAGCCGGTACGGCGCTGGATAAGAAGACTCAGTTTGGAATTTGGGAATGGGGCGTCAGGTGAAATGCCGTTGCTAAACCACATTCTCTAAGATAACGAACCCACCATAACAGGCCACCAGAACGAGAATCCCGGCGATGATGTACCACTGAATGAGCTTGGTTCTACAGGCGGGACAGCGGGTCCGCATCCAGCCGGTGTATCTGCTGCAAACAGGACATCTCATGGCTTCACCTTCACTACAAGTTTTTGGATTCCGGTCTGATCAACCGCAGAAGTAATTCTTGAGTCGGATTCTAACATACTGCAGACGGCTGCGATGTTGGTTCTCGAAAGACGCGGCTCTGCCGCCTTCCGTGCGGTAAGGCTCCGCCTTACCGAAAGCCCGTTTTTAGAGCTTCGAGGCTACGCCTCTGATTTCGGAGGCACAGCCTCCGAAATATTCACCGAACGATTCTCGGTAAGGCGAAGCCTTACCGCACGGAAGGCGGCAAAGCCGCATAACAATAATCGAGTAAGTGTCTGTTACTTGAAAGTGTGCCGAGCAATCCAAAAGCGCCGAACACGAGCGACTACAACTGCTAACAGTTTGCTTATGACTTGACCGCAAGCGCTGCTTTAGTTAAACCTCAACGGCTATGAGTGATTCGAAAACTGCGTTGGACGTGCTTGCCATTTTTTCCCATCCGGATGATGCAGAGCTTTCGGTGTCGGGAACGTTGCTCAAACTAAAGTCATTGGGCTACCGCACGGGCGTGCTCGACATGACGCGTGGCGAGATGGGCACGCGAGGCACCGTTGCAATGCGTGAGCAAGAGGCGGCAGACGCAGCGCGCATTTTGAAGTTGGACGTGCGCCTTAACCTGGGCCAACCCGACGGACACATTTGGCCCACCGAAGCAGCGCGCACGGAGGTCGTAAGAGTGCTGCGCGCACATGCACCAAAAGTGTTGCTGACAACGCATTGGGACGATCCGCATCCTGACCACGCCAACACCTGTCATATTGTGCGCGAAGCCGCGCGGCTGGCGACGATGGCGCGCTACGACGAAGAGGGAAAACAAGAGCCAGTGCGCATGCCGGCGTTGATGCATTCACTATTTTCTCGGCGCGTGGTGCCGTCGTTTATTGTGGATGTCTCGGAATTTGTTGAGGAAAAGATGGCGGCCATTCGCGCGCACGCCTCGCAGTTTTACCGTGCGGAATCGAACGAACCAGCCACACGCATTAGCGATCCCGCGTTTCTCGATCAGATTGAGTTGCGGATGCGGTACTTTGGATCGGTAATTGGTGTTAACGCTGGTGAGCCGTTTTACGTGCGTGAAGCTCTGAACGTGGATGATCCGGTTACGCTGTTGACGCGGCCAATGAACATCTATTCGTGAACCGTCATCGTGGGACGGGAAGCAAGCAGTTCAGAGTTATTGAGCAATCGTACTGTTCTTTCGACGCGTAGCGTCGGCACGAATTTAGCCCGGCGTTTCAACGCCGGGATCAGGTGCGTTCTTGCTATCGTCGCCTAGCGACGATCGAGTCTTGTTTCCAGCGTCACTACGCGACGCGAATACTTTCCCTGACCGTTCCCGGCCTTGAAAGGCCGGGCTAATTCGCGCAGACGCTACGCGTCGAAAGAACCATGGTTCAGGGCGACCTTATTTGTACTCTGAACTACGAGCCTCTAATCAGACAAGTTCACTTATCACTTAACAACGCCTGGGCCACTGAAATCAGCGCGGTCGCGCGCGGCGAATCAGCCTCAAACGTCCGCGCCAAACCGGCTGCGCGATGATAATCATCTTTTGCCAGCGCGCGGAAAATCGCCGGCACGTCAAAGTTTTCCGTAGAGTTGGTGCGCATAGAACTCATAACCGATGTACGCAACTGCAAGGTTAACCGGCTGTCTTCGCCGCTGAAACCTCCGGAAGAATTTGCCGCCCCAACCGCTTCGCCGGCCAATTCCCAGGCGCGCGTTCGGTCCAATGGAAACAAAGCGTTAGCTACGCCTATGAGAGCGCGTGGCCGGTCGGCATCGGAAGTATCAATGCGCCTGGCTTCATCAAGCGCATTGCCCAATAACGTCACGGCCCGGTCCTTATCGGTTTCAGAAATCTGGCGCGCCACTTGGGTCAGCGCCCAAACTCTTTGGAAATGTGTCAGCTCGCCAACGGTTGCGAGCCTCAGCGCGTCCTCAGATTTTTTCTTATCAATTAAATTAATAGTAAGACTAAGGTCCACGAAAGGCTTTAACTGTTTGCGCAGATCGGAACTCTCGACTTTTTCGACCAAATCACGCGCGCGCAGGTCGCCATTCCCCACTGCGCGCAGGATTAACTCAGTATAAAGTTCATCGCGCCGCTCCGAAGTTTTGGCGCGATCGATTTGATCCAGCAGACTTTGCTCGCTAGCGGCACCCGGTTCTTCGTCGCGGATTCCGCTCCGCAGCACTTCGTCGTCTTCTCGCTTGCGCGTTTCCTCACGCACACTGCCACTGAGTCCGGCAAGTTGCCCGCGCATTAATTCCATAGCTTGCGGCGTCGCATACTTTTCAAAGAGCGGTAACAACCGCGTAATGACTAGATACTTTCCTTCAATGCCCGAGGTGGTCTGGTCCTGCTCCGGCGGCGCCAGGGGGCGCATCAGAATTTGTGTGGCAGAGCGAAAGAACGCTGAGCGCAATTGAGGGGTCGTCGCCGGCGGCGTCGGCCGGCCCATTTGCGATGTACTAGCACCGCCAGTTCGGTCAAACGTAACGAACATGTGCGGAGTGAAAACGTAAGAAGCAAGAATCGAGGCGGTGTTCGCGTCGGACTGCGCGTCAGTTTCTGCTAAGGCGAGCAACCGCGAGTAGCGCTGGTCGGCCGCAGCAGGATCTTTCTCGCGCAGGAAAGAAAGAAAGTTCAGTCCCTGCATAGTCACCGTAGTTAGCGCGGGGTCAGCAAACTGTAACGCGCGCGCCACATCGACATCGAGCAGCTGTCTTGCCAAACTCAGTCGTTGGCCAATTGCTTCCGGAGTGCTCAGGGCATCTGGTCTTTGCGCTGCAGTGTCAGATGCTTCCTGCGTTTTCGCCTGCTTCAACTTATCAAGCAACTCTTCGCCCAGGGCGCGGTCGCGCTTCGCTGCCAGCCGCAAGACTTCGGAACGCAGGTCAGGCGGGCGCGCCACCATGACGCCTCCACCGGCCGTTTGCTGTCGCTGCCGTTCTTCGTTCACAGCCCGAACAGCATCCTCATCGGCAACCTCGGCAGCGTCCCAAGCCCTCATAAAAAGCGAGCGAGCCTGCGTCGGATCGGCATCCCAAAGGCCATCGGCCACGCGAGCCATAGTCCGCGCGCGAAGTTTTTGATCGCGGAAGCTGCGCGCATCGTTGGCCAGTGAAACCAGCAACGAGAGGGCCAACGAACGTTGTTGTTCCAGCTTTGCCTTTGCCGCTGCGGAGGTTGGTTTTGACTTAGTCGCAGGCGCCGGCGCAGCGGCCGCGGGCGGAACCTCGATTGTCTTTTGCGCCGTCTCCTGAGCATTCAGTGTGGGCACTACTAGCAAGACAAGCAGAAGAGCTTGCAGGGGAAAGCGATGAATCATGGTGTCTCCTGAAACGGATAGGCAGAGATAGTCTAAGTCGAAGGATTAAACGCGTACGGCGGGCAGGAGTTCCGGAAATTTAGACAGCGATAACTTCAAGTTCAGGATCAATCTCCTGCTTGAGCATTCCTTCAATTGCCATCAGTGTACCGGTGAGAGAGCTGGGACAACTGCCACACGCGCCCTGGTAACGAATGCTGAGTGTGTGTTCCTTAAGACCAAGCACTTCAAGGTAACCACCATCTCCCATTAATGCAGGTCTGACTTTCTCATCCAGGATTTCGTTGATCTTCAACAATCGAGGATCATCGCTCGTGACTGCGGCGATCGCACCGCCCACGGCCGCCGCTGCGGCAGCCGGTGCATTTACAGCTGCAGCAGCGCGAATGGGAACGGCCAATACTGGCAGCATATCATCCCAATCGCCCTCGTCATCTTTTTCAATCGTGATCATGCGGTCCATGTAGAACACGGAAACGACGTGCTCGATATCAAACAGCGATTTCGCCAGGGGATCGTCCTGTCCCTGATCGGCCGAACTATACGAGCGCGCGGTACCGTTTGTGACTGGCTCGCGCAAAACGAATTTGACGGCATTCGGGTTGGGAGTCTCTTCGATATCGCTAATTTTTGGCATTGCTAAATCTCCGCTTTTGTTCTGACTACATTTAATAAATGGCTGCAACTTTGGATATGTAAGCATTATAACGGGTTTGTGCGATCAACGCAGGTAGCCGGCGGAAAGGGCGACATTTGGCAGACAAAAACCGTGTAAAACCATGGTTGTTTGTGGCCCAAAAAATGTTGCCAAAGGCGGCAGGCGGGCATATACTCCGTGCCCTCACTTGCCCCCCCTTTACAACAAGGTGAGCCAAGCTGAGATGGAGGCAGCGCGATTGCGAGGGTCGTTCTGCCTCCGCTTTTTTTTGTCTTGGTCAGTCGCCAGTAGTCCGTTGTCAGTTGTATTCGGTTCTTCTCCTTGCTACTTTTTCAACCCAGCTGAAAAGACTTAAACGAAAGAACAATGACGACTGACCACGGACCACTGACTACTGACCAACAATGAACATCGGCATCACGGTCTATCCCACTTACGGTGGCAGCGGCATCGTCGGTTCTGAGCTGGGAAAGGAACTGGCAGAACGCGGTCACACGGTCCATTTCATTGCGTCCGCACTTCCCACGCGCTTAACTGAATTGAACGAGCGCGTGCGCTTTCATGAAGTGGAGATGATGTCGTACCCGCTGTTCGAACATCAACCTTACACACTCGCGCTGGCAACCAAGATGGCCACTGTCGCCGAGACCGAGAACCTGGATCTGTTACACGTTCATTACGCCATTCCACATTCGATCAGCGCCATACTGGCCCGCGAATCGCTGAAGCCAAAGCGACGGCTTCCGGTTATCACCACGTTGCATGGAACCGACATTACTTTAGTCGGCGCCGATCGTTCTTACCTCCCAATCACGCGCTACGGCATTGTGCAGTCGGATGGAGTCACGGCGATCTCGAATTACCTTAAAACTGCAACCAGGGAAATTTTTCAGTTTGACGACATCGAAGTTATTCCCAACTTCATTTGCCAGTCGGAATACGCGCGGCATCCGGTGACTGAATTGCGCGCATCGCTTGGTTCGTCAGGCGAGCCCTTGTTAGTTCACGTTTCAAATTTCCGTCCAGTAAAACGTCCCGTCGATTGTGTCGAGATACTAGCGCGCGTCCTCGCGAAAGGAATTGCAGCGCGACTCGTAATGGTTGGAGATGGCAGCGAACGAACAAACGCCGAACACCGGGCGCGCTGCCTCAAGGTTTACGATCAATGTGTTTTTGTCGGCAAGCAACCAAAGATTGTTGACTACCTATCAGCCGCTGATGTGTTGTTGTTGCCATCGGAACAGGAGTCGTTTGGTCTGGCCGCGTTGGAAGCGATGGCCTGCGAAGTGCCCGTCATTGCCTCACGTGTCGGCGGCATTCCGGAAGTCGTCGACGACGGTGAAACGGGGTTCCTCAGCGAAGTTGGTGACGTTGAGAAAATGGCGACTGATACGGCAAAATTGTTAGTCGATCCTGAGTTGCGCCGCGCCATGGGCCGGCGTGCGCGCGAATCCGCAGTTTCACGTTACCGCACTGACATTGTGATTCCCAAGTACTTGCAATTCTACGAACGCATCCTCGCGAAAGGACAAGGGGGCGAGTCATGAAACGCGTATTTCTGGTTCTTGTTTTGTTAGGGCAGATTTCAGCCTCGGGTTTCGCGCAAGGAATTCCCAAGCCGGACGCTGTCCCCGCTAAACCTGAAGCGCAGCAACCGGGCCAGTCGAACGAAGATGAAGTTGTCAGGATTACCACCAACCTTGTTCAGGTTGATCCGGTCATAACTGATAGAAACGGAAAAATCGTTACCGATCTTCAACCCGAGGAAGTTCAGATTCTCGAGGATGGTAGACCGCAAAAAATCACGAACTTTTCGTATGTGCCGCTGGAGCCGGAAGCTGTCGCGGCCACGCCGCGGCCACGCGCGAATCCAAAGGATAAAAATGCCCCGCCTTTGACGCCCGTTCGGCTACGTCCCGAACAGGTTCACCGCACCATGGCTTTGGTAGTGGACGACATAGGACTTTCTTTTGAAAGCGCCAACTTCGTGCGAAGCGCTCTTAAAAAGTTTCTGGATGAGCAAATGCAGCCCAATGATCTGGTCGCAATCATACGCACCGGAGGGGGCATGGGTGCTTTGCAGCAATTCACGACTGATAAACGCCAGTTGTATCTGGCGGTCGATAAAATTAGGTGGAGACCTCACGGGCGCGGAGGCATGGCGGCATTTTCTCCGCGGACCGGTGACCCTGCTATAGACATCGATCGTCCGGCGGCTAACGACGGCGGAGTGGATTCAACCAAGGTCGATCTGAATCAGTTTCGGGAAGATATTTTTACGGTCGGTACGCTTGGCGCTGTGAACTACATCGTGAAAGGTTTGCGCGCACTGCCGGGACGCAAGTCAGTGATTCTGTTCTCTGATGGTTTCAACATCTTCACTGAGAATGATCCGCACGGTAGTACCCGAGTGCTGGGAGCGTTGTCCCGGTTAATTGAGTTAGCCAACCGTGCCTCAGTTGTGATTTACACGATCGATGGGCGTGGACTGCAGACACTAAACTTCACGGCTGCCGAGGGCGGGGCCCGACCAGACATCTCGGCGGATCGATTGCGGAGCGCCCGTACCCAATTTTCTGAATCTCAGGATGGCATGAGTATTTTGTCCGAGAGCACCGGTGGCCTCGCTCTTATGAACAACAATGATTTGTCCGGCGCCCTAAAGCGCGCGATGGACGATCAAAGAGGTTATTACCTGATTGGGTACAGGCCGGAAGAATCCACTTTTGATACTTCGGGACGCCGAAAGTTTCATCACCTTACTTTGAAGATCAACAGGCCAGGTAAATTCAAGGTGCGCATGCGAAACGGTTTTTTTGGAATCGCGGATTCTGACACAGTGCCTGCCAAACTTACGCGCGAAGAGCAGATGATAGGAGCACTGACCTCGCCGTTCGGTGCGGAAGGTGTGCGACTGCGCCTCACTTCATTGTTTGCCAACGACGCAGCGATCGGTTCATACATGCGTTCGCTGCTGCACATCAATGCGCACGACCTAACGTTCACGGAACAACCTGATGGCTGGCACCAAACGGTTTTCGACATTCTGGCCGTTACCTTTGGCGACAGCGGCATGTTGGTGGACCAAATGGGCCGGACCCACACATTTCGACTCAAGGGCAAGGATTACGAACGTGTTATGAAAGAGGGCTTTACCTATAACATTGCGGTCCCCATAAAGAAGCCCGGCGCATACCAACTTCGAACTGCCATTCGCGATGTTTCCTCAGAGCATGTTGGTTCAGCCAACCAGTTCATCGAGGTGCCGGACATTAAGAAGAATCGCTTAACTCTGTCCGGAATCATGATGAGTGGTCTCCCCCTGGAGGTTTTCGAGAAAGGCGGCGTCAATCCGAGCGCAGAAAACGCGGACGACAGCGTTGACGAAACTGACCCGACTACCAGCGCCGCTGTTCGGCAACTTAAAACCGGCCTGGTAGTTGTCTACCAATTGGCTATCTACAATGCCCAAATTGATAAGGCCATGGCCAAGCCTAATCTCAAGATTCAAATGAAACTGTTTCGCAACGGACAGGAAATTTTTACCGGAAAAGAAACACCGCTTGACGTAAGTAATCAAACCGACTTCAAGCGACTGAGTGCGGGCGGGGCGATTCAGCTTGGCTCTGAAATGGCGCCCGGCGAATACGTCCTTCAAGTGCTCGTAACCGATCCGCTGGCGAATGAAAAGTATCGCGTCGCCAGCCAGTGGATCGATTTCGAGGTTGTGAAATAGTTTTTTGGGCTCTGGGCTTTGGTCTTTGGACTTTGGGCTTTGGACTTTGAACTGTGGGGTTGCACCTGATGTTCCACGACACCAAGACCCAAGACCCAAGACCAAAGACCCAAGACCAAAGACCCAAGACCAAAGACCCAAAAATAAAAAACAAAACCTCACCTGGTCACGTTCCCAAATTAGAATGCACTCCATCGTTATCGGCACTGCCGGCCACATCGATCACGGGAAGAGTTCACTCGTCCAGGCCCTTACCGGCAAAAATCCTGACCGGCTTCCGGAAGAAAAACGTCGCGGCATTACTATCGACCTTGGTTTCGCCGATCTAGATCTTGGCGACCTGAGGGTAGGTTTTGTCGATGTTCCCGGTCATGAACGCTTTGTGAAGAACATGTTGGCGGGCGCGCACGGCATCGACGCGGTGGCCCTCGTGATTGCAGCGGATGAAGGCGTCATGCCGCAGACGCGGGAGCATTTTGATATCTGCCGATTGCTGGGAGTGGTCCATGGACTTATCGTCATCACCAAAACTGATCTGGTTGACGAAGACATGCTCTCTTTGGTCCGTGCCGAAACATCGGAGTTGGTGGCCGGTTCGTTTTTAGAAAACGCGCCAACCGTTTCGGTGAGTGCGAAGACTGGTGCTGGTCTTCAAGAGTTGCGCAATACGATGCGCCAGGTAGCAGCGGAAACACCGGCGCGCTCGGCCGATTTTGTCACGCGCTTGCCCATCGATCGCGTGTTCACAATGAAGGGCTTCGGCGCCGTAGTTACCGGCACCCTGGTGTCAGGTGAGATTGCAGAAGGCGATGAAATGGAACTACTCCCTTCCGGCGCGCGGGTGCGGGTGCGTGGCGTCCAGGTTCACGGTGCGCCGGTGCGTAGCGCGACCGCCGGTCAACGAACAGCAGTGAACCTTGCTGGTGTCGAGCTTCGCGCGATCGAGCGCGGCATGGTGCTCGCCGAGATCGGGCGTCTGGCACCCACGCAAATCCTTGATGTTCAGTTAACCGTGCTTGCGAGCGCGCCGCGACCCTTACGAACACGCGCGCGCGTCCGTGTGCATCTGGGCTCGGCTGAGGTGTTGGGCCGAATACGCGTTCTTAATCCGTCCGGCGAAATTGCTCCGGGTGAATCCGCCTTTGCGCAATTACGCTTGGAAGCTCCGGTAGTCGCCGTGCATGGCGAGCGCTTTATCATTCGTTCGTATTCGCCGTCGATAACAATTGCCGGCGGCGTGGTGCTCGATCCGTTAGCCACAAAACATCGAGGCAGAGCACTGGAAAAGATTGACCGGCGGTTGCATGAATTGATGCGACCGGAACGATCGAGAAACTTGGCAGCTTTTATTTTGGCGTCAGGTGTTCAAGGACTGACGCTCGAACAACTCAGAGCGCGAACAGGTTTGAAAGATACGGTTTTGTCGGCTGCGGCAAGCGATGTAGAGCGAGCTGGCACTATTACTAATGCGAATGGCGTCTTCATCAATACTGCGGATTTTGAGAAGCTCAGCAACTCGGTAGTTGAGGAAGTGAAGTCTCATCACAAACGCGATCCCTTATCACGCGGGCTGGCCCGGGAACTTCTGCGCGAGCGGTTTTTCGGTCATTCGGCGCCTGAAATTTTTCGCGCGGTAATGAATCAGCTGGAACATAAGGGTGTTGTGGTAACCGAAAAGGACGTGGTTCGCCTCACCGAACACTCCCTGGATCTTTCCACGGCGGATACAACGTTGCGCGACAAGATCGCGGCGATCTATCAGACGGCGCAATTAGAGCCGCCAACTCTCGATCAAGCTTTGGAGACCGCCGGAGTGCAGGCGGCGCAACGCCCCCACGCGCGGAAGATTCTGCAAATGCTGCTTGATAGCGGCACCCTGGTGCGCGTTCAGGCGGAAATGTTTTTGCATGTCAGCGCTCTCGAACGACTGCGCCTATTGCTTCATGACTTCGCATCGCAACACGAACCCGAGCGGCTGATCGACGTGTCGCAGTTCAAGACGTTGGCGGGTGTTTCTCGTAAATACGCCATTCCGCTGTTGGAATATCTCGACAGTGAACGGATAAC
Source organism: Pyrinomonadaceae bacterium (assembly GCA_036265575.1). Lineage (GTDB taxonomy): Bacteria > Acidobacteriota > Blastocatellia > Pyrinomonadales > Pyrinomonadaceae > PSRF01. The sequence continues at coordinate 20,468 of DATAOU010000146.1, forward strand.
GCGCCGCGCCGGCGACAAGCGGATCATTCTCAAGTGATAACCGAGTTGATCCGCCGCTCGACGACGGCCTAAATATCAAGAACATCAAAGATCGCCCTCGAACCGACAGCTGAGGCATGGAAAAACTTGCGTTCCCCGATGGCTGGCGTTAACATGCTGGCCACATAGCGCAAAGCGGCTTTTTCCTAACCTTCATAGCAACTCATTGCCGGAGGTAAATTGATATGAAAGAGATGTTACTCGCGATTGTGGGTCTGCTCGCTGCTGGAGGTGCGATTTACTACTTCTACAGGTTCGTGACCTTTACTGATGCCGAGGGCGGACACTCGTTGGGTTGGCGTGCCCTTGGCCTTGCAGCAGTAGCTTTCATCTGTGGGTTGCTCTACTTCCTGGGCCATGTAAATAAGGAAGAGGAGATTCACATCACCCAATAGTGGGGATTTCTTTAGTTCGCAATCGGCGTCTGCTTGCCCGACAACGCTGTAGCTATAGTCGTTTTTAAAACTCAAACTTTGACCGCCGTTTGTGCACACTTAGCGGCTTCGGACGTGCGCAAACGGCGCTTTGGTTTGTTAGCCCATACAAACTCAAGAGGAGAAGGCGCATGTTTATTTTTTTGGTAACACTGCTCGCGCAGGTCTCAAGCACTTTTCGCCAGCCGAGTTATTTCGCTCCGGTTATCGCTACCATGTTTCTGCTGGGCGCAATTGCCTGGTTGGTAGCCGCTGTACTCGGCTTTGCGCGCGCGCGAGCCTTTGGTCCGGCGACACGCTGGTTTTCATTTGCGGCGGTCTGCATGCTGTTATTCCATATTCAGTTTCTAGCCGTTGGATTTGGAGTACTGACCAATGACAACAATTTTGTGTTCACCGTGCTGACCTTCTTTAACTTCTTTGTCATACTGGGGGCGATTTGCACAATCATCGGCTTTATCCGATTGACAAACCCCCGGTAAGAATCTCGATCCGCTATTCGTTGTGAAAAAGTTCTTACCATACGCCGTGCTCACAGTTGCTGTGGGTGCGGCGTTTTTTTTCATTCGTGCCGGTTCGCCAACTGCTCGTCGCGAACCGTCCGACCACATTGTGCAAACGCGTGGCAGCCGTTTTCTCATTGCCGGTAAACCGTTTCGCTTTGCCGGCGCAAATGTGTCGGTGATGTATCGCGATGAAGACCGCCAACGCATGCCCGAAACGCTGCGCCAGGCGGCGCAGGCAGGCATTCGCGTAGTGCGTGTCTGGGCCTCAGGCGAAGGTGGTCCAAACGATGTGGGACCTGTTGCCGACCAGGCCGATTGGCCGCGCACTCATCCTTTTCGCTGGTCGCCGGGGAACTGGAACGAAGAGGCGTTTGTTCAACTCGACAATACGATCGCGCAGGCGGCCCAAAACAATCTTCAGGTGCAGTTGTGCCTGGCCAACTGGTGGCGCGACACCGGCGGCGTAACTCAATATTTACGCTGGGCGGGTATCAATGATGCGGCGGATACCAAATACAAAGTTGGAATTAACCCCGAACGCGCGATGCTGTTTTATACAAACGAAAAAACGCGTCAGCTGTATCGTGAGCATCTGGAAAAAATTGTGACGCGGCGCAACAGCGTAACCGGCGTGCTCTATCGCGACGATCCGACGATTTTTGGTTGGGAGTTAATGAACGAAGCGCAGTCAGTAACCGGTCGCTGGGGGGAAAGGCGCGCGTGGATTGCCGAGATGGCCGGGTACCTGAAGTCACTCGATCCAAATCATGTGGTTACCCCAGGCGACTGGGGCTATCGCACCGCCGCCGAGCGAAGGGAGTGGCTCGCGGATCATAGTCTCGCGGCGATCGACTATTGCGACGTGCACATTTATCCGAAAGACGATGGCGACAGCTTTGTTGATTCACCTGCGGCCTTGCGGGAGTTTGTCGAGAATCGTGCGGCGGCAGCGTTTTCTCTTAATAAGCCGCTGGTCTTTGGAGAATTTGGCATTGGCCCCGAAGGTTATCGCGGCTTCTCGCAAACAGAATGGTATCGAGCATTTTTTGAAAGCAATGTTCGCGCAGGTTCTGCTGGGGCGATGTTTTGGATTTTCACCCCCGATCCAGGTCGGGGATACGGGATAACGTATTCAACTCCTCGCGACGCCGCCGTCCTCGGTGAAGTGAAGCGCGCTGCACAGATGTTTGGCGCCCTCAATTCCGCCGATCCGCCGGAGAGCTTAACGGACGCATCCCGTCACTTAGTGCCAAGGCAGTTTTCCTGGTCGCGGTCGATTGGTGATGGGGCGACGCTGCCACAAATCATTGTGCGGGATGATCACTCGCTGTTGTATCAGTTCAAACCGCAGATGGCTTCAGCGGAGCAGTTCGAGAAGATCGGCGGTGGGCCTGGTTACATCTGGGGGTTTGGCGTGGGCCACCTTGATTACACCGTGCCGGCGCGAGCGGACCGACGGCGAGTGAGCCAGCTAATTGTGCGCGCGCACATCCAGCCGGTATTGCCAATCGATGCAAAGCCGGAGCAAATCAAAACCCGCGTAACGCTTTTCGTGAATGGGACCGATTGCGGTTCGCGACTAATTCCAGTGGAACCTGCCGGCGCACCTCTGATTCAGGAATGGCGCAGCGACAAATGGTTGATACGTTTACGTGCAATGCGTGGACTGCCAATTACGATTCGCTTTGCAGTTAGCGCCGAAGCGGATTGGCCTTACGGTGTGAACATCTCAAACTGGCCGGAAGGATATGAGTCGCATGACGCCAAGCCGGTTGAGGTGGAGATTAGACGGCAGTAGGCAGAAGGCAGTAGGCAGGAGCAGACGGCAGGAGCAGTAGGCAGCGGCATAAAAGCCAAAGACCAAAGACCCAAGACCCAAGACCAAGACTTAGTTGCTGATCATATGTGTACCATTCAGCAGTTGAATATTGCTCGCCAGCGGCGGTAAGCGCCGCGCAGTTTCGATTACTGTTTCAAGTGACTTTTGGTCCAGTTGGTAAACCGAAGCTGAGACAGTCGGTCCCAGCCAGGTCTGAAATGTCGTTGAGCTCGAGTTTGATAGACCGTTCAGCAACACCTCGTTGCTAAAGTAACGACGGCCGCGCGCGTCGACTACAAAGTCGCCTTCCTTTAATTGCTTCAACGCATTCGGATCCGAAACAGACACGCAAACCAGATCGGTGCGATTGGCCCGGCGCGCGTAGAACGCCGCCAAATTGGGGACCTCACTCGCGACCTGCGC
>DATAOU010000147.1:0-15935 GCA_036265575.1 Pyrinomonadaceae bacterium
AAATAACCACAGACCCGGAATATATGTGACTAACTGAATCGGCGTCGCCTAGAATGATGACTCCGGTTCGTTTTCTTACGTTGGTTTCTGTGGGGAGTTCTAACTCCAATCAGGAAAGGTTCTACCTTGAGTACTCCAACAACAATTGGCATTGGCATCGTCGGCGCCGGGTTTGCGCGCACCACGCAAATTCCTGGGTTCAAAAACTGTAAAGACGCGCGCGTCGTTTCGATTGCCAGCGGTCACCGCGAAAATGCCGAGAAGGTAGCCAACGAATTCGGCATCGAGCATGTTGCGAACGACTGGCAGGAACTGGTCCAACGCGACGACGTGGATTTGGTGAGCGTGGTGACGCCACCATCAACGCACATGGAAATTACGCTGGCTGCGCTGGCCCAAGGCAAAGCTGTGCTTTGCGAAAAGCCGATGGCGATGACGGCGGACGAAGCGAAGCAGATGACTGAACAAGCGCAAAAGGCGAACGTGCTGGCGCTAATCGATCATGAGTTACGCTTCCTGAGCAACCGTCACACAATGCGCGCCATGGTCCATAGCGGCGCCCTCGGCAAGATCCGCCACTGCAACTACGTTTTTCGTTCCGATTACCGCGCCGTTCTGGATCGCCCCTGGGATTGGTGGTCAGACGAACAGATGGGCGGCGGCACGTTGGGCGCCATTGGCTCGCATGCAGTCGATTCTTTTCGCTGGCTGCTGGATACCGAAGTGAGTGAAGTTTCAGCCCTGTTGTCCACGCATATCGGCGAGCGTCCTGATAAAAAGAGCGGTGGAACGCGGCGCGTTACTTCCGATGACGATGCGAAACTGATGTTGCGCTTTGTTGATTCCGAGATGGGCGCAAGCATAACCGGCACCGCGTCACTTTCTGTGGTGGAATCGGGCAAGTACGAGAATCGTTTTGAAGTCTTCGGCAGCACTGGCGCATTGATGGTCGAGGAAAGTGGCGAGCTTTGGCACTCTCCGGCAGGCTCAGCAACCTGGCGGCCGATCCAGGTTGATCAGGATACGATCGCGCCGGGCATGCGCGATGGCAGTTGGTCCAGAGGCTTCACCGCATTCTCTTGCAAGATGGTTGAGGCGTTACGCAACGGTGTCACCGAGGTAGAAGGAGCTGCGACCTTTGCCGATGGTTACAAAATTCAGCTGGTACTGGACGCGGCGCGCGCGTCAAACAAGAGCGGTTGTTGGGCTCCTGCGCAAGGATCATAAATTCGACGTTGTTTAGTCGACAAAGCCAAAACCCCGACTCGGGTCGGGGTTCCGTATTGCTCAAACCCACGAAAAGCTACTGCGGTTTCTCTGCCAGAACCTTGCCTTGTTTATCGACCCAACGCCAGTTACTACCAAGTATTACCTTTGCAGTCCCATGGGAGAACGGTTCGCAAAGCTCAAACTGTGGCGCAATCGCCCACTGTCCTTGCCTGTCAAGATAACCGCAGCGAAGATAGCGCTTGGATTCAATAATGCGGGCCGAAGCCATCCCTTCCGAGAAATCACCAACCTCGTCCGCTTTGATTTTGAATACTACGTTGCCTGACTTATCAATGAACTGCCATTTATTATCACTGCCTTTTGTTATCGTTGCGCCCGTAGGGCGAACGGTGGCGCCACCAATCTTGACGCGAGCTAAACCCTCCGAGAAATCGCCCGCATCTCTGTAGAGTGGTGGGATTACGATCCGTCCAGTCTGATCAATAAACCCGAATTTTTTACCAACCATTACCGCGGCTAAGCCTTCTGAGAAGTGAGAAACCCAGTCAAACTGAGGCGCAATCACGAAGCTTCCCGAGCTGTTAAGAAACCCCCACTTACCATTCTTTTTAGCTCGTGTTAGGGAATCCGGATTGTTTTGTTGACCGAAAAAGACGTTTGCACTCAGCAAGAGTGTTAACAATATTAATAATCTGGTTTTTCTCAAGCGGTATTCTCCTTAGGATCAGGAATTCCGTTCACCTGAGGAAGAATACCTGAGAGTGGCAGTCTGCGCTATGAGTGTATCGCAGGCACGATGCAAGCACGCGTGATTGGACCAGCAGGCGACGTTACTGTTTCACTGCTCTTTCAGTGCCTGGCGTCGACGTACCCTGGGCTCCCCACGCTCCATCGAGAACGCCGCCAGCTTTGATCTCATAAGAAACCCATTCGCATTGTTCTCCGCCAAAGACGACTGACAGAATATTTCCCCGGCGAAAGCCAAAACCTCCCCAACCCTTATTCGTCTGAATGTTGTAGCCGCTGCCCTTCGCAGTAATCGACAACGTGCCTTTGTAGTTGCCCCCGGCGCCGACTCCAGTAAGGTTGTAAGAGCCAACCAAACCGGTGCCGCTAACCCGCACCGCTTTTTCAGGTTCGGTTTCATTTTCACCATACATCCCTGAGATACCGTCGAGCGTTCCGTTGCCAAGTATGCGATAGCTGACGACGCCGCAGTCGTCGGGTTCGATGTCGCTATCTGTGTAAGCGACGGCGAGCACGTTGCCGTTCACAACACCAATCCCGTCATATTGATTTCCAGCATTCCAGTGGAGTTGATAAACGTCACCCTGACGGCGAATAAACAATTCGCCTTCATAATACTGGCCGTTGCCGCCGGTGCCGGTGACGGAGTACGTGCCGCTAACATCGATACGATTCCATTGCGAAACTGCGGAAGTTGCTGTGTGGCTACGAACCGCAGTAACAAAGGTGAAACCTATTATGGCCAACGCAATTAATGGGCGCAGGGGAACTTTCATCGACGCTCCTTTCAATGTGATGCGACCGCATAATGAATTGGTAAACAGCCTGCCTGGACCACCTGGTTGGATTGCGCGATGATCTAAACCACGCTGTCCTTCTTGTCAACATTTTTGCTTGTGACTATAGTTGCGGCCGCAACTAACATTCATCCGATCAATTCTATTTCGCTGCAAATGGTGAATAATTCCCGGCGGAACTTGCGCGCTAATGAGAATCCGACGGTGCGCGTGGGCGTCGACACAGGCGGCACGTTTACTGATTTTGTTTACCAGCGCAACGGCGATTTTGAAGTTTTCAAAATACCGTCAACGCCGGCTGATCCCTCGCTTGCGATTCGTGCTGGACTCAAGCGAGTTTCAGAAGAAGCGGGAATCGAACTTCAAAACATCGAAGTCGTTCACGGCACCACGGTCGGCACCAACGCGTTGTTGCAAAGACGCGGTGCGCGCACCGCATTGATCACAACCCAGGGTTTTGAAGATGTGTTGGCTATCGGCAGGCAGGCACGTCCCGAACTCTACAATCTGAATGCGGAACGACTTCCGGCGCTGGTGCCGGATGATTTGCGTTTCGGCGTGCGCGAACGTGTCAGCGCGAATGGCGAGGTGCTGGAGCGGTTGGATGAGAAGGAACTCGCCAAACTAGTCGCTCGTTTGCGGCAGCGAAGGATCGAATCAATTGCGATCTGCCTGCTGTTCTCGTTCATTCATCCCGACCACGAACAACAAATCGCGCGCGCGATTGCTGCGCTCAAAGTTCCCATTTCTGTCTCACATGTAATTCTGCCGGAGTATCGCGAGTTTGAACGCACCTCGACGGTGGCCATCAATGCGTACCTCCAGCCACTGATGGGCAGCTATCTGCAACGTCTCGAAAAACACACGCCGCGTTTGCGCGTAATGCAGTCGTCTGGCGGCAGCATCTCGGCGCCGGTGGCGGCCGCGGAACCGGTGCGCACAATTTTGTCCGGTCCGGCGGGTGGAGTTGTCGGCGCCCTGCGAACAGCGCGGGCCGCCGGTTTTGAAAAGATTATTACGTTCGACATGGGCGGGACTTCGACCGACGTGGCGCTTTGCGAACGCGACGGCGTGCGCCTGACCAACGAAGCGATGGTGGCTGGTTTGCCGGTTGCTGTTCCGGTAATGGACATTCACACGGTCGGCGCGGGCGGCGGCTCGATCGCGCGAATGGATGAAGGCGGTTCGTTGCGCGTGGGACCGGAATCAGCCGGCTCGGATCCGGGTCCGGCATGCTACGGACGCTCGCTGTTGCCGACGGTTACAGATGCGCACGTTGTGCTGGGTCATTTCGGAGGCGCTGGTTTGTTGGGCGGCGAGTTTGTGCTTGATGAAGGCCGAGCGCGCAAAGCCATCGCCGAGCTGGCGGCGCACATGACGAAGGCAGCACGCCGAAAGGTGGATTTGATTGAAGCCGCACAGGGAATTTTGTCGGTTGCAAATACAAACATGGAACGCGCGCTTCGTCGAATTTCGGTGGAGCGCGGTTTCGATCCGCGCGACTTTGTCCTGCTGCCGTTTGGGGGCGCCGGGGGTTTGCATGCAGTTGAACTGGCCCGCGCCCTGCGCATCCCGCGGGTGATCTTGCCAAACTCAGCGGGCGCGCTTTCAGCAATCGGCGTGTTGGCCGCCGACGTAGTAAGAAACCAAAGCCGAACGCTAATGCTGGAGGTCGCAACCGGTATCCACAAGAGACTCGAAAAGGCTTTTCAGGGAATGGAGCGGACCGCCGCTGAACTGCTGCGTCGCGAAGGGTTTTCCACGACCAGGCAAAAGCATGAGCGTTCGCTGGCGTTGCGTTACAAAGGACAATCGTTTGAACTTGAAATCAAGCAGACAACCGGCAACATCGCCGCACACTTTCATCGCGCGCATCTCGACCGCTACGGCTATGCGCAACTTGAAAGCATTGTGGAAGTTGTGAGTGCGCGGGTGCGTTCGGCAGGGATCGTTGAGAAGTTGGCCATCAAGAGAGGCAGTGTTTCGCGAAGTCAGTTGGCAAAAGCCGCGAAGCACGTCACGGCATACTTGGATGGAAAGAAGTTGAGCGCAGCAGTTTACGATCGAGATACATTGCGACCGGGCATGAAACTGGGCGCACCCGCGATCGTTACTGAATATTCTTCAACTACTTTGATTCCGCCCGGAACGAGTACTGAAGTGGATGCCTCTGGAAACCTGATAATTCAAGTCGAGTAAATTTGCAGAGTAAGCTCTGACGCTACGCTTAGATCAATCAGGTAACATAAATTTGCAGGTTGGGAAGGGTGGCTTGCCCCCGCTGAGTTTGGGAACACTTAAGAATGGTTACTAAAGTAAGAGCGGGGGCAAGCCCGGGGCCCCCAGTGGGGGCAGCCCCACTGGGGTGGAAGCCACCCTTCCTGACTGAGCATTTTATAGTTGAGTTTTCTAATCACTGGTTCAAAAGAAGATGAAGCAGTTTGATCCAACTACACTGGAAATCTATCGCGCCCTCTATACTTCGGTGGCGGAAGAGATGGGCATCGCACTGCGGCGCACTGCGTTCTCGCCAAACATCAAAGAGCGGCGCGACTATTCATGCGCAGTCTTTGACGCGCGCGGACGGGTAATAGCCCAGGGCGATCACATGCCGGTGCACCTTGGTTCAATGCCGATGGCAGTGGCGTCCGCGCTGAAAGCGATAGAACTGAAACCCGGTGACGTGGTCGCGTTGAACGATCCGTTTGCCGGCGGGACGCACTTGCCGGACGTGACGTTGGTGATGCCCGTTGTCATTGGTCAGTTGTCAGTTGTCAGTGGCACACCCGGCCGGAAGAAACGCAGTGATCTCCAAAAGCAGCAACTGACAACTGACAACGAACCACTGACAATCTTTTACGTCGCCAACCGCGCGCACCATGCCGACATCGGCGGCGCGACGCCGGGTTCGATGGGTTTAGCTACAGACATCTACGGCGAGGGCTTGAGCATTCCGCCGGTCCGTTTGGTAAAGAACGGCGTGCTCGATGAAGACATCATGCGCCTGATTCTCGCGAACGTTCGTAGCCATGATGAGCGGCGCGGCGACTTTCAGGCGCAGATTGGCTCCTTGAAAACCGGTGCCGCGCGCCTGCTGGAAATCGTCGAGCGTCGCGGTCAACCAGAAGCCGCGGATTACGCCCACCATTTGATTGAATACTCGGCGCGACTCATGCGCCATGCGATTGCCACAATACCGGATGGTGTCTACGAGGCCGTTGACGCACTCGACGACGACGGCGTGTCTGATTCTCCAGTGCCGATCCGCGCGACGATTACCATCGCTGGTTCTCGCGCGCGCGTCGATTTCAGCGGCAGCTCGCCACAGGTTGCTGGTCCAGTCAACGCCGTCGAAGCGATCACTGTTTCAGCAGTGTCGTACGTCTTTCGTTGTCTGCTTGGTAATGACGTGCCGGCGAGCGCCGGTCTAATGCAACCGATCGACGTGATTGCGCCTGAAGGAACTGTGGTCAACGCTGTTCATCCGGCTTCGGTTGCCGGCGGCAACGTTGAAACGTCGCAGCGCATTGTCGATGTGTTGTTCAAAGCCCTGGCCCAGGCACTGCCAGATAAAATTCCGGCGGCAAGCCAGGGCACAATGAACAACCTAACGATCGGTGGCATCGATCCACGCACGGCAAGCGAATTTTCCTATTACGAAACCGTTGCCGGGGGCATGGGCGCACGACCGCATCAAGACGGTCTCAGCGCGCTTCACACCCACATGACCAACAGCCTGAACACTCCCGCCGAAGCGCTTGAATACGCCTATCCATTACGCGTGCGTGAATACAGAATTCGGCAACGCTCCGGCGGAAAAGGAAAACATCGTGGCGGCGACGGCGTGGTTCGTGAGATCGAAACTCTGGCGGCGGCGCATATGTCGCTGCTTGCAGATAGACGCAAGCGTGGCCCTTATGGACTAGCTGGCGGTAAAGATGGAAAGCCAGGCAGCGCCGCGATTATCAGCAATGGTAAAACGCACAAGATTGGATCAAAAGGAAGTTGGGAATTGAAGGCCGGCGATCGCGTGCGCATTGAAACACCCGGCGGCGGCGGATTCGGGAAGAAATGATTATGGACTTCAGTTATCCAGCTAGGGCCGGGCTTTGCCCTCTGATGTGCGGTGGCGGCTTTGCCCCACCGGTAGACGCTCAAAGAAAAACCGGGGGCTCCGCCCCGTTTTCAGGGGCACAGCCCCAAAATCAATTTAAGACTGACCGGAAGGTCAGAGACCTTCCGCACATCGGGCGGCATAGCCGAAATCTAGGTCGTGAGCCGTCGATAAATTCCCGGCATTCTTTCCGGCAGCGTCAACACATCATCGATAATCGTATAGCCAATTTCGCCGTAAAGATCTTTTAGCTCAGCTTCCGACTCGCGGTCGATCGTAATGCAAAACGGCGTAATGCCCTGGATCTTCGCCTGCCGCAGCGCCTCGCGCGTATCCTCGCGCGCATAACGCGCGTCTCCATAATCGTGATCGTACGGCCGCCCATCAGACAAAACGATCAGCAAACGAGTGCGCGCAGTTTGTTTCGCAAGCTTTGCCGTAGCATGGCGAATGGCAGCGCCGAGCCGCGTGTTGTTCTGAAAATTGATGCCACCAATTCTCTGCTTCACTTCGTCTGAATACTTCTCAGCAAAGTCTTTGACTACATAAAACTTTACGTTTCGACGTCCCTCGGACGTGAAGCCGTTGATTGAGTAAACATCGCCGACAGCTTCCAGCGCTTCGCTCATCAAAACCAATCCTTCTTTTTCAATTTCGATGATGCGCCGCCCCGGCCGCGTGTAAGGTTGCAGCGGATGACGCCCAATGGTTCGCGCTGTTGATGATGACTGATCCAGCAGAAACGAAACTGCGACGTCGCGCTGCCGGCGCAGGCGCTTGGTGTAAAGACGTTCTGATTGGTGACCATCAGCTTTGCGATCGATGACGTAATCAATCACCGCATTCAAATCAAATTCTTCGCCGTCCAATTCATTCGTAACGCGCGCCAGCTCTTCCGGCTTCATCAATTGAAACTGGTGTCGGATTGACGAGATGACGCCGCGGTGCCGCTCGCGTGTCTGCTCAACAAACTCGCGATCACCGTGCTTCACTTTCTTTTCAATCACCCGGCACCAGCCCAAACGATGGTCGGTCAGCTCCCGGTCCCACTCGTCATAGTTATAGGCAACTTCGCCCTCTTCAATTGCCTGTTCGGGAAACTCGCCTTCTGTCCAACTTTCCGAGCCCGCCAGTTCGTCAGGTTCACCTTCGCTGTTGGGATCGTTCCAGGCATTGAACAGGTCGCGCGCGTCGCGCCGCTGCGGATTTTGCTGAGACGATGTGCGCTGGAAATTTTCAGCGGCTTGTTGGTCATCATCCTCGGAAAACTCTGGCTCAGTTTCCACCTGCTGACCAGATTCATCAGCAGGCGTCACCGCTTGGAATAAAGTGTAAACGCGACTCGTGGCCATTATGCTGTCGGCAACAGTGGCTTCACCCGACGACAAGTATTGTTCCGTTATGGTTTCCAGTTCCGAAACAATTTGACCGTAATACTGGCGGGCGTCGTCCGTTGCGCCGCCAAGCAGTGTCGTTTGGAAAAGCAATTCAAACGGCAGCAGCGTCGCCGGCAACTCAAGCACAGACGGACGGCTGCGACGCAAATGTTCACGGATCAAATCAAGATCGCGCGCCAGACCGCGATACTTAAGACGCAGTCGCCGATCGATGCGGCAATTTTCCAGAGTACCGAAAATTCTGCCGGCAAGTTGCTTGTCCGGAAACAACTGCAACACAGCCCGGTAGTCGACATCGGGTCCGACAAACTTCAGTTTGTCGCTTGCTGCGTTGGCATTCACTACCAGCGGGCTCACTAACTCGTCGGCAACAGCAAAGGCATCGCGAGCGGCACTGCTATCAGGATCAAACTCGTCTTGAGTTGCTGCATAGGCGGCCCGCAGCTCGTCAGTGCCACGCTCATAAGTTCCAAACTCAATTTGTCCGGCCGCATGCGCCGCGAGCACTTTGTAAAGGCAGAAGTCCAGTTCATCGTCGCCGAATTCGGCAACCGCCGCCGGCAGATGTATGGTGCGCCCATCGCCGATGCGTGCTTCCACCGGCACCGCCGCCAGCGAACTAATTTCCACTTCGTTGCCGGTGAGCCCCTCAACATATAGACGCAGAACGTGCGCAACCGATTCCAAAGCGAGGCCTTGATTGCCGCTGCGCAACGCGTCATGACTCCCGCGTGTCTCCAATGCAAAATAACTACGTCGCGCGCGCGCGTCTTTGCCAGTTGATGAAAGACCAAGCCTGGCCCAATCTTCAAACTGCTCCACGGTCACGTTGCGCAAGGCGACGGCGCTGGAACGAAAACAGGCAAGCGCGGCCTCGCTGTCAACATTTGCGACGCTGCGCGTGACGCGAATCACACGCACCGCCAGGTTAGCGGCGCGTTCGTGATTGGTCTGCGAAACCAGAATGCGCACGAAGCGTGGGCTGCTGCGCACAAAGGCAACCAGACTTGCGTTGCCGTGTTGGGCCACTGCAGCAAGCAATTCCAGCCATTCGTCAAACGCCTCGGGCAACAGTCGTAAAAACTCGCCGCCGACAACTAATAGTTGCAGTGCCGCACCACCGCCACGCTCGAGGAACACCATCGTCTGGTCGAGCAGAGAGGCAACTTCTTCTTTATTTAGTTGTGCGATTGCTTGTGGAAGCGACTCCCAGGCGTCTGCCGCAATTCCGCCGGCGCGCGAAGCAAAGCTGGCGGCCATCTCAATAGCTCTCGGCAAAAGATCAGGATCGCCGAAAGTCTCGAGCTGCTTCACTACTTCAGGCGTCTTGTTTAGAAAGTCGGCGCTGTGTCGTGCGGAACGGCGTGCGATGTCGGACGCTACTTCCAAAACCGCCGTTAGAAGTTGTGGATCAGAGATTTTGTTTGCGAGTGCCGGTGCGCTACGAAAAGTTTCAAGCGCAATGAGGATGGAGAGCCCAAGCTGCCGCGAACAGAGTTGAAAAAGAGCAGCCCGCGCTGCGGAAGAAAGCGGTTGCAGTTGGACAACGCCAGCGGTGAAAAACGAAACAGCCGTCTCAACATCACTCAACGCCAGACGCCGGCCCAACTCGCCCCATTCATGCAGTTCCGTGGCAGTCAACACGCCGGCCGCTTGCGGGACTTCGCGCAGGAATTCACTGCCGGCGCGTAAAGAGATGGCCGCGATTGCCGCGCCAGTTTCCAGTGCCGCGGCCGATTGCTCCAGAGGCAATGTCGCAATGTCGCGGGTTAGTTTGAGAAACGACTGGCGTTCGGAAGGAATATTCGGATCATCGGTCTCGTGCTGCATTGATAATTCAAACCAGGATGGGGAGCAGAATTAAATCACCGTCGTAACGATCTCGCGAATGCTGCGTTGCAGCTCGCGGTCGTCGGTGATGGGCGAGCACATGGCCACGTTCGCGGCGGTGATCGGCGGGATGCCGAGCGTGATTAGCTGCGCCGCGTAGATCAACAAACGCGTCGAGACGCCTTCTTCCAAACCATGGCCGCGCAGGTTGCGTACTTTCTGGCCGATCAGCACCAGGTCGCGCGCGGTCCCTTCGTCAACTCCACCTTCACGCGCCACGATTTCAGTTTCCAACTCCGCCGGCGGGTAATCAAAATCGATCGCCACGAAACGTTGCCTCGTGGATTGTTTCAGATCCTTGAGAATGGATTGATAGCCGGGATTGTAAGAAACGACGAGCATGAAATCCGGCGGCGCATCGAGAATCGTTCCGCGCTTTTCAATCGGCAGCCGGCGCCGGTGGTCCGTCAACGGATGAATGATGACGACGGTATCCTTGCGTGCTTCGACTACCTCATCGAGATAACAGATTGCCCCGTTACGCACAGCCGAGGTCAATGGACCATCGTGCCAAACCGTTTCTTCGCCTTCGAGCAGAAAACGACCCACTAGATCGGTCGACGACAAATCTTCATGACAGGCCACCGTAATCAACGGGCGTTCGAGCCGCCAGGCCATGTGCTCAACAAAACGCGTCTTGCCGCAGCCGGTTGGTCCCTTAAGGATTACCGGCAATCGCGCCGAATGCGCGGCCGTAAACAAATCGACTTCGCCGTTTACGGGCAGGTAATACGGCTCTTCGGTGATTTGGAATTCTTCAATAGCGCGTTCGGGCATATGATTCGTGAATCGTAAATCGTCAATCGTAAATAGTGCTTTTGCTCGGCTTTCCGGCAGAATGCTAACATGCGTACCACGTTTATTTGTAACGCGAACGAAATAGTTGTTTTTAACTATTCACGATTTACGATTCACGATTTACGGCTTTTATGAAGATAGCAGTAGCAATGTCGGGCGGCGTCGATTCTTCGGCAGCCGCGGCCATATTAAAGGAGCAGGGCCACGAGCTGGTCGGCTTTACCATGCAGCTCTGGGACCAGCGACGCGGCATCAACAAAGACGAAAACGGCGACCCGCTGCCGTCGCGTTGTTGTTCGCTTGACGATGTCTACGACGCGCGCCGCGTAGCTGAAGAACTGGGCTTTCCTTTTTATGTGCTGAACCTCGAAAAAGATTTTGAGCGCGACGTGGTACAGCCATTTGTTTCCAGCTATCTCAGCGGCGAGACACCGATTCCCTGCGTCGCCTGCAACAGCCGTTTGAAGTTTGCTTCGCTCGACCGCCTGGCGGAAAGTCTCGGCTGCGACAAAGTCGCAACCGGTCATTACGCCCGTGTTGAGTTTGACGAAGCTGCGAATCGTTACCGGCTTTTCCGCGGCCGCAATCCGGAAAAGGACCAGTCGTATTTCTTGTGGGAACTAACTCAGGATCAACTTTCGCGGGCAATGTTTCCCCTGGGCGAAATGTCCAAAGCCGAGGTGCGCGAAGTGGCGCGCGATCACAGCATGGCAGTGGCGGAAAAAGCTGAGTCGCAGGAAATTTGTTTTGTGCCTGATGGTAATTATGCCGGCTTTATAGATCGCTATCTCGCCGCCACAGGTGAAGAGGAACGATTACCCGGCGACGGTGAAATCGTGGACACGCGCGGCGAAGTGATTGGCCAGCACGCCGGCATTCACCGTTACACGGTGGGCCAGCGTCGCGGCATCGGAATCTCAAGCAGTAAGCCGCTGTATGTTGTTTCCATTGACGCTGCCCGCAATCGAGTTGTTGTCGGCGATGATGCCGAATTGGCCAGTAACACTTTTACCGCAGCCGGCGTAAATTGGGTGGCGTTGGATGCTCCGCGAGATGCGGTTCATGCTGAAGTTCGAGTGCGCTATCGACATGCGGCCGCGCCGGCGACCATCACACCGCTTCCCAACAATCGAGTCCAGGTTACTTTTGACGAGCCACAGCGGGCCATCACACCCGGGCAGGCAACCGTGTTCTACCGCGACGATGAAGTTCTCGGCGGCGGGTGGATTACGAGAACTTAACCAGCTAGAGCGGCTTTGCCGCCTTCCGTGCGGAAAGCCTACGGCTTTCCGGTCAATCGCAAACATCTTGAGGCTGCGCCTCCGATTCGGATGAGGCGCAGCCTCAATCAATCTAGAGTGCTCACGGAAAGGCATAGCCTTTCCGCACGGAAGCCGGCAAAGCCGCGTCTGCCCCTGTCTTTTCTAAACCTTTTCCGCCCGCCAGACGTACTCACACAGCAATAAGGAATCATTCCCATTAGTTAAGTTAAGGTAGGCAATATCTATGGCAATGTCAGGTAAGCGTAAGACAGTTCTGATTATCACCAGCGTGGTGGTAGTTCTATTTCTGGTTGTCCTAATTGGGCTGGCCGTGGTTGTTTCGGCCTTCCGGCGCGGCGAACCCCGCGTGGAGAATAACAGCGTGCTGGCGCTGCGCGTTTCAGGCTCACTGCCTGACTACGTCCCCGACGACCCGCTGCGCAAATTTCTTGGCAGCAACGAACAATCTCTTTCCAACCTGACGTTGCAATTCAGCAAAGCCAAAGTCGACAACCGCATCAAGGTCATCCTGCTCGACATCAATATGACTAGCGTCGGCATGGGAAAAGCCGAAGAGATTCGCGACGCGATCGCCGACTTTCGCTCATCCGGTAAACCGGTCTACGCCTACATCGAATACGGAACTGACAAGGAGTATTACATCGCCAGCGCCTGCGACAAGATTTATGTCGCGCCTCCCGGCGAACTATTTATCAACGGCTTTGCTGCAAACGTAATGTTCTTCCGCGGTTCGCTGGATAAGCTCGGCGTCTATCCCGACATGGTCCAGATGGGCAAATACAAGACGGCGGTCGAGACGTTCACACGCAAGGACATGTCGGATGCAAATCGCGAGTTTATTAATTCGCTGCTGGACGATCTCTACAATCGGTATGTTGACGCGATCGCAAAAGCGCGCAATAAATCGGCTGACGAAGTGCGCGCGCTGATCGACGACGCTCCTTATAGCGCCGCCAAAGCAAAAGAACTGGGCCTAATTGACGGCGTTGCGTATCACGATGAGATTGAAAAAGAAATCAAGGCGAAACTCGGTTACAAAGAATCAGACGATCTGCGCGTGGTGTCGGGATCTGCCTACAGCGATCTCGAACCGGAATCATTGGGGCTGAATAAAGGCGAACGAATCGCTGTAATTTACGCGGCGGGTGATATCAACTCGGGAAAATCGAATGATGGCGCGATGGGGGACGAGTCGATCGGCTCCGACACCCTGGCCAAAGCAATCACCGATGCGGGCAACGACAAATCGATTAAAGCAATTGTGATTCGCGTCGACAGTCCCGGCGGTTCCGGTCTTGCTTCCGACATCATCTGGCACGCAGTCGAAGCGGCGAAGGTGAAAAAGCCGGTTGTCATTTCTATGAGCGATGTTGCCGCTTCCGGGGGCTATTACATCGCCGCCGGGGCCAATAAGATCATCGCGCAACCCTCGACCATCACCGGTTCGATCGGCGTGTTCGCCGGCAAGCCGGTCATCAAAGGTTTCTACGATTGGCTGGGAATCTCAAACGAGTATGTGCTGCGCGGCAAGCAAGCCGGCATGTTTCGCGAATCGGAAAAGTTTACGCCGGAAGAGCGTGCGAAATTTGAAGATCTGGTCAGACGAAATTACTACGAAGATTTTGTTCCCAAGGTAGCGAAGGGTCGCAACAAGTCTAACGAATATATCGATTCAGTGGCGCAGGGACGTGTCTGGACCGGCGGGCAAGCAAAAGAGCGCGGGCTGGTTGATGAGTTTGGTGGTTTGGATCGCGCTGTCCAGGTGGCGAAAGAGCTCGCAAAAATTCCGGCTGATAAAGGCGTTCATCGCGTGATTCTTCCTTACCCGCGCACGTTGTTGCAGCAACTCTTCAACCAGGAAGGCGATGAAACGAAGGTGGCGCAACAACGCGCCGCGGTGCTGGCGACGTTGCCGGAAGATGCCCAACGCGCGTTGCGCTTCATGGCCCTGATGGACCACGCGAAGAGCGGCGATCCGATGCTGCTGATGCCGTTTGATATTGAGATTAAATAAACCTACCGGGCGGCTCTGCCGCTTTCCGTGCGGAAAGGCTTTGCCTTTCCGTTAGCGTCTTAATTTCCTAAGGCTACGCCTATCTCGGAGGCATAGCCTCTAAAATCAATTCGGCACTCGTCGGAAAGCCGTAGGCTTTCCGCACGGAAGGAGGCAAAGCCGCTTCGACTCTTGGTCTTCTGCGTGCTGCCTGCTGCTTTCTGCCTACTGCCTACTGATCTTTTCGAGTCCACCCATGTAGGGACGCAACGCTTCCGGAATCGCAATCGATCCATCCGCCTGCTGATAGTTTTCCAGCACCGCAATCCAGGTGCGACCCACCGCGAGTCCCGATCCATTTAGCGTATGCACAAACTCAGGCTTTGCTCCGCCCGCGCGGCGAAAACGAATTTGCGCGCGGCGCGCCTGAAACGCTTCATAGTTTGAGCAGGAAGAAATCTCGCGAAAGGTATTTTGCGATGGCAGCCAAACCTCGATGTCGTAAGTTTTAGCCGACCCGAAACCGATATCGCCGGTCGAGAGCGCTACCGTGCGATAGTGCAGTCCCAGCTTTTGCAGAATCGTTTCCGCATCACGCGTCAGTGTCTCGAGTTCCTCGTAGGAGTTTTCCGGCAGCGCATATTTCACCAATTCAACTTTCTCAAACTGATGCTGGCGAATCAGGCCACGAGTATCACGACCATAGCTGCCTGCTTCAGAACGAAAGCAAGGCGTGTAAGCGACCCAGCGCATTGGCAATTGCGCGGCGTCGAGAATTTCCTCGCGGTGATAGTTCGTTACCGGCACCTCGGCCGTAGGCACAAGATACAGCTCGCGTTCATCTGTTAGCTTGAAAAGATCCTCTTCGAACTTTGGCAATTGCCCGGTGCCGAACAAGGCTGCCCTATTGACAATGAACGGCGGAAGCGTTTCGCGGTAACCATGCTCGCGCGCATGAACGTCGAGCATGAAACTGATTAAAGCGCGTTCGAGCCGTGCGCCCTCGCCGTTAATGATCGCGAACCGCGACGCCGCAATCTTTGCCGCGCGATCGAGATCAAGTATTCCCAGTTCGGTTCCTAAATCGACGTGGTCCTTCGCGGCAAAATCGAATTCCGGTTTAGTGCCCCAGCGACGAACTTCAACATTTGCCGCTTCGTCTGGGCCGACCGGCACGCTCTCGTGCGGGATATTAGGAAGCGTGGAAAGCAACTCATGCATACGCGTCTCGGCCTCTTCGCGCGCGCTATCTAACGCAGCAATCCGTTCTTTCAATTCGTTCACTTTTTTGCGTCGCGCATCCGCTTCTTCGCGTTTGCCGTCCTTCATCAGGGCGCCAATTTCGCGGCTCGAGGCGTTGCGCTCGGCATTCAACTGGTCCGATTCCGCGATGATGCGCCGGCGTTCGGCGTCGGCCGCGATAAAGTGATCGAGGCTTTCCGGAACCGCGCCGCGTGTTGCGAGCGCAGTTCGCACCTGGTCCAAATTTTCCCGCACGTAGTTGAGATCAAGCATTTGTTCTATTCCCGCAAAATATGTTATGAGAGACGACCGTTTTTGATTAACAGAATGTACCGTCAAATCATATGAAGCGCTAGTGGCATAGACTTTAGTCTGTGCTCGTAGGGGCGTCGCAAGCTCAAAGGACTTGCTCCACGGTGGTTTCGAATTTGAGATGTCAAATCT
>DATAOU010000148.1:0-8120 GCA_036265575.1 Pyrinomonadaceae bacterium
AAGCGTCCGCGCGTTATCACCTCGCGCGAAGATTTCGTCAAGTTCAACAAGCGCAAAGACGTGACTATGGACGACGCTGAAGCAATCTTTCGCGTCTGCACGTCATGCTGGCGCGCGGGCGTGGCAGCTAACACCGCCGAAACGGTCAAACACAAGGATCAAAAGTCGGAAAACGTAAACGTACGCGGCATCACGCCGAGTGCAATGTTTGACATCGACGCCGTCAATATCGATGCCGGCCGGTTCTGGACTGATAACGAAGGCGCCACCGCTCGCGAAATCTGCGTCGTCGGAACCGATATTGTCCAAAATCTTTTTGGCGGCATCGCGCCGGATAGAGCGGTGGGCCAGAGTATTTCCGTTGGTGGCCGCCCCTATCAAATTCTCGGCGTGCTGCAAGCGCAAGGGAAGATCTTCGGGGCCTCGCGCGACAATCTGGTCTATATTCCGTATTCGACTTACCAGAAAAATTTTGGCGCGCATTCTTCGCTCGTGGTCTTCGTCAAGACAGCATCCGCCGATCAATTGGAAGAAGCTGAAGATCAGGTGCGCACGATAATGCGCAATCGTCGCGGCAAGACTTTTGGCGATAACAGCGACGAGGGTTTTACACTGGAAACTTCCGATGTATTCATCGATCTCTACGGCAAGGCGACCTCGAACATTTATATCGTGACTTATCTGGTCGCCGGCGTTTCGCTGTTTGTCGGTGGCATTGTGGTGATGAACATCATGCTGGTTTCAGTTACTGAACGGACGAAAGAGATCGGCATCCGTAAAGCAATTGGCGCGCGTCGCAAAGACATTCTGACTCAGTTTTTGATCGAAGCAATCACGGTCGCGGCCGTAGGCGGCGCGATTGGCGTCCTGACTGGATTTGGTCTTGCTTATGTCATTTCATTTTTGATCGGCTTTCCACTTTTGGTGAGTGTGGCGTCGGTGGTTCTCGGCGTTGGTATGTCGTCGGTTGTGGGCGTGGTCAGCGGCCTGTGGCCGGCCTGGCGCGCCGCGCGTTTACATCCGATTGAGGCACTGAGGTCGGAATGAAGGAGCTAACAGCAAACAGCAGACAGCAAACAGCCCGGCAAATTTAGTATCCGTTCTAAGTTGCCAAATGCTGAGGCTGTTCACGCTTTGCCGGCTGTTTGCTGTTTACTGTTTGCTGTTTACTTTTTATGAGATTAGACGACATTAAAGAATCCGCCCTTATGGCATTCGACACGCTGCGAGCAAACAAGCTGCGCTCGTTGTTGACCATCCTTGGCGTCACTGTTGGCGTGGTGACGGTGATCTTCATGGTGTCGATCATCCAGGGCTTGAACAAAGCATTCGCGCAGCAGATTGAAGCGCTCGGCTCGAATGCAATCTGGGCCACGAAGTTCGATCCCAGCTTTGGTCACCAACCGACAACAGAAGAAATCCATCGCAAGGACCTGACACTCGAAGACGCCGAGGCGATTCGCAACGAAGCGCCGTCCGTGCTCAGCGTTTCGCCAATTCATCGCAAGATCGCCGAGACCGTCCGTTACGCTGACAAGCAATCGGACACCCCAATCGTGATTGGCGCCACGCCTTATTACGAATTCACGCAATCGAGTTACGTGGACCGCGGGCGCTTTATTACCGACACGGATATGCGTGAACGCAGCAACATCTGCGTACTCGGCATCGATCTGGTGAAGGCCTTATTCCCTTACGAGGATCCAATCGATAAAGAGTTGAAGATAAACGGCAAGCCCTTCAAAGTTGTCGGCGTGATGGAACCGCTGGGCACTTTTCTCGGCCAGTCGCGCGACAATCAAGTCTTCATTCCAATTACTACGTTTGCAAAATACTATCCGGGGGAGCAGCCCTTCCCGGAGGTTGTCTTTGTAATTATCGTGCGGCCAAAATCGCGCGCGTATGTGAAGTCGGCGATCGATGAGATGACAGACATCCTGCGGCGCCGACGACACGATCCGCCTGGAGCGCCGAGTACGTTCGGCATCTCGTCTCAGGACGCGCTGCTCGATATCTACAATCAACTCACCGGCGCGACAGCCCTGGTGTTGACCGCGATTTCATTCGTGGCGCTCATGATTGGCGGCATCGGCGTGATGAACATCATGCTGGTCTCAGTTACCGAGCGCACCAAGGAAATAGGCATCAGAAAGGCTGTGGGGGCGACGCGGCTGAATATACTGTCGCAGTTTCTGATTGAAGCAGTAGTGCTGACTGCGTTTGGCGGCGTAATCGGTCTCGCGCTTGGCGAGCTCGCAAGCTTACTGACTAACAAGTATTCGCCGCTGCCGGCCTTCGTGCCAATGTGGGCCATCGGCGTAGGCATAGGCATTTCGGCTGCGGTAGGGATTATCTTTGGTCTGTGGCCGGCATGGAAAGCCGCCCGATTGGATCCCATCGAGGCGTTGCGCTGGGAATAGCGCCGTGTTGGAAGGCTCTGCACAAAAAATTGGGTCGTCGCGGAGCGATCTCATTAGCACGGTGGCTTGACCCCGGTGACCTCAGTCCAGGGTCATGACCCCTTAACCGTTTCAACGGTTTTTGGTCTACGCGAGAGAAACCGTTAAAACGGTTAAGGCATTGGCGCACTTCTCGTATCACCGGGCTTAAGCCGCGGTGTTAATGAGATCGCTCGGCGCGATAACTGTTGCTAGACTATTGTGAACGAATTAGCGCACCGGCAATGCTGACTTTTTTGTGCAAAGCCCTGCTCGAGTCAAACTTTGGTTCGCTGTTTTTTCGTAGAAACAACCTGGAGTTTGGATGCTGCACCGCTTGAGTTAATATCTTGCCCTTCCCCCTTGAAACAAACCGCGGATCGAAGCGTAATAACTTAAAGTGAAATTCATAGAGACTCTGAAACTTGCGATTGCCGCTATTTGGGCGCACAAGCTGCGTTCGGCTTTAACGCTGCTGGGCATGATTATTGGCGTCACCGCATTCGTCGTGGTGGTGTCGCTTATCCAGGGGTTCAATAAGTACATCGATGAAAAGATTGCCGGCATCGGTTCAAAGTCGTTCACGGTGCAACGCTTTAACTTTGAAGACTTCAAAGACCTGGACACCATTGCTGCGGCCCAACGACGAAATAAAGAGTTGACGCTCGATGATTACGAGTACCTCAAAGCCCGCGCTACGCTCATTGACAAGATTGGCGCCAAAGCCCGAGCGCAACGGTCACTGGTTAAGCGCGGCAACAAAATAGCGGAAGACGTTCCAGTCGACGGTGCAATGCCCGTTATTG
This sequence comes from Pyrinomonadaceae bacterium, assembly GCA_036265575.1. Classification (GTDB taxonomy): domain Bacteria; phylum Acidobacteriota; class Blastocatellia; order Pyrinomonadales; family Pyrinomonadaceae; genus PSRF01. The sequence continues at coordinate 3,245 of DATAOU010000148.1, forward strand.
CCGATATCGACAACATCGATGTCGCCGAAGGCCGTTACATAAGCGAAGCCGAAAACGACAGCGCTATGCGCGTGGCCTTCATCGGCATGGACGTCGCCAACGCGCTTTTCCCCGCCGGTTCGAGCAGTGCCATCGGCGAAGAGATAAATGTGGCCGGTTTGCCTTACCGGATCATCGGCATTCAGGTGGCGAAGGGCACCGTGTTTGGAGTTCCGCAGGACAACTTCATCACGCTGCCGCTAAAAACGTACGGCAACAACTTCGGTGGCTTCACTCGCAATCGCCTGCTTTACTTCGAAGCTACCTCGAAAACCGACGACACCTTCAAGGACGCTGTCGATGAGGCGCGCTTCCTATTGCGTTCGCGCCGCCACATCAAGTCCGATGAGAAAGATAATTTCGGCATCGTCACGCCAGATGCGATCACTGGTTTCCGCGATCGTTTACTCGGGCCGACTTACATTGTCGCCGTAGCTGTGCCTGGCATCGCGTTGGTGGTTGGGGCCATCGTGATCATGAACATCATGCTGGTGTCAGTGACCGAAAGAACCAAAGAGATCGGCATACGCAAATCGCTGGGTGCTCGCAAAATTGATGTTCTTAAACAATTCCTGGTTGAGGCGGTGACGCTGTCCGCAATCGGCGGCGCGGTCGGTGTATTGCTCGCCTGGATTGTCGGTATGGTTATGACGGCAATTTTCTTCCCGACGTATCTGTCGATTGGCGCGGTTCTGTTTACGATATTTGTTTCGGGGGGAATTGGCATTCTTTCGGGAGTGTTTCCCGCGTGGAAGGCGGCGCGACTGGATCCGATTGAGGCGCTACGCGCTGATTGATCAGTCGGCAGTCGGCAGCGGCAGACGGCAGGTTGGCACGACGGTGGTTTTCTACTCCGACTGCTCCTGCCGACTCATTGGAGGTGTTATGAGACTTATCCGCAGCGACATCTACGAAAATCTTAAGATGGCCCTGGCCACCTTACGCGCGAACAAACTGCGGTCCTTCCTGACTGTCTTTGGCGTGATGATTGGCGTCATTACCGTGATGCTGATTTCCTCGATCATCAGCGGCGTGGACACGGCGGTTAAAAAAGAGCTTGAGTCGTACGGCACAAATTCAATCTTCATCATCAAGTTTAATTCCGGCATTCACATCGGACGATTGTCGCGCGAAGAGCGCATGCGAAAAGATCTGACCTACGACGACGCGATGGCGCTGACGCAGTTGCCTGCAGTTGAGCTTTCAGTTCCCTTCCTCGACATTGGTAATAACTTCTTCGGTCAGAAAATTCTCGTGTCGAGCCCGGGCAAGACTTCTGCCGCGGTCGCCTTGCAGGGCACGCTTCCTGATTTCGAACGGGCCGGCACACAAATCGTGAAAGAGGGTCGGTTCTTCACGCAGTACGAAAATGATAACAACGAAGAAGTCGCCGTGATTGGCTCGTCCGTCGGGCAAGATTTCTTTCCTTACGGTTCTCCGGTCGGCCAGGAAATTGGAATTGGCGGACGGCAATTTCGCGTGGTGGGCGTGCTGGAAAAGCGGGAACAGTTTCTGCTGGGCGGCGGCGACGACGATCAGAACAATGTCATCTACGTGCCTTTCAACGTCGCCCGTAAACTCAAACCAAGTTCAAACGATGTCTACATTCTGGCAGTCGCGCGCAAGGGCATGATGGATGAAGCGCTGGATCAGATCACCGATCTATTGCGAGTGAGGCGACAGGTCCCTTTTGGCAAGCCGGACAATTTTGGGCTGCAAACAGCAGAGCTCTTCCTCAGCAACTTTCGTTCGATCCTGAGCGGTGTGGCCATCGCTATGGTCGTCGTTTCGTCAGTAGGGTTAATGGTTGGCGGCATAGGCGTGATGAACATCATGCTGGTTTCGGTAACCGAACGAACGCGCGAAATTGGCGTCCGCAAAGCCATCGGCGCGCGCCGCAGCGACATCATGTGGCAATTTTTGATCGAGGCGGCGACGCTTACGGGATTCGGCGGGTTGGTTGGGCTTTCAATCGGCTGGCTGCTGACTTTTCTGCTGCGTCTGTTGCTGCCTTCTTATGTGCCGCTCTGGGCGCCCATCGGAGGTTTTGTGGCGAGCGTGGGTATTGGCTTGATTTTTGGCCTGTGGCCGGCATGGAAAGCAGCGCGGCTCGATCCGATTGAATCGCTGCGCTACGAGTAGCCGCGCGGTCACCAGAAAAAACAGATTTGACGTCGATCATTTGACATCGATCATTTGCCAGTGACCTCTATGCTGCCACTTTAATGACAAATGATCGACGTCAAATGATCGATGTCAAATCTGCTTCTTATTACTACACACCGCTCGCCCGACCTTACATCGCGCCGCCCGTAATCCCCGCGAAAGCGCAGCGCACTATCACTCCAATAATCCAGATCGTCAGCACGATTCCCCACGCCGCGCCTGATGACATCTTCCCGACTTTCTTCAATCCCAAGGCCGCTAGAAATAATCCGTAAAACGCAAACACGTCGATCGAACCCAGGAACGTTCCCAATACCGGCGACGTTTTCGAGTCAATCAACAGTCCAAGGTTTGCCTGGACCAATCCCCGCCGCGAGGCGTGCACAATGTCGTAATCGTCCGGCGACTTTAGAAACAGCAGCACAATGTTCAAGAGCATTGAAATTACTATCGGCGGCATCGCCGAGTAAGTCCAAACAGACAGCGCCTGCTTGTAACGGAGCTGGCGTCCCATCAACATCGAGCCAAGCAGGTACAAGGCGGCGCCGACGGCGATAATGAGAGCCACAACAACAATGGGCGAGGCATAGTAGATCGCTTTCACTACCGGGCTGGTCTGCATGCGGATCGCCTGCTCTTTTTGCTCAGGCGTCATCTGCTCGGCGCGCGGTGAGCTTTCGATTGCTTCCGTTACCATTCGCTCAAAACCAACCCGCTGAAAGAACAGAGTGGTGAACGCGAGCAGCGCTATCGTCGAGATAATAGCGGCTACAAGAAAGCGCGGACGTTCGCGCAACGCCTCAAAAACGCGGCTTGGCTCAAAGAAAATTCCAGTTAAGGTTTGGCCCGTCGACATGGTCGCTGCGCCTGTCGTTTCCGCACCCGGCTGCGACGGCGGTGGGGGTGGCACAAAGTCGTTGCTGTTTGGATCGCTCATTGTTAATCCTCCGTGGTTGTTAGAGGACGGGGAGACAAAACATCCGTCCGATATTCAAAAATTGCTAAATACGACGATGATACGCGAAGTTCGTCTGCGAGGTTTCAAGACCAAATGCCAGGCCGAAGTTCAGAGTACAAGGTTCAGCTTGCTGCTTCCGAATCATTTCAACCTAAAGGTTGGACCTTGAACTGATAGCGCGGCTACCTGGCCCGAAGTTCAGAGTACAAGCTTCAGCTTGCTGCTTCCGAATCACTTCAACCTAAAGGTTGGACTCTGAACTCCTGGCGCTCTCCCAGCCGGGAACGCGAATGCAGGCCACACTATGTCCGGGCAAAACTTCGCGTAACTCTGGATCGATTCGCGCGCACTCGTCAATAGCGATGGGACAGCGCGTCCGGAACCGGCAGCCCGATGGCGGGTTAATTGGGGTGGGCACATCGCCACCCAACACGATGCGCTCGCGTTTGTGTTTGGGATCGGGAATCGGGATGGCGGAAAGCAACGCCTTGGTGTAGGGGTGCAACGGTTGCGCGTAAAGGTCAGCAGCGGTCGCAACTTCAACGATGCGGCCGAGGTACATTACCGCCACACGGCTTGAGATGTGTTCGACGACCGCCAGGCCATGCGAAATAAAAAGGTAAGCAAGGTTGAATTCCTTCTGCAGGTCCTGAAGCAGGTTAACCACCTGCGCCTGGACCGAAACGTCGAGCGCTGAAACTGGCTCATCCGCCACAATCAGTTTGGGATTAAGTGCGAGGGTGCGAGCGACGCCGATGCGTTGTCGTTGCCCGCCGGAAAACTCGTGCGCATAACGCTTGCTGTAATCGGGATTCAAACCGACCCGCTTCAGCAGTTCAGCAACGCGATCGCGTCTCTCTTTTTTTGTTCCGATCTTGTGGATGACCAGCGGCTCGCCAACGATGCTGCCGACTTTCATGCGCGGGTTAAGTGAGGCGAAAGGGTCCTGAAAGACAATCTGCATCTCGCGCCGCAGTTCGCGCAGTTCATGCTTTCCCAGTGAAACGACATCGCGACCTTCGAATGTGATCTCGCCGGCGGTCGGCTCAATCAAACGCAACAGACAGCGGCCGACAGTTGATTTTCCGCAGCCCGACTCACCAACTAAGCCCAACGTCTCGCCCCGAAAGATTGCAAACGACACCCCGTCAACGGCACGCACCACATCCTCGCTGCCTTCGACCGGAAAATGCTTTACTAATCCTTTAACGTTGACCAGCGTGTCGCGTGAGCTTGTAGGTGACATTAGTTGAGCCGCTTGAACTGAATTTACCATTTACCATTTAACATTTCTCATTTGCCATTGCAGCAAAAAACAAAGACTGAGTAACCGCGCGATTGCCACTGGTCCAGGTTTTCAATAGCGGGTCGATTGATAGCCTTGATAGCGGCTACCGAATATCCGTAATGGGAAATGAAAAATGGTAAATGGAAAATGGAAAATCAGTAACTTATTCCTGTTTCGATTCGCCGGTCCGGTGGTCAGCCGTGACCGCCGCTGCCAAATCAAACAACACACACCGCACCTTCACTTCGCCCTCGAGATCGTAAAGGGGTATCTCTTCCGTCGTGCAGCGCGGCATGCGATAAGGGCAACGCGGTGCGAAATGACAACCGGGCGGCAGATCAGTTGGACTGGGCACCGTTCCCTCAATAGTCTCCAGCCGTTCCGCTTTTGCAGCGGTCGCACTTGTAAGTTTGGGGACTGAACGC
>DATAOU010000149.1:0-15344 GCA_036265575.1 Pyrinomonadaceae bacterium
CAGCACTGAAAGCAACACCGTGCGCGGTATGAAACGCCTGCGGCAGCTTTATTGCTTGTGGATCAATCTCAAGCCGCGCCGCAATCTCTTCCGCGGGCGTGCCCTTATAGTCGGCGGCAAAAGCGGCATAGTCGAACAGAACTTTCGGAACGCGCTGGTAGTTAAAAGCCTGCAATACATCACGCAATGGCAGGCTAGCAATGCGCCGGTAATGGCGGGCCACAGTCTGCGGCGCGCGCTGTAGAGCAGCCGACATCAAGTCTGCTACGACTAACGCTCTAGGTTCGCGCAGTGCGTCCAGGCGAAAGCGACTGCGAACAAAATCTCGCCAGGCGCGTGAACCGCGCTGCGTATCGACGGTCTCGCCGTCCCAGTTAATTATTTCGTGGACGTGCAAAACGCGCAGAATGTCTTCTACTTCCACAGCCTCGAGATTGAGGCGCCTGGCCCAGGCCGCAAACGAAGCGGTGCGCTGTCCGGCTCCCAGGCTTTCCGAAAGCAGGCGAATCAGCGCGCTTCTAACGATTGGGTCCGGCGCCACATTCTCGAGGATTGAAGCAAAGCAATGATTCAGCCGGCCACCAAGCAGTTCATCGACATACAAACGCTCGCAATCGAAATAGGAATTGAGCGCCAGGTGTTTCTCGCGAGCAGCCAGCAGCATCGAGCTAATCAAAAACGGGCTGGCTTCGAACTGCTGTGCAAGCAGGTCGCGGCATTCGTCAGTGATCGATACGCCTTCGCGATTCGCGATTGATGCCACTAGTTTGCGCGCGTCAGCTTCCGCAAGCGGTTCCAGGCGAATTTTTTCGAGCGCGCCGTAGTCAACCCCGGCTCTTTGGACTTCACGAATGATTTCTCGCCGCAGGCCAGCCAGCACGAATGGCGGCGAGCCAGCCAGTGCCTTGATCAGTTCGGTTGCAAACGGTATTTGCTCACTCTCGTAGTCGGCAAGTTTGACAGCGTCGAACAGAAGGTAAGGTTTGGGATTTCCTGCCGGCACCCGTCGCGGCGCGTTAAAGCAGAAGCGCACCAGCTCTCGTTCGTCATCGCTGAACCGTTGTTTGGTGTAGGCACTGACCAGTTCTTCGATCCAGTCGAGGTCAGCGGCCGGCGCCAGTTGGACGAGGTCATTCATCGTCAACGACGCCTGGGCCAGGGAAGGTTCGTTGCGCCGAAACGCGATGTACTGCGCCAGAAATGAGTTGAGAAACTCAATGCCGGCGCTGACGGCAGTAGTGTCGTTCGCCGGCAGCGAAAAGTAGATCGGAACCGCTTCGCCCTGAGCGTTGAACAATCGGTCGTACGCCTGGCGCAGTAATTCTGAGACTCCGGCGAGCGGCGCCAACAGAATCAACAGTCCGCGAGCGTCACGCTCGGAACGACTCAAAGCATGGGAGAGAATTCGCTGGAGTTCGGCGCTCCTGCCGACAAACTCCGCGGCCTTTACGCGGCCAAGAACGCGCCGGCCCTGTGGTGCTTTAGGACTCATTTGTTAGCCGGTGCGCTGTTCAAGTTTTCCACGTAGTACTCGACCCGGTTCTTGCCGCCGTGTTTGGCCCGATACAGCGCGCGATCCGCGGTCGCGATAATTTTCTCGGCTGAATCGATCTCGCGTGTGAACGTCGAGATGCCGACGCTGATACTAACCACGCCCAACGGCTGCGACTTGCCGTAGGGGAAAACTGTTTCGGCAACTCGTTGGCGCATACGTTCGGCGATTACGCCGGCTTCGGTAAGGGACGTTTGCGGCAGTAGGACGCAAAACTCTTCGCCACCATAGCGGCAGGCGACATCGGCTGAACGAAGCGCGGCCTTCAGGCAGTGCGCGGTAATCTTTAAGGCGTCGTCGCCGGCTTGATGGCCGTTTAGATCGTTGTAACGTTTGAAGTCATCGATGTCGATCATTAGACAGCTCATTGAATAGTTGTAACGCAGAGAGCGATTCAGCTCTTCAGTCAAACGCTCTTCCAGATAACGGCGATTGAGTAAGCCGGTCAGCGGATCAGTGATTGACATCAACTGGAATTGGGTCGCACGGTCCTGCCATTCCGCGCGTTCGAGCGCAATCGCTATCTGCGGTCCAACGAGATCGAGCAAACTCAGGTCCACGTCGTCAAACTCTTTGCCGTTTGTCTTGTCCGTCAGATTAAGAACGCCAAGCTTGCGACCGCGCATGCTGATGGGATAGCTGATGAACGATGCCGTCTTGTAATCTCGATCAGGATCCGCAACAAGCCCCCCAACGCCCGCTGCATTTGCAACCACGAGTGGTTGACCGGATTCGACCACCCGGCCGGCAATACCTTGGCCCACCCGGACGCGAACCACCTGCTCTTTATTCACCGGTAATCCGAACGCCGCCTTCAAGACGAGTTCGTTTGCGTCTTCGTTAAGCACCATCAACGACGCGCGGTCGGCGCCCAGCAAACGTTTTGCATGAGTCAAGATGGCCAGATACGTCTGTTCCGGCTCGTTTGAGGTGATGCGTTCGAGGAACTGTTTTAACGAATCGGCCAGGTCGGCACGATGTTGCAATTCATCGCGCAGACGTTCGACTTCACCCTGCAAATCGGACTGTGTTTCGATTGGCAGCGAGACATTGCTTTGCGATGTGGGAGTATCGACGGGAGCTTCGCTCTCAACCGGCAACTCTGTTCGGAGTGCTTCGGACGCTTCGATGGGTTGGGGCGCCCGCGAAGATGAAACTCCTTGCGCAGCTTTTGCAACCAGCGAAGCTAGCTGCGTCAGCCGCTGCGGTTCCGAAAAAATTACGTTCGCAAACGGCGCGCTATCTAGTAGTTCATTCAACTCGCCATCGCGGAAACGCTCAGCAAGCGAACGGTAATCAGCCCCACTCAGGAACGCGCGACCGCCGATGACAGCAAGGTTCCCTTCTCCCGCAATCTCAACCGGCATCGTGAAACACTCAAGTCCGGCGTGACACTTGTAATGCACCAGCGAACCGGCGCTGAGCGCGCGACGATGAGCATCGCCGCAGTACGGATCACAAAGACGAACATGCTCTGGCGATGTTTGGAAGGCACGACAGATCGAATTGTTGTTTGAGATAGCGATTGCCGGCGGTTGGCGGCCGTCGACCAGCAACAACGACAGATCATGAGAGTTCGCCAGCTTATCCTGCGCCTCAAGCCATCCGGCGGGCGCATCCTCGGGATGTTCCTGAACAATCTCGTGCGACTCGACAGAGACAGCGCGTGGCGCTTTCGCTCCGGATCGTCTTGCTCGAGTCTCTTGTTTGCGACGTGGCATTAGATTGTTCACGTAGGACCGATCAGCCGCAGTTCGTTCAGTATAAGTTCGAGATTGCCCGTACAAAACAAGGCTTCATTCCTGATGGGCGCAACAACAGGCGCGGAACGCTGGGCAATAGAACAACTTGCCCTATTGATAAACGACTAATGGCAAACGCTTTTCATGCGTTTAAGCGCTTATACAACAGAGATTTGAGGGGATTTAAGGCGCGGGCGGTTATTGACTCGCTTTGGCGGCCTCGAGGCCCGGAGCTGCGCCCGGCGCGACCGTATCAATGTCAGGCTGGTCAGGACTGATGCGAATGCAGGCCGCGAAGTGGCTCGGCTTGATTTCCACCAAGGGCGGCACGACTTGTTTGCACGCCTCAATCATGTAAGGGCAACGGGTGTGAAAGCGGCACCCAGGCGGGGGATTGATAGGCGATGGTACGTCGCCCTCGAGCACGACCCGTTGGCGTGTCGCTTCGACTACAGGGTCAGGCACGGGCACCGCTGAAATGAGCGCCTTGGTGTACGGCATCAAAGGATCAGCGTAGATGGCTTTGGCCCCGGCTATCTCGACTAGTTTCCCAAGGTACATAACCGCCACGCGATCTGACACATGTCGAATCGCGCGGAGGTCATGGGAAATGAAAAGATATGTAAGGTTTTTTTGTCGCTGCAACTTTTCCAGCAGATTCATTATCTGCGCCTGGATGGAAACGTCGAGAGCCGATATTGGTTCGTCAGCGACAATGAAATCAGGATCGACTGCTAAAGCGCGCGCGATGCCGATGCGTTGACGCTGGCCCCCTGAGAATTCGTGCGGGTAACGTTTGATGAAACGTTTGCTCAGGCCAACCGTTTCCAGCAGATCCTGTACGCGCTGTTCTGCTTCCCTGCCTCGGGCGATACGGAATGTGTCTAATGGTTCACCCACGATCTGTCCGACCGTCATGCGCGGGTTAAGCGAGGCATAAGGATCCTGAAAGATTATTTGCAGATGACGGCGATGCTTCCGCAGTTCGCGTGTGGAGAGGTGGGCCAGATCGTTGTTGCGAAAAAGTACCTGCCCTGATGTCGGTTCGACCAGGCGCAGAATCGCGCGGCCAAGTGTGGACTTGCCACAACCAGATTCGCCAACCAGCCCCAGGGTCTCGCCCGCATAGATGTCGATTGTGACTCCGTCAACGGCTTTTACACTGCCGTCTCCGACTATCGGAAAATGAACCTTCAGATCGCGAATAGAGATCAGCGGCTCGCCCTGACGGCTGCTGGCCGGCGGCGTTTGGACCCCTGCGAGCTCTGTTTCTTGAGTGCTCATTTTATTTTTGGCTGCCACAAAGCAGTTCAGAGTACAAGCTTCAGCTTGCTGCTGAGCCGCCGCTAACGAACCGCAAGCTAAAGCTTGTACTCTGAACTCCTTGTTCTTCCCTCAGCTAGTGATTCTTCGTAAACCTCGTGCGCGAAATGACACAAGGAACAATGATCAGCGGTTAACTGCACGAACGGCGGAAACTCGCGATGACAAATCTCCTCGACGCGATCGCAGCGCGCTGCAAACGGACAGCCAGGCGGCAAGTGCGCGACGTCTGGAGGCAATCCCGGAATCTGATAAAGCTCACCCTGTTCCGCGGTCGGATCCGGCACCGAGCGCAGCAAACCTTTGGTATAAGGATTTCCGGGTGTGGCAAACAGTTCCTTGGTCGGCGCCTGCTCAAAAATCTTGCCCGCATACATAACGATCAGATGGTCGGTCATGCCGGCAACAATTCCCAGATCGTGCGTAATGAGAATCACGCTAGTTCCGGTGGCTTGTTTGAGTCGCTTTATTAGCTCCAGAATTTGCGCCTGAATGGTAACGTCCAGGGCAGTCGTGGGTTCGTCGGCTATCAGTAACTCCGGTTCGCAGGAGAGTGCCATCGCGATCATCACGCGCTGTCGCATCCCACCCGAGAACTCATGCGGATAATTATCGACGCGGGCCCGCGCATCAGGGATGCCGACGGTCTCCAACATTTTGATCGCATGCTCGTACGCCTGTTGTTTGCTATGGCCCAAGTGCAGCCGCGTCATCTCCATCAATTGACGCGACACCTTCATAAAGGGATTCAACGAGGTCATTGGATCCTGAAAGATCATGGCAATGCGACGGCCGCGAATGTGGCGCACCGCTTCGCTACTCATGGTCAGAAGGTCCTGTCCGTCAAAGACGACTTCGCCGGAGACAATCTTGCCGGGCGGTGTAGGCACCAGGCGAATGATGGAAAGATTTGTGACGGATTTGCCGGAGCCTGATTCGCCGACGATGCCAAGCGTTTCGCCGCGCTTCAGTTGAAACGAGATACCGTCGACCGCCTTTACGATCCCGTCTTCGGTGTCGAAGTAGGTGCGCAGGTCAGTGACTTCCAGCAGATTTCCGTTGTTCGTCATTTAATCAGTGGCATAGGCGTTCGCCTGTGCTCTTCCGTAACCATCTCTTTGCAAGCCAACACAGACTAAAGTCCGTGCTACTAGACCTTCCGCATCTGCGGATCGAGCGCATCGCGCAGTCCATCACCCAGAAAATTCAATGAGAACAAAGTCAACGCCATGGTCAGTCCCGGGAAGATCAGTTGCCAGGGAAAGATTGCAATATTCTGAATCCCATCGGCGGCCAAACTTCCCCAGGACGCGAGCGGCGGTTGCACTCCAAATCCCAAATAAGAAAGAAACGCTTCGCTAAGCATGACCGTCGGAATCGTCAGCGTTGCATAGACGATGACCGGTCCCAGCGTGTTAGGCACGATGTGTCGAAAGATAATGCGCGTGGTGGAAACGCCCGTGGCGCGCGCCGCCAACACAAACTCCTGGTTCTTTAACGACAGCACCTGGCCACGAACGATGCGCGCCATGGTCAGCCACGAGACGGAGCCCAGGGCGATGAACAAGAGAACCAACTGGCCGATCGCCGTGCTGCTGCGAAACATTGCGAGCAACACAATCACCAAAATGATGTAGGGCAAGGAGTACAGAATATCGACAAAGCGCATCATCAAGTTGTCGATGCGACCGCCCAGGTAACCTGCGACGGCGCCGTAGGCCACACCGATCAGCAGCGAAACGATGGTGGCGATGATGCCAACCATCAACGATATCTGACCGCCTTGCAGCACGCGCGCGAGAATGTCGCGGCCTTGATTGTCGGTTCCCATCGGGTGCTTTCCTGAAAAAGAACCGTCGGGAGCTCTAAACGGCGCAAACGATTTGATTAGTTGAGAGTCGGAAGGAATGTAGTCAGGGCCAAAGCCATTAACACGCTTGATAATCTCAGGACCGACGAGCGACGCGATTGCCACCAGAATTACAACGACCATTCCAAAGACTGCCAGCCGGTTCTTTAGCAGGCGACGCCAGGCGTCTTTCCAGAGCGAAGTTCCGGCAACGATCTCATCGCCGGGTGGCATATGAAGTTCTTCCTCGGCCACTACAAACTCGGGTGGCGTGTGGATGACTTCAGGCTCTGGAATTCGTTGGTCTTCGTTCATAGAATTTACTTTGAATTCTATTACCCCTCTCCCTTTGGGAGAGATTGGGGAGAGGGCTTGTGCGCGTCCAAGCTTCGCACCCTCCCTAACCCCTCCCAAAGGGAGGGGGGGAACAAACCACGGTCGCACCAACTTGGTCAGACTCTCCCAAAGTCTGTCCTACCGCGCGGCATAGGCTTTAGCTTCTGCTAACGTCGCCAGCACAGACTAAAGTCTATGCTACCTTTCAATACCTAATGCGTGGGTCGAGATACGCATACGCGATGTCGACAATCAGATTCATCAGTAGCAACGTTATCGCGATAAAAGAGACGATGCCGATAATCAAAGGCTCGTCGCGATTCAATGACGCCTGAATGAAGTAGTTCCCGAGCCCCGGCAGCGTAAACAGACGTTCGACCACCACCGTTCCTGTCAACAGAAAAGCCAGCGCCGGCCCAGTAAAGGAAACAACCGGCATAAGTCCGCCGCGCAGCGCATGACGAATCACGACTTGTCTCTCACTCAAGCCTTTCGAGCGAGCCGTGCGAATGTAATCCGAGCGCAAGACTTCCAACATACCTGCGCGCGTCAATCGCGCTATGTAGGCCATGTAGATTCCGGACAGAGTTAGCACCGGAAGCACCATCCCGCGACTGGGAAAGCCGTACCAACGCGCCGGCGGAAACCAGTAGAGTGTTAACGAAAAAACCAAAACCAGGATCGGCCCGAGAACAAAGTTCGGCACAGAGATGCCCACCATCGCGAGTGCCATCGACGCGTAATCGAGTGTTGAATTTTGCTTTAGCGCCGCAAGCGACCCGAGCGTAATACCAACCAGCAGCGCCAGCAGGTACGCGGACAAGCCGATCGCCGCGGACACTGGTAGTGAGCGAGCGATGATTCCGTTGACTGACTGTCCTTCGTATTTGAGTGAGGTACCAAAGTCGAGGAGCAGCACATGGCCCATCATCTTGCCATACTGCACGTACCAGGGTTTGTTCAACCCATACTTCTCGCGAATGTTGTTTTCAATCGCTTTGGGAATCGGTTTTTCGCCCGAGTAAAAGTTACCGGGCGCGAGCCTAATCAAACCCCACGTCAGTGTGATGACGACGAGAATCGTCGGTATCGTTATGAGCAGGCGCTTAATGATGAAACGGAGCATTTATTGGAGCGAAACGTGTAGATTTTCCATTTGCCATTTTCCAAATGACAAATGGTAAATCTTCAAACAGCTTCTCACGTACTTGAAGAAAACCTGGGACAGAACTAGTCACTCAGACTTGGCGGGCCATAGTCCCACTTCGCCGGATCGCGTTCAATGTAAACAAACTTCCACGCGTAAACGGACTGCGCGTTTGGATACAAACCTTTTACGTACGGCTTCTTTACAAAATTCACCGATGAAGTTTCGATTGGAATTACGGGCTGGGCATCGAGCAGGTACTTCTCGGCTTTTGCCATCAACTCATAACGTTTTTGCTTATCGAGGGAGCGATTGGCCTCGTCCAACAATTCGACGTACTTCTTGTCCCACCAGCCGCTGCCGTTGTCCCCGCCGGGCGTTGAGAAGAGATTTAGGAACGTAAACGGGTCCATGTAGTCCGCGCCCCAAATCCCGATTGCAAACCCCTTATATTCAAGTTTGGCGCGGACACCCATGAACGTCTTGAATTCCATGCTCTTCAACTGCACCGTGATGCCCAGGTTCTGCTTCCACTGGGCCTGCATGAATTCCGCCATGGTCTTGTTCGAGCTTTGCGTATTGAATGAAAAATCGACCTGAGATACCGGAAAGCTCTTGCATTCGTAGGTGCCATCGCCCTTTTTGGTGACCGGGAAGCCGGCTTCGCCCATCAGCTTTCGCGCTTGCTCAGGATCAAAGCCATCACCCTTTGGTTGCGGGTAGCCCACAAAAATTCCTTCGGGCGTGAATGCTGATAGTGGTTTGGTGATGCGTCGTGCCTTGGCGTAATTGATCTTGTCAATTGCCATATTGAACGCGCGCCGCACGCGTATGTCATTCATGGGCGGCTTGGTGACGTTCATCAGGATGTAGACGATCGCCGCTTCAGCGCCGTCCATGTAATCCTTCTTAGGACGCACCACATCGAGCCAGCCATTGGGCACAACGTGATTGTTAACTGCGTCCACTTCGCCAACCTTATACAGGTTCATGGCGGTGGGATTATCTGAGGAAACCAAAAAATGGATCTCGTCCAGACCGACATGCGCCGCGTCCCAGTAAAGCGGATCACGTTCAACTATTAGTTCATCGTAATGTTTCCACGCTTTAACTTTGAAGGGACCGCACGTCACAATATTCTCGGCATCAGTCCAGCGGTCACCAAACTTCTCGATAATCTTTCGCGGCACGAGCCTGAAGAGTTGATGCGCTGCCAGCCCACTGAAGTAAGGCGCGGGCTGGGCCAACGAAATGCGCACGGTGTAATCGTCGACCGCCTCAACTCCGATGTCTTCGGCTTTTATCTTTACGAATTCTTTGCCGGCAACTGCCGCCTTCAGCTTCGGATTGCTTTCCAATAACTTCGTGCGCGCCTTTTCCGAGCCCGGCAGCGTCAAGCGTGGCGGCGAATGCATGAACTGATGAAAAGGTGTGTCCGCAGCGCCCGCAGCTCCCGCCGTCGTCGGTTTGATCTCAGCTGTTTCGGGCGTAATTGGTTTCTGACTTAGCGGCTCGTTTAGTACCGTGCCTTCTTCTGCAAAATCCTTCTCGAGCAAATATTGATTGGTCGCGGGATCTCGGACGAACACTGCGCCGCTATTAAAAGCCTCAGAATATCTGATCGTGAAAGCCAGGTAAGCATTCTTCGAGGCAATTTCGGGCGAAAGAGAGCGACGAATGCTATAGAGAAAGTCCTGGGCGTTAATTGGATCTCCGTTGGACCACTTCGCGTTCTGGCGCAAGTGAAAGACAAACTCTGACGAGTCATCGTTGACGTCCCAGCGCTCGGCGAGAGCCGGAATAGCCGCCAGGGTCTTGGGATCGTATTCAACCAATCCCTGGTACAGAGCCATGTAAATCCGCGCCTCCGGTTGACCGGAACTGATCGCCGGATCCAACGATTCAGGCTCGTCGCCATTTATGTAACGCAGAATGTTTGTCGCCGGCGGCGTGGTACTGCCAAAGAATGCGGGATTCGTCGCCATGGCGCGACAGCCAATCGATCCCAGCACCAGCGCTGCCAGTACCAGGCCCGCGAGCAGTTGTCTGTAGTAGAGGCTAGCCATCGTTTTCCGGAGCAACAGATTTTTGAAGGGGAAAGTCAGACGGAAGTTAACACGCAGAAAACGCATTATCAAGAATCTTGTGCCGGACTCCACCTACGTTAACGCGCGTTACTGCCTGCTGGAGAAGCCGGCGGCTTCCAGTTTCCATCTATTCGGACTTTTTTCAATGACGGAGCATCGAGGATATTGGCATCGAATCCGGTGACATACGGCTTCACCAGCGCGTATGAAGAAGCGAAATAAATCGGCATTGCGCTCAGGTCATTTAGCGCTTGTGCTTCAGTATCAATGGCAGGAAACGCAGTTGAACTCCTGCTCGCTGTTATTGCTGACTTGCTGCGGTCGGACGCCTCCCCGCCTGGTTGATTCAAACGCTCGGTCTCATTCGCAGCCGTGGTTCGTTGGTAGTTTTCGCCAAACAGCGTCCGAATATTCGTAAGCTCGTCAGTCGTCTGCATTACAATCCCGCGCCGCACTACATCGAAGTCGCCGGTGCGAATTGCCGCCTCATAGTCGTCCCAATTCCTGATCACGAGCTCGGTTTGAATATTCAAAACATTGAGCCACATCGCGGCAATCGCCTGGGCCACCAGGCGCTGTTGTTCATTGCGATTGACGAGCAGACGAACGACAGGAAAATTATCGCCATTGGGAAAACCCGCTTCAGCCAGCAGTTGCCTGGCTCGCTCCTCGTCTTTTTCCAACATGTCCGACTTACCAACTACAGTCTTCGGCGCCTCAGTTGGCGTCTGCGGCAGAAATTGTTTCGCCGGCTCAGTGGCGCCACCGGTGTCATCGGCACTGATGCGATCGCGATCGATGGCGATCGCCAGCGCTTCACGAACGCGAACATCGTCGAATGGCGCATGCGTTTTGTTGAAAGTGTAATAAGTCAAAGCGCCAAAAGTAGCCCGGCGAAAATCTGCATAAGGGGCAAGCAGTTTTATCGCCAAGGGCTCAAGCGCGGCATTAGTGACAGCATCGACGTTGCCAGACCGGTAGGCCGCCAGTGCCGATTCGGTATCGCGCGCGCCTACGAACTCGACGCTTTGCAACGTCACCTGTTGCTTGTCCCAATAATTTTCTGCCCGCGCCAGCAGCACGCGCTCGTTGTCTGTTTGTGCCACTGAGAAAGCGCCGTTGGAGAGTAATCCAGACGCAGACAACTTGCCGGCGGGCGCATCGGCGGCGAGTTTCACCGGACGAAAGACAGGATGCGCTACCAGTGCCGGAAAATTCATGTCAGGTCTTCGCAGGTGCACGCGCAACACTCGGTCCGAGAGCGCTTCTGCGCCAAACGATGGTTCGGCTTCGGTTGCGGCCGGGGTAGAACCAGTTGAGTGCGGAGCTGGAGCCGGTTGAGTTGGTGCATGGACCGCGACTACTGCTTTCCTTTCCGCGCCTTCAATGTTTGCCAGTAGATCGGTATGGGGAGCCAGCTCACCAAGTTTCACTGTGCGTTGCCAGGAACGAACAAAATCCGCAGCTGTCACCACCGAGCCATTCGACCAACGAGCGTCGTCACGCAAATAAAAAGTCCAGGTGCGCCCGCCGTTAGTAGCTTCCCATTTGGTGGCGACTGCGGGAACCGGCATCAGGGTTTGCGGATCATAGTCTGTCAGCCCTTCAAAGATTGCGCGCACTAAGTCGGTATCCGGAGGCGCAGCCGCGAATGCTGGGTCAAAAGTCTGCGGCAAGCCACCATCGCTCCATCTGAATTGCTGGCTTTGCGGCACAACAATGCGACCGTAATAAGGCTCGACTTGCTCGTTTAGGAAACAACCGGCGTGGCTAAGCGCGACTGTAACGAGCAGAGCGGTGGCCAGGAATGCGCGAGTAGCTTGTCTTCTTGGTAGGAGCTTTTCGATTAAGGTCATCAATATGAATCGCGGCAGCCTGTTTCGATCTCGTTAAGATGGCGAACGCCGTTTAGAGTACAAGCTTTAACTTGCGGTCGGAAATCAGCAGCCTAAAGGCTGGACTCTGAACTGCTACGCGCGTCGACCTCGAGCCAAATCTGCGGTCAGCGCCATATAAACTTTTTCGGTCTGCCGCCGCGTGTCGTCAAAACCTTCGGAAGTATCGATCAGGTAATCGGCAAACTTTTTCTTTTCTTCCTGGCTCATCTGCGAGCTAATTCTCTTCTCTGCTTCTTCACGACTCAAACCATTACGCGACATCAAGCGCTGCAACTGCACTTCCGGGCGGCAATGAACCACAATCAACTTGTCGAAACGTTTGTATCCGCCCGATTCGATCATCAACGCGGCATCCACGACTGCGATGCCGTCGGGATCCAACGCTTCCCACTCGCGCAGCAATTCGTCCTGACGCGCAATGATGTATGGATGCAGAATCGCATTGAGCGTGCTTCGCCTTCGAGCGTCGCCGAATACCAGCGTGCCGAGCTTTGTTCGATCCAGCGCCCCGTCAGGCTGCAGGACCTCTGGTCCGAATTCAGCAACTATCTTTTCCAACCCAACGGAGTTCGGTTCCACCACCTCACGCGCAGTCAGGTCAGCGTCGAGCACGTGACACCCAAGCTCAGCGAGCACGCCGGCCACAAACGATTTGCCGACACCAATCGATCCCGTTAGTCCGACGCGCAACATTTTGTGAAAATAGTAAACAGCAAACAGTCAACGGCAAACAGCCGGCAGCAAGAATTGCCTCATGAGGCGTAGACCAGTCGCCGTTTTTTCCGGCTGTTTGCTGTCTACTGTTTGCTGTCTGCTGATTCCAGTCCCCTCCGCAGCATTGCCGCCTTCACCGTGTTTCGCATCAACATCGCTACAGTCAACAAGCCAACGCCGCCTGGCACTGGCGTGCGGCGGCCCGCAACTGCGTCCGCTTCTGCCGGGTTCACATCGCCCACCAGCGTGTAGCCGCGCTTCGCTATCGTTTCGATGCGCTTTTCCGCGTCGGCGCCAAAGAGTTTTCTTGCCGTAGCTTCATCGGTCACATTGTTCATGCCGACGTCGATAACGGTCGCGCCAGGTTTGATGTGCTCGCGGCCAACAAAACCAGGGCGGCCGATAGCGACTATGAGCAGATCGGCTTCGCGGGTCACTGCCGCCAGGTCGCGTGTGCGCGAATGACAAATGGTCACGGTGGCGTCCTTTTGCAAGAGCAGTTGCGCCATCGGACGGCCAACGATCTGACTGCGACCAATTACACAGGCGCTGGCGCCCGCGATCGGTATTCCTGATCGATCCAACAATTCAATCACGCCGGCGGGCGTGCACGGTGCGAATGTGGGCCTACCCAGTGCTAAGCGACCGACGTTAATGGGATGAAAGCCATCGACGTCCTTTTGCGGATCTACTGCTTCGATGATCTTGTTCGCGTCGATTTCGGCCGGCAGCGGAAGTTGGACCAGTATGCCGTCAACTTCATCGCGTTCATTAAGCGAAGCAATCAGATCCAACAGCTCTGCAAAGTTTGTGCTTGCCGGAAGCGCGTGATGTTCCGACTTAATACCTACCTCTTCACAGGCTCTTATCTTGTTTCTGACGTAAACGGCTGAGGCTGGATCATCGCCAACAAGAACCGCGGCAAGACAAACCTTGACCTGATGATCTTTCCATAACCGCTCGACATCGCGCGCGGCTTCCCGTTTGATTTGAGCAGCAACGGCGGCGCCCTCGAGCAATTCCGCATGTCGAGTGGAGTCGGTGTTTGTAAATGTTTGCGTAACCATCTTCTAAAATCTGAGTCAATCGACGCGCAGCATCGTGCGACTTTAGCCCGGCCTTTCAAGGCCGGGATCGGCCAACATTCTGTTCGCGTCGCGTAGCGACGCTTGAGACCAGATGATACTCAATCGTCGCTACGCGACGACAGAACCTGATCCCCCGGCGTTGAAACGCCGGGCTAAATTCGGACCGACGCTATGCGTCGAAAACACTCGATCAGGGCTTCCTAAAGTTTATCCACGTGGTCCTTTAACAAGCGTCAAGCTTTCGTGCTAGGTTACACCTAGTTTGCTTTTATTGGTTAGCGTGGATCACAAATATTTATGAAAACGTTTCGAACCGTCGTTCTCGCGCTTTGCATCATCACGTTAGTTGTTATTTCCGGTTGTCGTCAGCAGCGCCAACATTCGCCGACGGAAAAACATTATGAGCTGAAAGGCAAAGTCGTGCTGGTCGAGAAGGACCAGCACCTGGTAACCATCGCGCATGAGGACATTAAAGATTACATGCCCGCGATGACGATGCCATTTACGGTCGGCGAAGACTGGTGGTGGGCATTCGAAGTGCCGCTCGTGCCCGGTGATCATATCAACGCCACGCTGGTTGTCGATGGCGCCAAGTCATGGCTCGAGGACGTGGTAATCGCTAAAGAAGGTTCTGACAGCGCGGTGCCGGTGAGCGGTGAAGGCGTTGGCCCGAAGCAAGGCGAGGAGGTTCCGGACTACCGGCTGGTCAATCAGGATGGAAAAGCGATTCGTCTCCACGACTATCGCGGCAAGGCGTTGGCTCTGACGTTCATTTACACACGCTGCCCGGACCCGGACCAATGTACTTTGATGAGCAACAACTTCGCGGCCATCGATCAGGAGTTGCAAAAGCAGCCCGAGCTTTACGCGAAGACCCATTTGCTGAGCATCAGTTTTGATCCGGATTACGATACGCCGAAAGTGCTCCGTAGTTATGGGGCGGCGTTTACAGGCAGGTATTCCGACGAGACGTTCGCACATTGGGAATTCGCGTCGGGCAGTGCGGACGAGGTGAAAGGCATAGCGCAGTATTTTGGCATGCGGTATTACCTTGATTCAGAAACAGGCAACCAGCAGGTCATCCATTCTCTCAGGACCGCGGTCATTGGCCCGGACGGCAAAGTTATTAAGGTCTACCGCGGGAATGATTGGAAGCCCGACGAAGTCGTCAACGAACTGCGTGAGGCAGCGGAAGCGAAGAAATAGGGAGACCAACCGAGGATTAAGAAGTTTGAAAAGTAGTTGAAGAACTCTCTGTGCGTCCTTTGTGCCCTCTGTGACTCGGTGGTGGTTTACTTTTGACCGAACGACTTTCACCACAGAGGCACAAAGTTCACAAAGGACGCACAGAGAATCCAGGATCCGCATTTACCCGCGAAAATCTGCGGCTAAATCTTCTTACCAAATCTGGCAACGCTTATCCGCTGGTCGCACCATTGGATCGCCCGCCTTGCATTGGAAAGCCGTCGCGAACAGCGGCATGTTCGACAGCGGTCCGTTAACACGAAAGCGTCCGAGCGGATGCGGGTCGGTTGCCACCCGCAAACGCGCCGCTTCCGGACGAATGTTCTGCGCCCAAATTTGCGCGTAGCCTAAAAAGAAACGCTG
>DATAOU010000150.1:0-33419 GCA_036265575.1 Pyrinomonadaceae bacterium
AAACTGGGGCGCCAGCGCGGCCAGGAACCCGGCAATAATCCCAACCGCGGCCGGAAACAGTTCAAACGCGATCAGAGCGATGACGATAGCGGATAATGAGTCGAGCATCATTTGCAGCAGTTGAGTCGCGGTGTCTGACTCCGGAGCGACGCGATAAATGAATGAGAGCAGAATTGGATAACCCGGCGGATGACCAAGCAAATCGGGGTTGCTGGTTGTAGATGATCGATCATAGAGCGATGTGAGACCATTCGCTCGAATCAACTCGGCGAGGTGTTTGTAATTGAGGGCAACACTGGATTGGACAGCGAGAGCTTCGTGGCGGGCGACCTGCCAGTTAAGCAACCTGACTCCCAACGCCGTGCAAAAGATAAGTGAAAGAATCAGCAACTGGCGACGTACCGCGGAACGCTGAGGGGCGTCGGTGATTCTCAGTTTTGTCGCGTCACGGTTTTCATGCTTCATTACGCGGCGGATTATACAGACCCAACGTGATTCGAGGACATTCGATTATTTGCTTTGGTGGTGAAGATTGGTGGTATCACCATCCGCACTCGAAGTATCACTTGATGCGCCGCTTTGCCAAAGCAGGCAATCGAGTGCTGTTTGTGAACTCGATTTCGATGGGCCTGCCGGGCCTGGCGAACAAGGACTTGCTGCCGCGCATTGCCCGTAAGCTGCGTTCGTACGCTCGGCTTGCGCGTCCCACTCCGGAAGGCGTCACGGTTGTTTCGCCGGCAGTCATTCCGTTCTTTGGTCCTCGCGCCGCGCGTGCGGTGAATCGTAAGTTGCTGGCCCTGCAGATCGGCCGGCTCGCCCGCCGGGGTGGCCTAAAGCGACCAATTCTTTGGATAGCGATTCCCACCGCCGCGGATATGATTGGCGAGTTTGATGAACAACTTGTCATCTATCAGGTGTCCGACAAGTACGATGCGAACCTGATGGACCATGCGACTGACCTGGCAACGATTAAGAAATTGCACGAACGCGCTATCGACAATGCCGACATCGTGCTCTATTCCGGCCAAAAATTGTTGGCTGAAGCCACTCGCGGTCTCGACCGATCTTTTCTGCTGGAACAAGCCGTCGATTTTGATCACTGGTCGCCTGTCGGATCCGGCAAACTTGATATCGCTGAAGCGGTGGCGCAGATACCGCGGCCGCGCTTGGGTTATTTTGGTGCGGTCGAGCCGTGGCTGATCGATCAGGAACTGATCAAACGTGCGGCCCAAGAGCGGCCCGACTGGCAGTGGATCTTTATTGGCAACAAGTCTCGTGGCGTCGAAGTTGAAGCCCTGCCAAATACGCATTTTCTGCCGCCCGTGCCTTACCAGGAGTTGCCGCGTTATGCTGCCGGTTTTGATGTCTGTGTGTTGCCGTGGGACACTGCGCACTCGTTTACGAGTTACGGTTCGGCAATTAAAGTGCGCGAGTATTTGGCAACTGGACTGCCGGTAGTAATTTCGCCGTTGCCTGAATACGAATCGATGGGCGACGTGTTGCGCATCGCGCGCAGCCATGACGATTGGTTTCGTTTGGTTGCGGAAGCTTTAGCGGAAAAAGATCCGGCGAAGGCGCGAGCAAGGCAGGCCGCCGTTTCAAATGGCACCTGGGACGCGCGCTCTGAATGGGTGTCGAATTTGATAGAACAAACTTTGGCCGCGGATTTACGCAGATGAACGCAGGTCTGAAAAAACAGACTTAACGTGCCGACAACGAATGAACAGAATATCATTGCGAGCTGTCTTAATGCTTGGCTCTGATCCGCGTACTTCCGCGTAAACCCGCGGCAAAAAGTTGCGCGGTTTAAAGGACGCCCGTAGCGACGAAAATGAAGCAGCTTCTGCAAAACTTACGAACCGGCGAAGCCACCGTGACCGACGTGCCGGTGCCTATCGTACAACCCGGCCGAGTTCTGGTGCGCACAGCCGCGTCACTGATCAGCGCCGGCACCGAACGCGCGCTGACCGAGTTGGGCCAAAAAAATCTGTTAGGCAAGGCGCGAGAACGGCCAGAACTGATCGGAAAAGTCTGGGAAAAAGTAAAGACCGAGGGAATTTCGCAGGCGCTTGAAGGCGTACGCGATAAACTCGATCAATCGCACGCGGTTGGTTATAGCGCCGCCGGCATAGTGATTGAAGCGGCAGCGGACGTGACAGAGTTTCGCGCGGGCGATCGTGTGGCCTGCGCCGGCACTGACTATGCATCGCATGCGGAAATTATTTCCGTGCCGCGTAACTTATGCGTTCGTTTGCCTGAGGAGTTGAGTTTTGAAGAAGCGGCGTTCGGTACTGTCGGCGCGATTGCCTTGCAAGGTGTGCGACTTGCCGAGCCGACCCTCGGTGAATCAGTCGCCGTAATTGGGCTCGGTCTCGTTGGCCAGCTTACGGTGCAGCTCTTGAGGGCGAACGGATGTCGCGTGTTTGGAGTCGACATCGATGAAGCACGCATTCAACTCGCTCGTGATTTGGGCGCCGAGGGTGGTTGCATTCCGGCATTCGCGAGAGAGCAAGTGCTGGCTTGGTCTAAAGGCCGTGGCGCTGATGCCTGCATCATTGCTGCTGCGACAACGGCTAATGAGCCTATTGAACTTGCCGGCGAGGTGTCGCGCCTGAAGGGCCGGGTCGTGGCAGTAGGTTTAGTAGGAATGAACGTGCCGCGCAATATTTACTATCAGCGCGAACTGACGCTTAAAGTTTCGTTGTCGTACGGGCCGGGACGGCACGATCCTAAATATGAGGAGCATGGAAACGACTACCCACTTGCCTACGTCCGTTGGACCGAGGGGAGAAACATTGAAGCTTTCCTCGAACTGATGGCGGCGAAACGAATTGATGTTAAGCCACTCATCACCCACCGGTTTCCCATCGAAGACGCGCCGCAGGCCTACAAACTAATTTCCGGAAACACGGATGAAAAATACCTCGCCGTGCTGTTGAATTACGACACGGCAGGCGTAGTGGGCCGGCAGATTGAAAATCCAGTTGCAACTAAAAAAGCAGCAACCGCGGCCGGGCGCGTTGGTATTGGTCTGATTGGGGCTGGTGGCTACGCGCAAAAGATTCTGTTGCCAAACTTCAAAGCAGCAGGCGCAGAGTTTTGTTCCATAGCCTCCGCGTCGGGCGTTTCGGCACGCGACGTCGGGACCAAATACAGCTTCGCTAATTTTGTTTCCGATGCCTCGAGTGTGATTGATGATCCACAAGCAAATTTGATCGTGATCGCGACGCGCCATGGCTCGCATGCAGTGTTGGCGGTGCAGGTGCTCGAGCGTGGGAAGCACGTCTTCGTTGAGAAACCATTGGCGCTGAATGACGCGGAACTGGATAACGTAATTGAGGCGGCAACGAATTCTGCAGGCCAGTTGCTGGTGGGTTTCAATCGGCGCTTTTCACCGCTGGCAATTAAGGCGAAAGAGTTCTTTGAAAATCGCCGGTCGCCCCTTTCGATTGTTTACCGGGTGAACGCCGGCCGCATTCCGCGCGAGCACTGGACCCAGGATCCGAACGAAGGCGGCGGACGAATCATTGGCGAGGTTTGTCATTTCATCGACCTGATGCAGTTTCTCACCGGCGCGGTTCCCACGAACGTATTTGCGCAGCCCGTCGGCGGCGATCAGGGGAATGTCATTAGCGAGGACTCGGTTTTCATAACCTTGCAATTCGCAGACGGCTCGAATGGTGTAATTGCGTATCTTGCCGAGGGTGACGCCGCTTTGCAGAAGGAACATGTGGAAATTTTCGGCGAAGGGAAGACTTTCGTTATTGAAGATTTTCGCAGCGCCAGACTTTACTCCGGTGGTCGCGAGAAGAAGGAGACCCTCCGCCAGCAGGACAAAGGCCAGGCTGAGGAAACACGTGTTGCCTGCGCCGTTGTCGCCGACGGTAAGCCCGCTCCGATCACGCTTGCCGAACTTGAAGCCACGACGCGCGCTACTTTTCGCATGCGTGATTCGTTGCGAACAGGTCAACCCGAAAAAGTCCAAAGTCCAAAGCCCAAAGTCCAAAGTCCAAAATCCGACTAGTCACGTTGGATATGCGACCCCGGGATCGGGTTTTTTGGACATGGGACGTTGGACGTTGGACATTGGACTTTTCCTATGTGCGGCATTGCCGGATTAATCAGTATCGAACCGGAACAGCGCGTTGCGGCGATGCTCAAAACGATTGAGCATCGTGGGCGCGACGATGAAGGTATTTGGACCTCGCAGGCAATCGATGACGCCGGCCGGCGCGCGTGTCTCGGGCATCGCCGCCTGGCAATCATTGACACTAGCCGCGCCGGTCACCAACCAATGCTTTCCGCGGATGGCCGTTACGCCCTTACTTTCGGTGGTGAGATTTACAACTACCGCGAGTTGCGCAGCGAGCTCAAAAGCAAGGGCCATGTCTTTCAAACAGAGACCGACACAGAAGTTCTGCTCACCGCATTTGCCGTGTGGGGCAAGGAATGCCTGTCGCGTCTCAACGGCATGTTTCACTTCGCGGTTTGGGACAATCTCGAACGCAGGCTGACGCTCGCTCGCGATCATGTTGGCATCAAGCCGCTTTATTACTTTTACAAACCCGCCGCTGGCGCCGAACCGGGTTTGTTCATTTTCGCTTCTGAAGTTAAAGCCATACTCGCTACTGGGTTAGTTGAGCGCGCGCTCGATCCCCAAGCGCTGCATCAATTTCTTACCTTTCTTTGGGCGCCCGATCCGAACACCCTGTTCCGCGGAATCAAAACTCTGCCGCCGGCCCACGCGCTGACCTTCCAGCAGGATGAAATAAAAATAGACGAATGGTGGGACGTCTCGTTTGATGAGATTGAAGAAGGCCGTAGCGAAGCTTCGTGGCAGGAGCGCGTGCTGGAAACGCTGGACGAAGTAGTCAACATGGAGATGGTTGCTGACGTGCCGCTGGGGTCATTTCTGTCGGGCGGCATTGATTCGTCGGGAATCGTCGCGATGATGAAGCGTCACAGCAACGGGCGCAGAGTTTCCACTTACACGGTCGGCATCGAATCCGAAGACCTGCGGTTTGACATCATCCCGGATGACGTCGAATGGGCGCGGCGGGTGAACAAGCATCTCGACACCGATTACCACGAGATCATGCTGCAACCAGCGGTGGCAGAGTTGCTGCCGAAGCTGGTGTATCACATGGATGAGCCGGCAATAGACATGGCCATCCCAAGTTATCTGGTTTCACAAGCCGCACGTGAAACGCTGCGCGTGATGTTGTCGGGCATGGGCGGTGACGAAGTCTTTGCCGGGTATCCGCGCCAGCTGGCGATGAAGATCGCCGGCGCGTTTGATCCGGTGCCGGCAATGTTGCGCCGCCCGCTGATGAAAACGCTGGAGCGAACGTTGCCGGGAGGAATGCCGGGCCGGTTGACTGCGCCATTGCGTAATGCCAAAAAGTTTGCGCGCAGTGCCGGTCTCGATTTCGAAGAACGATATCTCGGCTATGGAACCTACTTTACCGATGCAGCGAAGCAGCGTCTCTATTCCGATGACCTGCGCGCCGCTACGGCGGACCAGGATGCTTACGCCGAGCATCGTCGTTATTTTGCGCGCGTGGAAAACGCCGCTCCATTGAACCGTTTGCTTTATGTCGATCTGAAAACGTTTCTGCCTTGTTTGAATTTGATAACTACCGATAAAACTTCGATGGCGGCAAATTTGGAAGTGCGTGTGCCTTTCCTCAATCGCAAGATGATTGAACTGACTGCGCGCATGCCGCCGGAATTGAAACTGCGGGGATTCAAACGCAAATATATTCTTAAGCGTGCGTTGGAGAAGTTGTTGCCGCACGACGTTGTGTGGCGAAAGAAAGCAGGCTTCGGCGCGCCGATACGATCCTGGCTGCGCGGTCCACTTCGGCCAATGGTGGACCAGTTGCTATCCGAGGAAACAATCACCCGGCGAGGTTTGTTCAGGCCGGAAGAAGTGCGCCGGATCATCGACACGAATCTTTCGGGCCGGGAGGATTACAACCTCCAGGTGTTTCAGTTGCTGACGCTTGAGCTTTGGCAGCAGCAATTTGATGTCCGATAAGCTTTAGCTTGTCGTAGCGCCGCGACAAACTAGAGTTTATCGGACCGAAAATGTGTAAACGTTGACAACGCGCGCGAGGCGGTCTTATTCTGAAATTGGCCGAACGCTTTAGTGTGAAGCGTTCATAATCCTTACCTCCCACGAATTTTCCAAGTTAGCTAGATGGCCCAGAAAAAGATTGCAGTAACAGAATCAAACAGCGTCCGGCGACAGGTGCGAACACCCGGTGCGCGCGTATTGCTTGCTGAAGATGACCGCGCCTTGCGTCGTTTTCTGCAAATCATTCTTGAGCGCTCCGGATACACCGTGGTACCCGCTGCCGATGGTTTGGAAGCCATGAAAATCGCTCTTTCGTCGCCGGTGGATGTAGTGGTAACCGACGCGATGATGCCCAACCTGAGTGGCCACGAGCTTTGCCGCTTTATTCGCAACAGCCAGACGCTGGCTCATTTGCCGGTGATTTTGTTAAGCGCTCTGGAACAAAAAGAGCCAACCGACGGAGAGCAGGTCGACGCGTTTCTGTCCAAACCTGTAGCCGGCGAAGATCTCGTGAACTGTATCGAGGACTTGTTAGCGCAGAAGAAGACTGAGTCATAAGTGAATGCGGTGCGGCTTTGCCGCGTTCCGTGCGGAAAGGCTCTGCCTTTCCGTTATCATTCCAAATAACCTTCCGCGAGGCTGAGCCTCGCGAAACTCTTTAGGTAGACGCTGCCGGTAAGGCAAAGCCTTACCGCACGGAAGACGGCAAAGCCGTAAGTAGGTAGCGCGCAAAGAAAAGGCGACCCAAATTTCGGGTCGCCTCTTTCTTTTGCAACCAATCTCCAATCACGCGGTCGTGGCGCTGGTTACTTCGATCAGTGCGTCGAGGCCGGTATACGGTATTTGCTGCGCCTGCGCTACCGCTTCGTAAGTGCAATGACCGGCATACGTATTCACGCCCGCCTTTAATCCTGGATCGTTGCGTATGGCATCGAGGAAACCAAGATTAGCCAGCTTAACAGCATAAGGCAGCGTCGCATTCGTCAGCGCGAACGTTGAAGTGCGCGGCACCGCGCCGGGCATGTTGGCGACGCAGTAGTGCAGCACGCCTTCAACGTAATAGGTAGGATTCGAATGTGTGGTCGGATGTGTTGTCTCAATGCAGCCGCCCTGGTCCACCGCCACGTCAACTATCACGGCGCCGTTGGGCACATCCTTAAGCATGTTTTTGGTAACCAATCTCGGCGCGGACGCCCCCGGCACCAGTACTGCGCCCACGATCAGGTCGGCGGTAGAGATAGCGTCGTGGATCATGTACGCGCTGGAAGCGAGCGTGGAAATCTTGGACAGAAAAATATCATCCAACTCGCGCAGCCGCTCGAGATTGTTATCGATCATGGTGACGTGAGCGCCCATGCCGACCGCAATCTTCGCAGCGTTAGTTCCAACTACGCCGCCGCCAATGATTACAACTCGCGCAGCAGGCACGCCGGGAACGCCGCCCAACAATATGCCGCGGCCACCAGCCATCTTTTCCAGATAATGCGCGCCAACCTGAATCGCCATACGCCCGGCAACTTCAGACATTGGCGTGAGCAGCGGCAGTCCCCCACGCCGATCTGTGATTGTCTCGTAAGCGATGCCGGTGACTTTGCGCTCGATAAGCTGTTCAGTCAGTTTTCGATCCGGAGCAAGGTGCAGGTAAGTAAACAACAACTGGCCTTCGCGCATGCGTGGATATTCCGGCGCGATCGGTTCCTTCACCTTGACGATCATGTCGGCCTGGGCCCAGACGTCGTCGGCTGAATCAATAATTTTTGCGCCGGCGCGCTGGTAAAGGCCGTCGTCAAATCCGGAGCCCTCCCCAGCGCTTCGTTCGACAATGACCTGGTGATCGCCATCGCTTAACGCGCGTACGCCCGCTGGCGTCAAACCAACTCGGTATTCGTTGTCTTTAATTTCTTTCGGCAGGCCGACAATCACGTGCAGTGTCCTCCGGGGTCAGAAGTCAGAGATCAGAAGTCAGAGATCAGAGATCAGAAGTCAGAGGTCAGAGGTCAGAAGTCAGCAAGAGCAGTGGCATCTTTCGGACCTTTGACTTCTGATCTCTGACCTCTGACTTCTATCCCATGCCTTCCACCGTGTCGATCTGCGCGCGCTGTAACTTGCCACTGTAGTCGACGTAGATGGATTTCCATTCAGAAAAAATGTCCAGCACTTGTGTGCCCGCTTCGCGATGGCCGTTACCGGTGGCCTTGGTGCCGCCGAACGGTAAATGCACTTCAGCGCCAATCGTCGAAGCGTTTACATAAAAGATGCCGGTGTACATGTCGTTCATGGCGCGAAAGGCGCGATTGACGTCGGAAGTGTAAATCGCGGCGGACAAGCCGTAACGCACGCCGTTCGCAATCTCAACAGCTTCGTCGAGCGATTTGGTGGGGATGACAGTGGTAACTGGACCGAAGATCTCTTCCTGGGCGATGCGCATGTCGGGCGCCACATCTGTGAAAACAGTCGGCTCGATGAAGAAACCGCGAGCATACTCGCCGCGTGTCAGCCGTTTGCCGCCGCATGCCAATTTGGCCCTATCTTCCTTTTGACCGATCTCGATGTAACCCATGATCTTCTTCACAGCGTCGGCGTTGATGACCGGACCCATGTCAGTCTTCGCGTCAGCGCCGTTACCCACGCGTAAACGCTTCGCATGATCGACGAGTTTTTTGCAGAACTGTTTATATATCTTTTTATGGACCACCAGTCGCGACGAAGCAGTGCAACGTTGTCCCGAAGTTCCAAACGCGCCCCAGACCGCGCCTTCGATCGCCAGGTCGATGTCAGCATCGTCCATGACGATGATGACGTTCTTCCCACCCATCTCCAACGAGCAGATTGCATTGCGTTCGGCGCATGCCGACGCCACGGTTCGTCCGGTTTCGGTGGACCCAGTAAACGAGATGAGCCGCAGCGCCGTGTGATTGGTAATGGCCGCGCCGGCGTTTTCACCGTAGCCGGTTACAAGATTTACTACTCCCGGCGGAATGCCTGCCTGCTCGCACGCCTCAACCAGGTTGTAAGTTGAGAGCGGCGTATCTTCAGCGGGCTTGAGCACGACTGTGTTGCCACAGACCAGCGCCGGAATCAATTTCCACGAAGGAATGGCCATGGGAAAATTCCATGGCGTGATCAGTCCACAGAGCCCCACGGGTTGCCGCACGCACATTGCAAACTTGTCAGGCATTTCCGCGGGCGTGGTAAAACCGTGCAGACGACGGCCTTCACCGGCCGTGTAGTAAGTGCAGTCGATCGCTTCCTGCACGTCCCCGCCCGCTTCTTTCAGGACCTTGCCCATCTCGCGGGTCATGTCGGCGGTGAACCGCGGCTTGTTTCCCAGCAGGATTTCGCCCAGGCGGAAGAGAATTTCAGCGCGCCTCGGCGCCGGGGTGTTACGCCAGCCGTCGAAAGCTTCACGCGCGGCATTCACCGCAGTGTTTACATCCTTGCTGGTCGACAAGGCGAAACGCCCGATGATGTCGTTGGTGTCCGCCGGGTTAATGTTTTCGAAGTGTTCGCCTGATTCGCTCGGTACCCATTTGCCGCCGATGTAATTCTCGTAAGTCTTAACGGACGAGCGGACGCGCGGCGGTGGTTGCCGGGAATTATTCTTTGCGAGAGCTTTTTTTGCCTGGGCCATTTTTCGAGTTTCGAGTTCCGAGTTCCAAGTTTCAGGCCGATAACTTGGAACCTGAAACTTGAAACTTGAAACAAGCTTATTGGTAAGTGAACTGCACGATCCTTGTTGTTATGCGATCGAGCTCGCGCGAATAGCGCGACACCTGCATCACCACGGGATCGCCGGGTTTCAAAGAGTTAAGCACCCTCTGGAAATCAGCGAGCGCGGTCACCGGAACTCGATTGATGCGCGTTATGACATCGCCTTCCAGAAGCGTCGGCTGTCCGTTGACACCTCTTACTTCAGCCGCGAGTCCACTGGGGTCGACCTCTTTGACGTAAAGGCCACGAACGCCGGAGAGATGCTTGTCAGCGATCAGCGCTTGGGTTAGTTCCGCGAGAGTAATGCCGAGATGCAGGCCATTGCCTTTGGGATCCGCCTCTTTGCGTTTCGGCGGATTTGCATCGGCGGGGTCGCGCAAGAGTTGCAACGCGGGACGCTCGCCCAGAACAATGTCGGCGTTTTGTTTTTCAAACTTATTGTCGCGCTCGCGCAAATAAGTCAGCGCCACTGACTGACCAATCGGACTGCCGGCTACTTTTTGAATTAAGTCCTGGGCGTTGGAAATCGGTTGACCGTTGAATTCAACAATGATGTCACTCGACTGCAGGCCTGCCTTCGCCGCCGGGGTTGGCTGGCCATCTTTTGTTTGTTGCACGTCGAGAATGATTGCGCCCTTTGCTTCGGGCAAATTGTAGACGCGCGCAAATTCCTCTTTCACCGATTCAAGCGTTACACCAAGGTAACCGCGGCGCACTTTGCCCTGGTCGACAATCTGGCGATAGACGAAGTTTGCCTCCGAAGCGGGCAGCGCAAAGCCGATGCCGTTGTAGTCGCCAGTCGACGTGGCGATCTGGGAATTGATGCCGATGACTTCGCCACGCATGTTTACAAGTGGCCCACCACTGTTGCCGCGATTGATGGCGGCATCAGTCTGAATGAAACGTTGGAAATTTGAAGTTGCGGATGGAGTCTCGCGTTCCTTCTTGGAGATGATGCCGGCGGTAACCGTCTGATCAAGTCCAAAGGGTGAGCCGACTGCCAGCACCCAGTCGCCAACTTGCGCAGCGTTTGAATCGCCCAGCGTAACGGTGGGCAAATCCTGCGGCGTGTCGATTTTTACGACGGCAACGTCGGTCTCTTCATCGATGCCGACAACCTTACCTGGATAGGATTGACCGTTTTGTAGTCCCACAATGATTCGTGTCGAACCATGGACCACGTGTTCATTTGTAAGTATGTAACCCTTTGGACTAACAATGAACCCACTGCCGACGCCATGCGATGGGCGCCGTGATTGCCGTCGAAACATATCGAGCAACGGATTATTCGAAGGCAGGTCTTCCTGGTCATCGTTGTCTTTCTCGGTCACTTCAGGCGCGGCGGTGATGGTGTCGATATTCACCACAGCGGGCTCAACCCGCCGGGCAATTTCTGCAAAGGAGGCCGACAAGGCCTCAGGCGCGTGCGCAATTTGCAGGTCGTTTTGCGCAACCGTGGGTTTGCCGGAAAGTATCGCGCCGATGCCCATGCCGGCCAGCAGGCACGCGGTTCCGAGCGCCACAATCCACACCCGAAGCTTTCGCAGGATGGTCCGTTCGTTCAAAGTTGTTTGATCTTTATTGGAGTCGAACATAAAGCACCGCCTTCAAGAAAAGCTGCAAGTCGCGACCTTTTGAAACGCCAGTCACCCGGTTATCTTCAGGTCGCAGAAGGGAAGGGCTGAAGTATAGCTAAACGGGAATCAGGGAGCAAAGAAACGAGCGGAGCGAGTAAGGGGGTGGGGGCAGGAGAAAAACAAGATTTTCCCTTTGTCATTTACCAGTTTCCATTGACACCATTGACCGTCTCCCAAAATGGCTTGAAACGGTCCAAGGCAAAGAAACCGTCGGCAGCAGACCGCACGGGCAGAAGTCGGGAAGGGCAACGAACCAAGATTTTCCATTTACCATTTGCCATTTTTCATTTAAAACCAGTACCTTTTTCTAACGCTTGGCTTCCCAACGGACCAGGAATGACCTGCAATGGCAAATGAAAAATGGTAAATGGTGAATCGATTTGATCCGGTCTATTCCGTGAAGGCCTCACGGCCGCAAAAACACTTTAAGGGCGCCTTTCCTCCCGGCGCGTTCCATCGCATAAACACCGCGCGCGAGCGGGTACTCTTCACTTATTAGACTGTCGATATCGATTGCGCCTTTCTTTAGTAGGTCAAGCGCCGGTTGAAAACGGCCGCACCGCGAACCAACGATGCTTAGTTCGTCGACAACCACAGGCGCCTGAACGAACTCAGCCTTACCTTCGAACGTCGATTTCAAAACAAGCACACCGCGCGGACGCAACAACTGAAGCGCACCTGCGAAACCTGATGGCGAGCCTGAAGCTTCTACTACCACATCGAACTCACGCTTGCGCTTTGCCGTACTCTTCGCCGTTACAGTTTCAATCCCGCGACGTTCGGCTATTCGCAACTTCTCAGCATGCTTACCAATCAACACCACATGGGCTCCGGTGAGCGCAAGCACTTGCGCGCAAAGCAGGCCGAGTTTGCCGTCGCCGATTACCGCCACGCGATCGGTCGGCTTAATTTCTACGCATTCCAGAACTCCGCAGGCAGCTGCCAGCGGTTCGGTGAAGACTGCGTGCTCATCAAGCACAATATCGGGAACCTTAAAAAGATTCATTTGCGGCAGCTTGAGAAATTCGGCGTGGGCGCCGTCGCGGCCAACGATCCCCAGCACGGTTCGCGCGGCACAATGGCGTGGATCGCCGGCGGCGCACAACGCGCATTCTCCACAACCGGCGTTGATTTCGCCGACCACGCGCTGCCCGATCAGTGTCGTGTCAGGGGCTTCCTCAACAACACCGACAAACTCGTGTCCGATCGTGCCCTTGAAGCCGGCATACCCCCGCGCGATTTCCAAATCCGTATTGCAAATACCCGAGAGCAGCACACGCACCAGTGCCTCGTCCTCACGTGCAGGTTTTTCAACCTCACGGACGGCGAGCTTTTTCTTTTCTACGCGAAGGGCTTTCATAAAGCAGAGGTCAGAAGTCAGAAGTCAGAAGTCAGAAAGCAAGTCAAGATTAGCAACAGAAATGCGAAAGCCTTTCATAAGGCAGAGGTCAGAGGTCAGAAATCAAGTTCAAGGTAACAACAGAAATACGAAAGGCGAGAATCCTGCCGACTGCCGACTGCCGACATCTGATCTCTGACTTCTGACCTCTGTTCTTTCAAAAGCTTTTAGTGCGCGTGTAGACGTTTTGTGAGGTCAGTTCCACAACTTGTTTGTTGCCGGCAACATTGATTGGTAGACGCCACTCCAAATCTTCTTCGCCCGGTAAGACAGCGTTCAGCCACCAACTGCCACCGGTAACGACTACTGTGGCCTGGCCCTCCTTATCCAGTTTGGCATTCACCGGATGGCGGCCCTGCATGCGTTCGTTCAGGAAATCATCAAAGCGCTTGCCGGCGCGCCGCTCGGTAAAGTATTCGTGTCGGACGGCAACGATGTCGACCGGATAAAGTTCCACCGGGATGTCCAGCGCTGCGGCATCAATACCGGCAGGCCGCAAGACGATCTGAAGCGAAGTCTCATTATGCGTCGGCCGAGCGTCGCTACTTGAACGGTGTGGCAGTTTTGAATAGATCAGCCAACCCGAAAACAGCAGTGCGGCTACCAGCATCGCCCGCAAAAGCGAAACAGTCACCCTTCGTAATGTGTTGGGAGGTTTCACTGGTGAAATTCAATGCTTCGGCCGGCGTTCGAGAAACGACAAGAAGCTTTTCCAACCTGAAAGTTATTTCAGTGTGCGAACGTAGGCGGCCAGCGCCTCGATCTGTTCCTGGGAGAGTTTTTTCCCGTAAGCCGGCATCTTTTCCTTGCCGTTCATTATGGAATTGAAGATGCGCTCGTCGCTGACCCGTCCCTGCCAGTCAGGATCGGTCAGATTTCGCGCGTGTTTTAGTTTGCCCTTGATTGTTTTTGCGCGACCATCCTTGCCGTGGCATGAGGCGCACTGTTTTGCGAAAAGTTGACCCGCATTAACGGCCGGTAAATTGGCGGCACTAGCCGTCAAGGATGAAGTTGCGAGCAGACGGGGATAAGTTATCGCGAACGTTGCCAGCAAAACAAAGAAAAAAACATGTTTCATTAAGCCCGGTTCCCTCGTTTCCGCTTTAATATTGCCGCCGAAAACTTCGGCGTAGTTTCAGGTTCTAAACTTATGATACCCAACTGCCATTGTTTTGTGTATTCGCGAATCGCATACGCGAGTTGAATCGTAAGGTAATGCAAAGTAAGCTCGCTTTTCGAAATAAATCTTTTTTCGACCAAAGGTAAAACAGGTGCAGTTTGAACTGACGCAGGACAAGTTCAGAGACGAGTGTGGCGTATTCGGTATCTACGGACACACTGATGCTGCGCGTCTAACTTATCTGGGACTGTACGCGTTGCAACATCGCGGTCAGGAGTCGTGCGGCATCACAGCGTCAAATGGAACTGAGCTGCGATTGGAGCGCGCGATGGGCCACGTTGCTGATGCATTTGATCAGTCAACGCTTGATCGCTTACCCGGCGCCAGCGCCATCGGACATGTGCGCTATTCGACTGCCGGCGAAGTTTCAATTCGTGAAGCGCAACCCTTTCTGGTGACCTGTCAGCACGGCCAGATCGCCGTCTGTCATAACGGCAACTTGCCGTTTGCGCGTGAAGAGCGACACAAACTGGAAAAGGAAGGCGCGATTTTTTCTGCGACTTCAGACACAGAAGTAATTCTGCACGGCGTGGCGCGCTCTAAAGCATCGTCGGTGCGCGAAGCAATCCCCGAAGTACTGCGCGACACTGAAGGCGCATTCTCGATGTTGTTTCTAACACCCAATGAATTAATCGCGATTCGCGATCCGCGCGGCTTTCGTCCGTTAGCCCTGGGCCGTTTGGGAGACGCGTGGGTGGTTGCTTCTGAAACGTGTGCTTTTGATTTGATCGACGCGCAGTACGTTCGCGACGTCGAGCCGGGAGAGATGCTGGTCATCGATCAGAATGGTTTGCGGTCTTCGCAGCCGTTGCCAGTACAGAAACCCTCGATGTGTTTGTTTGAGCATGTCTATTTTGCTCGGCCAGATTCGCTTATCTATGGACAGTCGGTGAACGAGTCGCGACACCGCATGGGCGCGCAACTGGCAATCGAACAACCCGCGGACGCCGACGTGGTGGTGCCGGTGCCGGATTCGGGAACAGTTGCGGCAATCGGTTATTCGGCGCAGAGCGGCGTGAGTTTCCGTTTTGGCCTGGTGAGAAATCATTACGTTGGCCGCACCTTCATTGAGCCGCGCCAATCGATTCGTTCGTTTGGCGTGCGCATCAAGTTGAATCCGGTGCGGGAGTTGATCGCCGGCAGGCGCGTTGTTCTGATTGATGATTCTATTGTGCGTGGCACGACCTCGAAGAAAATCGTCAGGATGGTACGCGAGGCCGGCGCCAGCGAAGTGCACATGCGCATTAGTTGTCCGCCGACAATTAGTCCCTGCTACTACGGCATCGACACGCCGAACAAAGCCGACCTGATCGCTGCCCAAATGTCGATCGAAGAGATTCGCAGGTTTATTGAAGCCGACTCACTTGGTTACCTTTCGCTCGAGGGCATGGTCGAAGCGATCGGGATTAGCCGCGATTCGTCCTGCGTCGCCTGTTGGAACGAGCAGTATCCGACGCGCATTACCAGTGAAGCCGAGACGATGTGGGAGCGGGACCACGAAGCTGCAATCGCTGAGAACTGAAACAGTAGCACGGGCTTTAGCCGGTGCTTTTAGGTAAGACCGATAGTGGTGGCAACGTCGCGACAAAACTGCTTCCAGTCGGATCCACGAGGAACAATCATTGAGTCGAGCAACAAAGGGATGTGGATGCGCCGGCGCAGTCTTAGTGCTGCTGCTGATTCCGGCTGGTTACATAGGCTGGAAATATGTGTTGCCGTGGTGGAAAACCAAGCCACCCGCGCCATCCGGCAAAGAACTTCAGGTACACATCCTCGATGTTGGTCCGGTTGAAGGCGACTCGATCCTGATCATCTCACCGACCGGCACGTCTGTACTGATTGATGCGGGCGACACCAACAAAGGCAAAGTTGTTTTGGAAGCGTTGAAACGTTACAACGTGCAACAACTCGACTTCTTCATTGCTACTCATCCACATCCCGATCATATCGGTGGCGCCGACGAGGTAATCAAAGGCACCAAAGTTTTGCGCGTAATTGATAACGGCACCGAGCCTGATGTGCCCGAGTCGCTGGCTGTGAAGCAGAGCCCGAAAGCGGTCCAAAAGAAATCTGCTCAAGACAAAAAACCTGCGACGCCCACAAAGTCGAATTCAATTACCAGATTTTACGACGAGTACAAAGATGCGGTGACGCAAAGCGGCGCAACCTACGAGAAAGCTCAAGCAGGCACGAAATACGATATTGGCGGCGGCGCTCGATTGACACTGCTTGCTCCGACCGAACCATTGTTTACGAAGGACCAGATGAAGACCGGTGGCAACCTTCCTAACGCGAATTCGATTGTCATCAGGCTTGACTACGGTGATTTCTCGATGCTCTTCACGGGCGATGCTGAAGAGCAAACCGAACATCGCATGCTGACCAAAGACTTAAACCTGCGGGCGACGGTTCTGAAAGTCAGTCATCACGGGTCCAAGTACGCAACGGCGCAAGACTTCGTTGAGCGTGTGAAGCCGGAAGTCGCTGTCATCTCTTGCGGCGAGTGGAATCGTTATGGCCATCCTTCGCAGGTGGTGCTGGATAGATTGAAAGCAGCGAACGCAAAGTTGTTCCGGACGGACCTGCAAGGCGAGATAACGATCACGACTCGTGGTAAAGAGAAGGACTACTTAGTCAAGACGAGCAAAGAAGGCGCGGTGGACGTGTGGGCCGGGCGAGCCGGACAGAAGGATGATTCGACTCGTTCAGGCTTCATTGCCTATGGCGATTTTGGCCCACCCCCGAAGAAGAGCGGTAAATAGTGAATCGTAAATCGTAAATGGTAGAGCCAAGGGTTCGTTGCGTTGGTTGCCAGTTATTAAGTTGCGATTCATCGATTAATTGAGACGCAAGTCGGTCTTTTGCCTTTTTCTATTTACGATTTACGATCAACGATTTACGACGCATGACAAAGCCAATTTCATACGCAGATGCGGGCGTTGACATCGACGCTGCCACGCGTGCCACGGATAGGATCAAGCAGCTCGCCAAACAGACCTTCAATGCGCACACCCTTTCCGAGATTGGCAGCTTTGGCGGAATGTTTGACGGCGCGTTTCCTAAACTGAAGCAACCGGTGCTGGTTGCTTCGGCTGATGGCGTCGGCACGAAACTAAAAATCGCGTTCCTTGCCGGCGTTCACAATACAGTGGGGCGCGACCTGGTTAACCATTGCGTCAACGACATTCTGGTGCAGGGCGCGCGCCCGCTCTTTTTTCTCGACTACATCGCTACCGGAAAGCTACTGCCCGACGTCGTTGCGGCCATCGTTGAAGGCATCGCTCGGGGGTGTCAGGAAAACGGCTGTGTCCTGCTTGGCGGAGAAACTGCCGAGATGCCGGACTTTTATGCTGCAGGTGAATACGACGTGGCCGGTTTCATTGTTGGAGTCGTCGATAAAGAAAAAATTATTGATGGGAAACAAATTGCGGTGGGCGATATTTTGTTGGCCTTGCCATCAGCTGGACTACATACCAACGGTTACTCGCTCGCGCGCAAATTATTCTTTGAAGAAGCAGGTCAAGATGTGAACGCCCGAGTTGGTGAGTTGAACATGACGGTGGGCGAGGCGCTTTTGCAGCCGCACGTTAGCTATTTGAAACCGCTCGATGGTTTGC
This sequence comes from Pyrinomonadaceae bacterium, assembly GCA_036265575.1. Lineage (GTDB taxonomy): Bacteria > Acidobacteriota > Blastocatellia > Pyrinomonadales > Pyrinomonadaceae > PSRF01. The sequence continues at coordinate 17,624 of DATAOU010000150.1, forward strand.
TTGATTCGGGAATGATTAAAGGCTTGGCGCACATTACCGGAGGCGGTGTTACAGACAATATTCCGCGCATCCTGCCCGAAGGCACGGCTGTTGAGATCAAAAAGGGAAGTTGGCCGGTGCTGCCTGTTTTTCAGGCTATGCAAGCCATCGGCAACGTGTCTGAACCAGAGATGTATCGCACCTTCAACATGGGTGTCGGCATGGTTATCGTCGTCTCGCAAACCGATGCTGACGCAGTCAAATCGCACTTCCAGACCCGCGGCGAAGAAGTTTACGAAATCGGCCGAGTGATCGAAGGCAAGCGCATCGTCCAGTTCCGATAGTCTCAGTCGTTCCCTGGTTTGAAGCGTCTCTGTGCGTCCTCAGTGCCCTCTGTGTCTCTGTGGTGAATAATCCCAAGCAAGATTCACAACATAGACACAGAGAACACAGAGGATGCACAGAGAGAAACGAGAATGAATCCAAGTAAAGCCACCCGAAGTGAAAACCAAAATCGGTATCCTAATTTCCGGGCGCGGTTCAAACATGCTGGCGCTTGCCGCTGCAGTTCGCGAGGGCCGTGTTCCGAATGCGGAAATCGCAGTCGTCATCAGCGACCAGCCCGGCGCCGCCGGTCTGGCACATGCCCAGTCGCAGAAACTGCCGACTGCAGTGGTTGAAAGAAGAGGCCGCACGCGCGACGAGCATGATCGCGAAGTGGTAAGCGTCTTGCAGGAACACCAGGTTGACTTCGTTTGTCTCGCCGGTTACATGCGGCTGTTGTCATCACACTTTCTTTCTGCTTATGACAATCGCATCTTAAACATTCACCCAAGTCTTTTGCCGGCCTTTCCCGGACTGGACGCACAACGGCAGGCGCTCGAGCATGGCGCAAAGTTCAGCGGCTGCACGGTGCATTTCGTTGACCAAACGCTCGACGGCGGACCAATCATCGCGCAACGAGTAGTTCCCATACTCGCTGACGATACGGAAGCGACACTCTCGGCGCGCATACTGGAAGAAGAGCACAAGCTGTACGCGGAAGCGCTGGCGATTGTTGCCAGCGGTGCATACGAGATTGTTGGCAGGCGAGTGGTGCTCAAGTAAAAATGCCGGCCAACAATCGGCTTTGTGCGGTTTACGATTCACAACTGACGATTTACGATGGAACCAATGACGATTGATGAACAGCTGGACTACCTCGGCAAAGGGAGCACGGAGATAATCCGGAGGGAAGAACTGCGCGCCAAGCTTGAGAAATCTGCGAAGACGGGCAAGCCTCTGCGCGTCAAACTCGGTGTGGATCCAACCGCTCCAGACATCCACCTGGGCCACACGGTGGTCATTCGTAAGTTGCGTGCTTTTCAGGAGCTGGGCCATACCGTTATTTTTCTAATCGGGGATTTCACCGGACTGATTGGCGATCCGTCGGGCAATTCCGCTACGCGGCCACAGCTCTCCCGCGACGAAATCAACGCCAACGCTGAAACGTACAAGCAACAAATATTCAAGTTGCTCGATCCGGGAAAAACGGAGATACGTTTCAATTCAGAATGGATGGACAAGCTTGGTTCGGATGGGTTCATTCGTCTTGCCGCGCACGTCACCGTCAAACAAATTCTGGAACGCGACGATTTTGCGAAACGATTGGCCGACGAAAAACCGATCGCTTTGCATGAGCTGCTGTATCCGTTGACGCAGGCTTACGATTCGGTGGCCCTTGCGGCCGATATTGAGCTGGGCGGTACCGATCAAAAATTTAATTTGCTGATGGGTCGAAATCTACAACGCGAGTACGACCAGGAAGCACAGGTCTGCGTCATCATGCCGTTGCTGGAGGGAACAGATGGCGTGCAAAAGATGTCGAAGTCGTTGGGTAACTACATCGGCATCAACGAACCGCCGGCGGAGATATTCGGCAAGGTCATGTCCATTTCAGATGAACTCATGTGGCGCTACTACGAACTGCTTACCGATTTGACTACGGAGCAAATCGCCGCTCTAAAAAGTGCAGCAAACAATGGCGAACGCAATCCGCGAGACATCAAGGCCGACTTGGCTAAGATGATCATTGCCGATTTTTATTCGCAGGATGATGCGCAAAAAGCTGAAGCAGAATTCGTTAAGGTTTTCCGCAGTAAACAAACGCCCGATCAGGTCGAAGAAATCTCACTCGAGTCTGGACTTTGGAAGTTGCCACGACTGCTGGTTAGCTCTGGTTTGGTAGCCTCAATGGCGGAAGCGCGTCGTTTGCTGGAGCAAGGCGGAGTCTCGGTTGATGGGACGAAGCGGGCTGACGTTGCGTTTGAGTTGAGTCTGAATCCGGAGAAGTTCGTCATGCTGCAAATTGGAAAACGCAGATTCCTTCGCGTGCGTGGCGCGTAACTATTTGTTTCTCCTGAGTTGAAAAGTATTGCCTGGTCCCGCTAAGCGATGTCTGCAGCACTCGCCACTGAAGATGTTCTCGTAATCGAAACGCCGGAGCGCGTACCGCTTCACTTTGCGCTCGCATCGATCGGCAATCGTTTTTTGGCCTGTGCGATCGACCACGCCTTGCAAGTGCTGGCCCTTATCCTGATGGTCATCGCCTTTACCTTGCTTGCCAATTATTCAAGCCTCGGCGAGCAACTTTCAAACGCGCCAAAATGGGTGCTCGCAACGTTGGTGGTAATTGTCTTCTTAATCCTGTCGGGATATTTCGCTTTTTTTGAGTGGATTTGGAATGGACAAACTCCCGGCAAACGCTGGCTCAAACTTCGCGTTATTCGCGAGGATGGACGGCCGATCACTTTTTGGGAAGCGGCCGTGCGAAATTTGCTGCGCACTTTCGATATGATGCCCGCGCCTTTTTATTCGATCGGACTCATCTCGGTTTTTGTTAGTTCTTCAGACCAGCGCGTTGGTGACATGATCGCCGGCACCGTCGTGGTTCGCGAACGCGAGGCTGAGGCTCCCGCATTTACCCAGGTGTTTGAGTCGCCGGTGAGTGACCTCGCCTTGCGCAGATCTTTCAAGCCGGTGGATTTTTCCGGCGACCTGAACAGCCTCAGCGAGCGCGAAATCGAAGTTGTGGAAACATTCCTACGGCGGCGTTGGGACTTGTCGGATGTTCCGCGGCAGTGGATGGCTTGGCGCGTCTCGCTGCCGCTGATGTACAAGATACGCCCGACTTATGATCTCGCGACCTTTACCTACGAAGGCTTTCTCGAAGAACTGCTACACCGGTATCGTGCGCATCATCGCTTTGTTGAATGAGATCGACTTGTGAGCGAACTAGGGTTTGGCGCTTGCCATGTACTCTTCTAAAAGTTTTTGCGCTTTCGCCGCTGGGCTGATTACCGCCACATCCTGCAACCTATCGTAGCCGGTGAACACGCCGATTAATTCCGCCTGGTGATTATAGACAGGACTGCCCGAGTAACCGTCGCGACTGTCGATCTTCGCTGACAGGAACTCCTGGCCGCGAAACATATAGGGGCCAAAGAATTTGCCGCGACTGACCATCTTGTTTCCGTGAGGCCGCGCTAATAAAACCAGATTCTCGTTGTCTTTTGGCGTCGCTTGAAACGCCTGAGGCCTGGTTTGTTTCACTCGACAAGTCTCCAACAGGGCCAGGTCGCTTTCCTTGTCAATTTTTATTACGTTTGCGCGGCAGCCCTTGATAAAAACCTTAACGTCCAAATGATCGCTTGGCTTGAAGCCAAGATTAAGTTTTTTCGCATCGCTCAACTCGCCTGAGACAACGTGGTAAGCGGTCATCACCAATCCATCAGAGACGATGAATCCTGTCGCGTAACCATTAGGGTTGGCGCCGAACAAGGTGGAGAGTGTGTCTTCAATGGCATCCCCACCTTTCTTACCGAACTCAAGCTCTAATGAGACCGTGCGATTTTCCTGTTGCTTCTGTACCTTGCGCGCTTCGTCTTGTGCGTAGGAGGTGTACGCGCTCCCGAAAACAAAAACCAGGGACAAAACCAGCGACGAAAACTTGGTTGCCATGAGAGTCTCCTTCTAGAACGTTAACAATGTCCGTTCGGTTGTGCTGCTGAACGACAGAGGCCGACCCTGTCGCGAGGTAGTTTATGTGGCAAAGAATATTCTAATGCGCGAGCGGGTGACATCGGTGCGCCCGGCCGGAACAAGTAATCGCGGATAATAGGCGAGCGATGGTCCAGTGTCAACGAATTCCAAGTTACCCCGATTGACCCTCCCCAAGACGTTTGTTAGTCTCGATCCAAACGGAGAAGATCGTTTAAGACAATTAGTTTTTTAGACCGGAAGGATGAGCATTTATGTCTCGAGAAGTTTTTATTTTGGGTGGCAAGCGTACGCCAATGGGTGAGTATGTCGGTGCCCTGAAGGATATTTCGGCGATCGATCTCGGTGCGGTCGCGGCCAAAGCTGCTTTGGAAGCGACCGGGGTTAAACCCGAAGAGATCGATCACACGATCTTTGGAAACGCGTTGCAAACGTCTGGCGACGCGATTTATGGCGCGCGTCATGTCGCCCTCAAGGCCGGCGTGCCGTTTGATCGGCCGGCGCTCACGGTTAATCGCTTATGCGGCAGCGGTATCCAATCGATCGTTTCCGGCGCGCAGATGATTCAATTGGGTGAAGCGCAGACGGCATTAGTCGGTGGCATGGAGTCGATGTCACAGGCGCCGCATGTCATTCGCGGCGCGCGTTCCGGTTTTGGTTTGGGCGAAGGCAAGCTGGAAGATAGCCTAATGGTGGCGTTGCTTGACACGTACTGCAATACGCCGATGGCCGGAACTGCTGAGAACCTGGCGCGCAAGTTTTCCATTTCGCGCGAAGAGCAGGACCAGTATGCGTTGCGTTCACAGCAGGAAGCCAAACGGGCCAGCGAGGCCGGTTACTTTGCCGAAGAAATCGTTCCGGTTGAAGTTAAATCGCGCAAGTCGAGTCTTATTTTTGACCACGATGATCACATGCGGCCGGAAACGACCATGGAGGTGCTGGCAAAGTTGCGCCCGGCATTCGCAAAAGATGGTTTCGTCACTGCGGGTAATGCTTCGGGTATTGTTGATGGTGCGGCCGCCCTCGTCATTTGCGACGAAGAATACTTGAAGCAATCCGACAAGCAACCAATGGGGCGCATTATCAGTTGGGCTTATGCCGGCGTCGAGCCGGAAATCATGGGGATCGGCCCGGTGCCCGCGACGCGCGAGGCTTTAAAGAAAGCCGGATTGCAACTATCGGACATCGATCTGGTCGAGGTGAATGAAGCTTTCGCGGGCCAATATCTTGCGGTCGAAAAGGAATTAGGGTTGGATCGTTCGCGCACAAACGTTAACGGTGGCGCAATTGCGCTTGGGCATCCGTTAGGAGCAACTGGCACGCGTCTGGTGCTTACGCTGCTTCATGAATTGCAGCGTCGCTCCGGTCGCTACGGTCTTGCGACGGCGTGCATTGGTGGCGGCCAGGGTATCGCGATGATCGTCGAGCGCGTCGCTGGTAAAGAGGCTGGGTGAAGCACAGCGGACACTTCAGGTTCGCGCGATGAGGATCGAGGAACACGTAACCACTTCCGGTGATTTCCTGATTTTCCAATATTAATCCATTTTCTCGGCGACGTTTGCACCTTCTTGCGATCCGAAATAGCAAATAATTGTTGAAAACGAGGGAGTTATTTCCGTGCGTGCCTTAGTCCTCGATTCGGCATGCATTTTGCGACTAGTCTCGCGATCAGGACTTGCCCAAGCCAGTCTTCCCGGAAGACGAAATAGCGGCGTTGAATTTAACTCAGCTCTATGGCGTAAAGAGCTTGCGGAAATAACATCAGGCATGTTAAAAAATTCGCCGCCTGGGACTACTAATCATTTCCTTCTTGCTTTGCTTAACTTCAATTTGCTCTCCATCTTCAAGGTTGTAATGTGCGACCGATTAGTCGCGCTTAATGTTTCAATGTCAACTTCATGCTTAAGGAGTTCCCCATGTCGAAATTTGTAAAGCTTTTTTCCCTCTTTGCCTTAGTGATGGCATTCAGCGTCGTTGCCGTTGGACAGTCTGAAGCGACAAGTGGCCGTATTACCGGCACCGTTAAAGATTCCCAAGGTGCCGCAGTGCCCAACGCCACCGTAACGGTGTCAAGTCCGGAAACGGGTTTCGTCAACACCGTTCAGACTAATGAAAACGGTGAGTTCAGCGCGGTACAGCTCAAGCCGGGCGATTACACCATAGAGGTGCAAGCTCAAGGCTTTGGTAAATCCACTCAAACTGGTTATCACGTGGAAGTGGGTTCCGCGTTGACAGCCAACATTACGATTGGTGTGCAAAGCGTCAACGAAGAAGTACTGGTTACTGCAGCCAGCGTTGATTCGACGTTGCCTCAGTCAACGACAAATATCAACGCGACATCAATTAGCCAGTTACCGATTAATGGACGCCGCTTCCAGGACTTTGTCTTGGCCACCCCGACTGCACAGATCGATCCAGCTCGTGGACAGATTTCACTGGTCGGACAACGCGGTATTAACGGCAACGTCCAGATTGATGGTGGAGACTACAACAATCCCTTTTTCGGTGGCCTGCGTGGAGGTGAACGTTCCAATCAGGCTTTCACGATTCCGCAAGGCGCGGTGCGCGAATTCCAAGTAGTGCCGGCGGGCTTTAATGCTGAGTTTGGTCGTTCCACTGGCGGGGTTGTTAGCGTCGTCACGCAATCTGGAACAAACGATTATCATGGCAGCGCCTTTTTCGTGATCCGACCTCAGAAATATGCCCACAAGAACGCATTCGGTCAGATTGCCGCGCCAACCCAGAAGCAGTTTGGTGGCGCAGTAGGTGGCCCGATGTATTTCCCAGGCCTTGGTGACGGTAAAGACAAAGCCTTTTTCTTCGTGGCCTACGAAGAACAGCGGCTGCAACAGACCCGTTCCGTTCTTTTTAATAACTTGCATCAAACCGGCGTCGGCTCGACGGCAACGGCGGAAGCATTGAGCTTCGCGCTCGGCCTCGAAGGACCCTATAACCAGACTAATAACGCAAGGGTATTCCTCGCCCGGACCGACTTTAATCTGAACAGCGCAAACCAGCTGCAAATTCGCTACAACTACAGCACCAATACAGCGCTTAACGCAGTTACTGCAGGAACCTCTCTTAACCCAACGACTCCAAATGCTCTGTCGAATAACGGAACGGAAGGAGATAATTCACACACCATTGTTGGACAGTGGACTTCCTTCCTGAGCCCGACAACGATTACCGAGTTTAGGGCCCAGTACTCAAAGGAAAATCGTCCACGTTTGGCGAATGAGTTGTCACCGTTGCTCCAAGCAGGCTTTGGAACCTTTGGTACTGTTTCGTTCCTGCCCACGACGGAGAGCGATTATCGGGTGCAGTTCGTCGACAACATTACCCTGATTCGTGGTAACCACACCTGGAAAGTGGGTGGCGAGATTAATTACACCAAGGCCAGCCAGGTGTTCGCGCAGGGTCAAACCGGCATCTTCTCGTTTAGCGGTGAAGCCGGCGCGACTGTTTCTTCTGTGAATACGATCTTAGGAGTTTTGAGCACGGGTAGCGGCGGCGGCACCGACCCGGCAAATCGTTTTGATGCCACCAGCGTTCGTTACGCGAGACAAATCGGCAATGGCCTATTGACTCTCGATTCCAAAGAGGCCGCCCTGTTTGGTCAGGACGCCTGGCGCATTCGTCCAAACCTGACGCTTAGTTATGGCTTGCGCTACGAGTATCAAATCCTGCCTCAGCCGGACACTAGCAACACTGCGGTGACAAACCTGGTATTAAATGCCAACCTGCCGATCGGTCGCGTCGATCCAACTGCCATCGATAACCAGATGAAGCAATTTGCCCCGCGGCTGGGAGTTGCCTGGGATCCGTGGAAAGATGGCAAAGGCGTGATTCGTGCTTATAGCGGAGTCTATTACGCGCGTTTCCCGCTGCTTTCACTGGCCGGTCCGCTCAATAACTTCCGCACACCGCCGGGAGATTTGCGCGCCAGCTTGCCGTTCACGGGTCTGCCCGCGAGTCTCAATACGGTCTATAAACAATTCCTATCGATCGGAATTAATCTAAACAACTTCACGCTTAACAATCTTCCGATCTTAACGATTGATCAGTTCAACCAGATCAACGCAAACATCGCGGCCGCAGGTGGCACACCATCAAATCCGCTTTCCGGTTTGCAATTGATCGCTGCCGAACGCAAATTGACCAACCCCCGCTCCTTCCAGTTTGGCGGTGGCGTCGAGCGTGAGGTTGCGCGGGGACTGACTGTTGGCGCTAACTTTGATTACGTCAACACGGTTCACTTGAACTTTAACCGCGACTACGATCTGCCGAGGCCGATTATTCGTCCTGGCGACCTGAGCCTGCGACCGTTCTTTGGAGTTGCCACGGCAGGTGTTATCGGCGCGCAGTCGCGACCGATAACCGCACTGGGCAATGGCGGGTACCTACAGGTTCGCGAATCTTCTGCTCGCTCGCTGTTTCGGGGGTTAACCTTGCGGGGTCAGTTGCGTCGGAAGTTTGGACAATTCGATGCGTTCTATACGCTATCCAAGAACCTCGACAGCGATTCAACGGAACGTAACGCCTCGTTTGCGTCATACGACAACGCCTATGACCTGAGAAACGAATACAGCTACTCCGCTCTGGATCGCCGGCATATAGTGGCAATTAGCACTGTGCTAAAAGCTCCCTTTGGCTTTGAGGTTGCCGCCAATGGCCGCTTTGCATCGGCACCACCACTCGAGGTAAGCGTGAGTGGTATTGTCGCGCCGCCGGGATCGGGCCTGACGAACGCGCAGTACGCCGCGCAGGTCACACTTCAGAGCAGCACTACAGGTGATCTTAATCAGGACGCAGGCAACTTTGACGATCGACCGTACACTGCACCGGGAGTTTCGCAAAAGCGCAATTCCTACCGTAACCGGCCGACCAAGAACATCGACCTGCGTATTCAACGCAACTTCAACTTCGGTGAGAGGGTTCAACTTTCTCCGTCGGTTGAGTTCTTTAACTTGTTTGACTTCCAAAATATTCAGTTCGGCTCAACGCGAGTGCTTAACTATGGCAACCCTGGCGTTAACGAGCGAACTGGTGCGGTGTTGGCACCGTCAAACGTGGACTTCCTGAAACTTCGCGATATCAACGGAAACCTGATCACGAATAACTTCCCTGGAGCGCCGTTCCAGGTTCAATTCGGCATCCGGTTGAAATTCTAATAACCGCGTTGCTGGACGGATTACAAAAGGGTGCGTCGCTAAAGCGGCGCACCCTTTTTCCTGGGCAAAAATTGTTGAAGACCCCTTGTCTTGTAGAACGAAACCCCTGCCTTTAAATCAACCGATCGCCTTCCACTGCAACTGAATCCTGCCGGTAATGGCAGCCGCGACTCTGCCGGTTGTGCAGCGCGGCCTGGGCCACAATCAATGCGACTTCCACGGCGTTGCGTAGTCCAATTAAGCCATCATCAAGCTTGGTAGTTCGATAAAAGGTCTCGATCTCATTCCAAAGGTGCCGCAGTTCGCGGATCGCTCGTGAGATTCGTTCAGCACTGCGCACCAAGCCCACGTAGTGCCACATGATGTTTTGAATGGTCTGCATGTCGCCTTGTATCAGCGCGGGGTCAGCGTCGGCAACCAGCCCGCTCTCGTCCCATGGCGGAACGTTATCAAACTCTGAGCGCACGAGGTTTTCCTGGTTCAGCACTTGATCGATATGCTGCGCCGCGCGATGTCCCCAGACCAAGCCTTCCAGTAACGAAGTCGAGGCCAAACGGTTAGCGCCATGAACTCCGGTGCAACTGACCTCGCCAACACCGTACAGGCGATCAACGCTGGAACGGCCCCACTCGTCCACCAACACACCCCCGCAAAAGTAATGCGCAGCTGGCACTACCGGAATAGGCTCGCGGGTGATGTCGAGTCCAGCTTTTAAACACCGGCTATAAATATTTGGGAAGCGCTCGCGAATACTGTCTGCCGGCATTCTCGAGGCGATGTCGAGCAACACGTAGGAGTAGCCGTGTTGTTCCATTTCATGATGAATGGCGCGGGCCACCACATCGCGCGGCGCCAGGTCTCCCCATTCGGGCGCGTAACTCTTCATGAAAGGCTGTCCCTCAGGGGTAATCAATACACCGCCTTCGCCGCGAACTGCTTCGCTGATGAGGAAGCCTTCGGCGCCAGGCACAGCCAGCGCCGTCGGGTGAAACTGAACGTATTCGGCATTAGTGATCCGCGCGCCAGCCCGGTTGGCCATCGCCAGACCGTCACCGCGCGCGCCCAGGGGATTAGTGGTGTTGCGATAGATGCGTCCCAAGCCACCGGTAGCCAGAATCGTCGTGGTTGCCAGGCAGCGATGCACCGTACGCTCTTGACGATCGAACATGTAAGCGCCGTGACAGGTTATGTCTTCGTAATTGTCGAGCGGGTTGCGTGAATGATGAGGGAAAGTGATCAAATCAACCGCAGTCATCTGCGATTCGATCGTCACGTTTGGACACTGATTCAACGCAGTAATGAGGCCGTTCATGATGGCTCTGCCGGTGCCATCGCCAACATGTAGGATTCGTCGTTGAGAATGTGCTGCCTCTTGAGTAAAAAGCGGCTGGCCATTAGCGTCCTGATCAAACGCAACTTGGGCGAGCTGTTCCAACACCTCGTGAAGCAGCGTCGGACCTTCTTCGGAGAGAATGCGAGCAGCCTTAGGCGAGCTTACGCCGGCGCCGGCACGCAAAATATCAGCCAGCAGCGATTCGGCACTGTCTCCTGCTCCACGACCAACAATACCACCCTGAGCATAGAGCGTATTTGATTCGTGAGCATCGCGCGCGCGGGTAACAATGGTGACGAGACGGTTGGAGTTGCGCGCCAGTCGCAATGCGGCGGTTGCGCCGGCAATGCCGCAACCGATGATTAAAACATCGGTTCTGTTCAAAAGGATTTTTCCTTCATTGTGATTAGCCGATGGCAATCATTCTTTCAACCGAACGGGCGGCCTTTCGCAGAATGTCTTCAGGTAGATCAATCACGTACTGAATTTTTCTGAGAGATTCAAGCGTGTCTTCAAGCGTGATCTGATTCATGTGAGGGCACCTGACACTGCAAAGTCGCAGCATGTCTTTGTCAGGATTGGCGGCGGCGATGTTGTCGCCCATGGCGCACTCGGTTAGCAGTAAGTAATGAGGCGCAGCACTATTTTCAACGAACCTGATCATGGCGCCGGTGCTTCCGGAAAAATCTGATGCGGCAACAACCTCGGGACTACATTCCGGATGCGCCAGAATGGTGACGTCTGGAAATTGCTTCCTGACGGTTGCGATATCTTCGACAGTAAATTTGTCGTGCACTTCGCACCGTCCGAGCCACCCGATCATTTGGTAGTCCAGTTCGCCGTCCTGAGTCTTCCGCGGGTCCATGGTCGGAAAGATGATGTGTTTGCCTGTTTCCTTAGCCACATTTTTCGCGAGGTACTCGTCCGGAATGAAGATGACTGTTTCCGTTTTTAATGATTCTACGACCGCTACTGCATTGCCAGACGTGCAACAGATATCTGATTCGGCCTTCACATCAGCATAAGTGTTGACGTAGGTGACAACCGGAACCCCAGGAAACTTTCGCTTCAGCTCGCGCACATCGTCAGCGGTGATGCTCGCGGCCAGTGAGCAGCCGGCCTTTTCAGAAGGTAGCAAAACAGTCTTCGTTGGATTCAGGATTTTCGCCGTCTCAGCCATAAACTTCACGCCACAAAAGACAATGATGTCCTTGTCCGTTTGTGCTGCTTTCCGCGCGAGCTCCAGCGAGTCACCAACGAAGTCCGGCACCGAATTGAACAGCGCCGCTTCCATATAATTGTGTCCGAGAATCACTGCATTTTTCTCGGCTTTCAGGCGATTTATTTCTGCCGCGAGCTCCGCTTTGATCTTTAGTTCAAAGTCGGGCACGACGTTGGCGAGCTTCGCCTTCATAGCCTGATACATCTTCTCGGGGTCTGTCTCAGCAATCATTTTTTTCTCTACCGGCCTGGTGCCGGTTCAATCTCGTCAAATTTCAAACTAACATCAAAAACTTTCGCCGAATGTGTTAGCGCCCCGACGGAGATGAAGTCAACTCCCGTCGCGGCGATGCTGGCCACAGTCTCGAGCGACACATTTCCTGACGCCTCTAGTTGCGCGCGTTTGGCTGTTAGCTTTACGGCCTCCGTCATCATCTCGAGCGACATATTGTCGAGTAAGATGCGCTGAACGCCTAATGCGATAGCCACTTCCAAGTCCTGAAGGTTTGCGGCCTCGATCTCAATCTCGAGATTTGTGCCGGAATCCCTGACGCACTGCACTGCTTGGGCCAACGAGCCGGCAGCGGCAATATGATTATCCTTAATCAGAATCATGTCGAATAAACCCTGACGATGATTCTTCCCCCCGCCGCGCAGGACCGCGAGCTTATCAAGCAGGCGTAGGCCGGGCGCAGTCTTCCGAGTATCAAGAATCTTCGCCGAGGTGCCAGCAACCTTATCGACAAACTGTCTCGTAAGCGTTGCTATTCCCGACATCCGGCCGAGAAAGTTAAGCGCGGTCCGTTCAGCTGTTAACAATGCGCGCGCTGGTCCATACAGTTTGGCAACGACGGTTGCATTGGCGACATACTCTCCTTCGCCGACATTCGTTTCGAAAACGATAGTTTCATCTAAGGCGAAGAAGACCCTTGCAGCAACGTCAAGACCCGCAATAACACCAGCCTGTTTTGCAACTATTTCTCCGTGAATCTTCAGGCTCGGTGAAATGATCGCGTTTGTGGTTGCATCGCCGGGACCGAGATCTTCGGCGAGTGCTCGTTGTATGCAGTCCTCTATTTCCGGGGACACGTCGGGAATCAGTTGGGGTTTTATCACCATGGTTGTGGATTTGACCGAGATGATACTGGCTGAAACGACCGGCATCAACATGGCGGGCGATTAGCCCGAGATTCGGTGAATGGCTGCTAAATCGCCGAGAAACCTCCAAATTTCAGAGTCACGCTACACCATGAGTCCTCCGAGAATCGATTTTTGTGGCCTGTTTACAAAGGTTTTTGCTAATATGGGCTTGCCTATTCAGGCCTCCCTCGAGTTATCCAATTCCTCCCGTAAGAAATAAATGCCACATCGACACGCGTCCAGTTTGCTCGAAGCTTTGCCCGCCGACTCGCCTCTAGTGAGTCAGCGGACGAACGACCAAATGCTTGACCACGCTTTCAACGCTTTGCCTGATGGCGCTTTTCTTTTTGGAAGCGACCGCCGCTTGATCAAGGGAAACGCTACTGCAGCACAACTGCAAGACGGCGATCTTTATCCGGGCCGGCCTTGCTGCGAAATGTTTTGGCGAGTTGAGGGCGCCGAGGGCTGCGTCGTCGACCGTGCGATTGAGAGCGGAGAACGAGTCGAAGTAGAGATTCAATCAGGAGCAGCACAAAACCTTTCGATCTCCATCATGGTCGAGCCGCTGGTTGATGATGACGGGGGACTTGGCGCTCTGGTGGTTGCCCGTGACATTTCCGACTTGCGTCGTGCTGAAGCGGAAGCTATTGCTCACAAGTCGTTTATCGCAAGCATCGCGGATCGCACGCCGGACGAAATTTATGCACTCGACGCCGAGGGTTGTATCACCTGGATGAACGAGCGCGCAGAAACTCTCAAGCCCGTGACAATCGCCGGGTGCCGCTTCGTGGACATCATCGCGCCCGAATCCAGAGACACGGCTGAACAAAACCTGGGCCGGACCCTGGCTGGGGCTGACACAGAATGCGAAGTGCGCGTGATCAACGCTGAAGGGCTGGTTCGTTACGCCGAGGCCCATGCATCGCCGCTTTGGAAAGATGGTGAAATCGGCGGAGTTTTGGTGTTTCTTCGCGACGTAACTGACCGTAAGCGCGAGCACGAGTTGATGGCCCAGTCTGATAAGTTACGTGCGGTGGGCGAACTTGCCGCCGGCGTTGCTCATAATTTGAATAACTCTTTAACTGTAATCCAGGGCCGCGCTCAACTGCTTTTGCGCAACGCCAGCGACGAGGCTTCTGCCAAGAGCTTGCAAGTGATCACGAATGCGGTTGAAGACGGCACTAAGACGCTCCGACGGATTCTCGAATTTGCACGTCGTGACTCTGCCAACGAATTCGCTCCAGTTGAATTAGGTTACCTGCTCACCTCCAGTGTCGATATCGCGCGGCCTAAGTGGCAAAGCAAATCCCGCAAAGGAACGATCGATTTGAAGATCACAAGCAATTCGCCTGTTTATGTTATGGGTGAACAAGCGGAGTTGCGCGAAGTAGTGCTTAATCTCCTTTTCAATGCAGTCGACGCTATGCCGGAGGGCGGAACTATGGAGATTGGCGCCCGAGCTGAAATCGACTCCGGCTGTTTCTGGGTCGCGGATAACGGTTGCGGTATGTCGCCGGAGACAGCGTCGCGAATTTTTGAACCTTTCTTCACCACTAAAGGGAAACTCGGCAGCGGCCTCGGACTTTCAGCGTCGCACGGCATCGTCACTCGCCACAAAGGCGAGATATTTGTCGTGAGCGAACCGGGTGAAGGGACGCGATTCGAAGTGAGGCTGCCAATCTGCGAAAAGAACGATCGGTTTATCAAAAAGAGTGGCGCAAGCGACGAAGCTATTGAGCCCGCTCAAAGCGAAAATTCCTAAAAAAGCCCGTCCCCAGTAGTTGTCCTAAGATCAAGCAGAGCCCCGCGAAAACATACAGCTTGCCCACTGAGCGCTGCAGGGCTTTTTCATCCCACAGCTAAAATTCCCCTTAAAAGCCAGCTAAATGCGTTCCTTCTGCCCGAGGAACACTCGTTGCAATCAAGGCAGCGTCGGAACACCGCGCTTGTAAAAGGAGACTGCAATATGGGTTTGCCAAATCGTGACGAAGTAAAAGGAAAGTTTGATCAAGCAAAAGGTCAAGCAAAAGAAACGGTAGGTCGTGCGCTGGATGATCGGGAACTCGAAAACGAGGGACGTGGCGATCAAGCGGGCGGCGAAATTCGCGAAGGATTCGGAACTGCTCGCCGTAAGGTTGGAGAAGCAATCGAAGATCTCGGCGACAAAGTTCGTAGTTAAGTTTTCACCTCAGCAAA
Source organism: Pyrinomonadaceae bacterium (assembly GCA_036265575.1). GTDB lineage: Bacteria > Acidobacteriota > Blastocatellia > Pyrinomonadales > Pyrinomonadaceae > PSRF01. Next base: position 32,702 of record DATAOU010000150.1, read on the forward strand.
CAAAAGGCTTACGACCACACAGTCGTAAGCCTTTTCTCATTCCGCGATTGAAGGATCATATTACTCAGTGCGCACGTGTTCGCCGCCGATCGCCTCGAGCAGTTCCTCAAGTTTATCAACCTCTTCGTCAGTCTTAGCCTCGACGCCTAGCAGAATGCCGCCGCTGCGTAAGCCCGCTTCGTAAACTTTAGCGCGATACTCCGGAATGCCGGCGCCAATTAGCGCACCAATGACGCCGCCGGTGGCTCCGCCCGCGCCTGCTCCAGCGAGTGCGGCTGCGATTGGACCAGCTATTACCAGGTTAATGCCGGGAAGCAGAATTGTACTGCCGACCGCAACGATAGCCGCGAGCACCGCGCCCACGACGCCACCAACCGCGCCACCGATACCGGCGCCATCAGCGGCATGAGTCCGTGTCTGCAACGCAAACTCTTTACTCTGAGTTGCGTCGGACATCATCACACTAATGTCGTCACGCGTGTATCCGCGTTTCATGATTGCGTCAACTGCGGCTTCGGCCGCCATCCTGTTCTTGAAAAGACCTGTTACCAATTTCGACTTTGCCATAAAACATCCTCCTTCAGATTCCGCCGCCAAAATAAAATTTCCACCGTGAGAAATGTTTCTAAAGGGCAACACGTGTGCCGTCTGCGGCGCTACACTTTAGTGCTGTTTTGATTGAAAAACCGGCAAAGACCTGGCGGTAAGCAAACAGCGA